>NZ_JBVHVI010000005.1:465942-515202 GCF_055564915.1 Streptomyces sp. NPDC028928
CGAGGGGGGTGTTGGATATAGCCCCACCCCGCCTTCTTGTTGAAACCACCCCACCCCCCACCCCCCCCCCCCCCGACCCCCCCCCCCCCCCCCCCCCCCCCCCCCCCCCCCCTCGGCACGTTCCCGCCCCTTCCACCACCGAGCAGGAGGCTCCCTTCAAGCTAGGACCGCTGGCTGAGTTCATGGTGGAAGTTCCGTCGATCTTGTAACTGCCGGTCAGACGATCGCAGACAGTCATGCCACCCACCTCGAGGATGGACGTCCCGGGGTGAGCATCCGGCTTGGACGATCGATATCGGCTGATGGTCCGCCGCCCACGTCCTTAACCTGATCACAGCAGAAACTTACTGAAGGGGTGGGCGTGCGCGCACTGGAAGACATCAGAAACCAGGTGAGATCGGCTAAATCGCGCCGCTACATCGACGAGGCCATCGCTGCCTACAGCGGCGGCGCCTACCGCTCGGCACTCATCGCCATCTGGATCGCCGTCGCAGCGGATCTCATCGAAAAGCTTCGCTTCCTCGCCGACGAGGGGGACGCGAACGCGAAGGCACACCGCGACAAGCTCGACGCAGCCATCAAAGACAACAAGATCAACGAGTTGCAGAAGTTCGAGCGGGAGTTGCTGACCAAAGCCCACCAAGACCTCCAGCTCATCGGCTCGCACGAGCGGGACCAGCTCCTTCGTCTGTACGAGGACCGGCATCTCTGCGCACACCCGGCCTTCATCCCTGACAGTGATGATCTGTTCAACCCCACGGCCGAGTCGGTGCGGGCCCACCTGAGGGCCGCCGTGGACGCAGTGCTGTCGCATCAGGCGGTAACAGGGAGGAAAGCGCTGGAACGATTCGGTCGCGACATCGCATCCGCATCGTTCCCCCGGGACGACAGCCGCCTTGCTGACCACCTGCGCGCCGGTTACATGGACCACGGGACGCCGCAGCTACGGGCAAACCTGATCAAAGTGGTGTGCAAGGAGACCTTCAACCAAGAGAAGGACAGCACCTGGCGGTGGAACCACACCCGCACGGCTCGAGAGCTGCAGAAGATCGCTCCTGGAGAGTTCGAGGAGCATGCGCGCTCCGTTCTGGAGCGCAAGCAGAATGAGTTGGACGACGAAGGCCTAATAGCCCTGGTGGCTGGGCTCTGCTACGTGCCCGGTGTCTGGGAACTCCTCCACGCAGGCACCCGCGCTCGCATCGAGGAACTCCTCAAGAACGTGCCGGCCAACCAGTTGGTCATCGTTCACCAGCTGTACAACGGAGCCCTCCCCGCCGCTCCCGTGGACCGCATGCTGCTCGATCGGCTCAGCGAAGCTATTCCTCTCGTTTCCCGTCAGATGCACTTCGCGCAGCTCACCCCATTTCTGGGCGATGTCCCTGACCGACGACTCATCCCGCCTCTCATCGAACTGGTTGCCGACGCCAGCTCCTACGAGGGCGGCGAGGCCGTCCTGAAGTGGGTAAACGCCGTCTCTCCCAGCTTGACGGAAGACGACTTGCAGCAGCTTCTCACTGCCGCAGCCAGTAACAACCAGATCTCGGGTTCCGTCCTGGGGACCCGCCAACTGGAGTTCCTCCGGCACATCGGGCCCCAGGGCGAACAAGCAACGGCTGCCTGGGCCAAGTGGGACACGCGCTGGACACAGGATGCTGAGCCGACAGCCAGCAACCCGTAGTGACCGCGCAGACCTGGCCCTCCGCGACACGATGCGGCCCCCGCCAGGCGCATCAGCATGCGCATCACGTCGCTGCCCTGGTCGGAGGAATCTTCGGCTGCCACATCGAGTACAGCGAGGACAGCTACTGGGACACCTGCCCTCTGTCTTTGATGCACCGCAGATCGGGCCTGTCTGCGTTCTTCTCCGCCGCATGACTGAGAGACGGCAGGCAGATTGAACCAGGCGGCGGTCAGTGCGTAGACGGCCCCGTGGAGCCGGAGACGGGCCGGTGAAGGGGAGCTGGCTGCCAGTGCACCTCGCCGGTATCGCGCTGATGGTGCCAGGTTGCCAGGGTGCGGCCGGCGACCAGCCGGTCGAGCAGCGCTTCGGTCTGCTGGGGGGAGTGCCCGCACAGACGGGCCACGACGGCCATGTCAGCTACGGGGCCGGCCGGGGTGGTGTGGGCGGCCAGGACCAGCGCGGCCAGGCGGTCTGCGGGTTTTGCCGCTGCCGGAACGATGAGCGGAGCGGGCTTGAGGGCCCAGTGGGCGGCGCGCCGGCGGGCGCTGCGGCACGGGGCCTGGTTCAGTGCGCCGTCCAGCAGCCGCACCTGCAACGGTGCTGCCCGGGGATCGGGCAGGTCGAGCCAGCCGTCCTGTGCCAGTTCCTGCCACGCCTCGGTGTGCCGGTGCAGGCGCATGCCGCGCAGCAGGCCGGCCGGCAGATGGGCGTGGCCGTGTGTGTCGGCGCGCAGGGCGCATTGCAGGGCCAGCAGCCGGGCGGCGGGAGAGGTGACGCAGCCGAGTGTGGAGGCGAGGTGGGTGAGCATCTCCCGTACCCGTTGCGGCTCATCTCCGTGGACTCGCTGCCGGACGGGGGCTGATGTGGCCGATCGGTGAGGGCTGAGCAGAGTGTCGGGTACGACGGCGGTGTGGCTGGTCGCTGCCGCGCAGGCCGCGCATGCGTCGGCCAGCCGCCAGGTGCGGCCGCTGAGGTCGCGGGTCAGGGCCAGCAGTACCCGCCCGGCACAGCCGCGATGACGCGGATGCCAGACGCAGCCTCGCAGCCGGCACTGGCAGCTGCGCAGGTACGCGGGCAGTGCGTCCGCGCGGACATGGCAGGCCAGATGTGCCAGGGCGGCCGACCGTGCGGAGGAGGCCTGCAGGGGGAAGGTGCGGGCGGTACACGAGGGGCAGACGAGTACGGGGCCGTCCGCTTGCGGGCGCAGCTCCACTGTCCAGATACGCCGCACTGCAGCATGTGCGCCACCGAACCGCATGGGCTGGTCGTCCTCCCGTCCGTCTGACTGTCGTGGCGGTGGGCACCCTGACAGGCCCCCGAGACGGACGCACTGTAGTGCAGATTCCCGCACCATGGATTCGCCGTTTCCCCACTCCGGCGAAAGTGCAGAAACCCGCACTGACGGGGCAGGGGTCTGCACCGTCGGATGGTCGGGTGACGATCTTGCCGCCAGACCCCGACCTCACTGCGCTGCGCGTCGTGCTCGCGCGCCTGCGGGCCGAACGCGGTTGGACCTTCGACGAACTCGCCGACCGCAGCGGGCTTGCCCGGCGCACCCTCATCGACCTTGAACACGGCCGCACCACCGGCAGTGTCACCACCTGGCACACCCTCGCCCACACCTTCGACGTGCCCATCGAGCGCTTCCTGGGCGCCCTGTGCGACGACCACACCCCGCCCGGCACGGCCACTTCCTGAACTCTCGCTCCGTCCCGGTGCGCACCACGCCGTGAATCACCCGATCGGGCAATCAGGCAGGGAACAGTCATCCGCAGTAACGCTCATGTGTGCGGGCTCGTTGGGCCGGCCGTGGGACATACCTGCGACACGTTGCTCACGCCTGCGTGTCGCCTGGCACGGTCCGGGCCATGTGCCCCACGCCCGCCCCCGACGGCCGCCACTGGGACGGCAGCTCCCGCGCCACCCACCGCCCCCGCCCGCTCCGGGTGACCACCACCAGCCCCAGCCGCCTGCTGCGCGCCGGACAGACCGGCCGCTGCCGCCACTGCGGCCACCGTATCGACCTGTACCAGCGTCCCGACCAGCGGCCCATCGCCTTGCACCCCGCCGAACTGGCCACCGCCGACGTCCCCGAATCCTGCCGCTGGCACCTCAGTGGCGGTATCGCCTACCCGCACGGTGACAACAGCGCCTGGTGCCGCATCCCGCATGCCGTGCTCTGCCCCCACCGCACCCCGACCTGCCAGGCTGGCCCCCGCCTCGAGGTGATCCGCCGCCAACTCGCCGTTCGCACCCGCCGCCTCATCGACACCGGGGTTCTCACCTCCGCCCCACCCGCCACCCCGCAGCCCGTCCCCCCGACTGGCGGACCGGACCGCCCCGTCGTCCAGCTGCTGCTGTGCCGCTACCTCGCCCACCAGCGGCTCGAGGACCTGCGCTGCGTGGCCCAGACCCGCCACCGTCACCGCTGTCCCAACCCCGTCCTCGCCTCCTTCGGCCCGGCCGGGATGTGGAAACTGCTGCCCACCACCGCCCGGCACGGCCAACTTGCCCTGCCTGATGCCCTGATGGCCATCTACGACCTTAGCCACCTCTCCTACGGCGAACAGCTGCGCTGGCGCACCCAGCGCTGTCCGGCACATGCCGCCGTCCCCGGCGCCGCCGACCTCGCCCTGGCCTGCTGGGAACCCTTCGACCCCCTCCTGCACGCGGCACACATCCACACCCGGCTGCCCCACTCCCCGCCCCGCCCGCACCGAAGGGGATGACCCGTGCCCCACCACGCCCTGGAAAACACAATGACCCGCCCCCTGCCCCCGCCCGTCCTGCACCGCGCCGCCCGCCTGCTGCCGCTCGCCGCCAACCACGACGCCACCCGCCTGATGGCCCTCGTCGCCGCCAAGACACCGCAGCGCGCTGCCCACCGGCTGCGCCACCGCCTCGGCACCCGGCTGCCCATCGACGTGATCACCACCCACTACCCGGACGCCGACCACAGCGTGCTGCTCAACGTCGCCTTCCCGCCCGCCGTGCACGCTGCCCTCACCGCCGACGCCCGCCGCGCCCGGCAGAACCCCGAGCGCTTCCTGGAACTGGCCGTGCGTCGGGCCCTGGCCGAGCACGCCGACCGGGAGACCGACCGCCTCGACCGCGCGGTGTCCCAATTGCTGGCCCACACCACCCCCGCCTACCTGCCGGCCGCCGTCGGGCACGCACTCACCCGGCTCCCCGAGAGGCCCACTCCGTGAACCCCACCGACGAACAGACGGCAGCCGCCGACGCCTTCCACGCCGACCACCACCTCGCCCTGCAGGCCGGCGCCGGCACCGGAAAGACCACCACCCTCGCCTTCCTCGCCCGCGCCACCACCCGACGCGGCCGCTACCTCGCCTACAACCGGGCCATCGCCCAGGACGCAGCCGCCCGCTTCCCAAGCACCGTGCAGTGCAAGACCGCCCACGCCCTCGCCTACGCCGCCGTCGGCCACCGCTACACCCGCCGCCTGAACGCACCCCGCCGCCCCGCCTGGCAGACCGGACAAGCCCTCGGCCTGACCAAAGCCGTCCACATCGGCGACCGCGAGATCTCCCAACGCGCCCTGTCCAACGCCGCCTTGCGCACCGTCACCCGCTTCTGCCACACCGCCGACGAGGCCATCAGCCGCCATCACGTACCCCGTCTCCGTGGCCTGGACGACCCCGATCTCCACGCCCAACTCGCCACCCACCTCGTGCCGTTCGCACGCAAAGCCTGGGCCGACCTGCAGCACCCGGACGACGGCGCCGTCCGCTTCGACCACGACCACTACCTCAAGATCTGGGCCCTTGCCCGGCCGCGCATCCAGGCCGACTTCCTGCTGCTGGACGAGGCCCAGGACACCAACCCCGTCGTCGAACAGATCTTCCTCGCCCAGCGCGAGCACGCCCAGCTGGTCATGGTCGGTGACTCCGCCCAGGCCATCTATCACTGGCGCGGCGCCAAAGACGTCATGACCGGCTTCGACGGCACCCAGCTGACCCTCTCCCAGTCCTTCCGCTTCGGCCCCGACCTCGCCGCGGAGGCCAACCGCTGGCTGCATCTCGCCGATGCCCCGATCCGCCTCACTGGCACCCCTGCCGTGTCCACCGAACTTGGCCCCGTCACCCAGCCGGACGCCGTACTGTGCCGCACCAACGTCGGCGCCATGGCCCAGGTCATGACCCTCATGGCGGCCGGCTACCGGGTCGCCCTGGCCGGGGGAGGGGACAGCCTGCAGGCCCTGGCGCTCGCGGCCCGCGACCTGAAGGAAGGCCGCCGCACCCACCACCCCGAACTGATCCTCTTCCCCTCATGGGGCGATCTGCAGGACTACGCCGCCCACGACCCGGCCGGCCGCGACCTGCAGCCCCTGGTCAACCTCGTTGACACCCACGGCACCGAGGCCATCCTCACGGCCGTCGCTCAGCTTGCCCCCGAGCCGCACGCCCAGGTCACCGTCTCCACCGCCCACAAGGCGAAAGGGCGTGAATGGCCCCGCGTGCTCATCGCGGACGACTTCGCCCGCCCCAAGGACAACACGCCCGACGAGCAGACAGGCCCCCTGCCGACACCCGATCCCATCGACGACGCCGAAGCCCGCCTGGCCTATGTAGCGGTCACCCGCACCCGCCAACGCCTCGACCTGGGCGGACTGTCCTGGATCCACGACCATCCCGACGGCCCCTCGGTCGGCCACGACCGCCCCCATCCACCGGCGCTGCCACAGTCTCCTGCCGCTGCCAGGACATGAAGCCGGGTGCCCGCCAGATCGGCCTGCCGGCCGGCCCGCACCCCTTCCGGGACGGCCAGGCTCGACGCGAGGCCCCGCTCCAGCGCGACGGACGATAGACACCTCGGCGATCCCGATGCGCCTGACACACGCTCACTGCTGCGGCTGGGGCTGGGGAAGGACAAAGACAAGTTTTGTGGTTTCCAGGCCCTTTGAGCCCGGTAGCGGTCATGCTGGTCCAGGGACGCACGTGATGCGGGGGTGGAGGGGGACTTGCCGGATCAGCCTGACTTGTTCTCCGTGCAGCAGGAGGACGACGCGGAGGGTCTAGAGCACATACCGCCATTCGTGGCACCGGTCGCTGCTGCACCGAGCGCAGTGACACGCGATCCGGTGGCACTGCGCATTGCCGAGGCGATCCGGGACGTGTTCGGCGACTTCGGCTCCGAACACGGCCTGAGCCGCGGGGAGATAGCCCAGGCGTGTGCTGCGGTGGCCTCCGCCGGCGAGTTTGATGCGAGATTCCGGGTCTTCATCAAGCTTCGTCTGCTGGAGTCGCTGCGCGGCAAGGCCCACGACCAGCGGTATGTGTTCAATCCGACCAGTGGCGCGGCGCTGTTGGTCTACGAGCGGCTCGGGGAGGCTGGCGGCGTCCAGGAGATCACCATGCTGCTGGACCGGACCCGCGAAGGCCTCCTGAACGGCTCCCTGACCGAGGAGCAACTGGCCGCCAAGATTGCGCAGGCCCGGCGGAGCCTGGCGAACTACACCAACCACCTGCTGCGGCTCGTGCGGACCAGGCCCATCGAAGAAATGCTTGGCCAGCGCCACCACCATGCCCACACCACCTCGCTCGAGGAGGCGAAACACCTGGTCCACGCCGTCGCCGAGCAGTACCCCGCGCTGCGTCCTGCCGGTACCCGCCTGATCCAGGAAGCCCTGCGCTACACGGCAGCTGTCAACGAGTTCCACGACCGGCTCATGCAACAAGCCACCACCCGCCGAGACTTCAGCATGCTCCTTCCCGAGCAGTACGTGACCGCGGCCCGGCGGTCCTCCGCCGATGCGCTTGCGCAGGTGTTCGCCACAACCGTCTTCGATCCGCCGCACGTCCAGATCACCACGGGCCAGATCCTCACTGCCGCAGCCGACCACCAACCCCCACCACCACGGCAGCGCCTGCCCCGCCCCCCGTCACAGCCGCCCGGCCCGGACCCGGTCGAGACCGCACGCGCCAAGGCCGCGCTCGCCCGCCAGCGACGGGAGGCCACCGTGACCCTACTCATGGCCGGCAAGGACGAAGCCGACGTCACCGCCGCCCTGCGGGCCCTGCCCTGGCAGGCAGCAGTCAAGCACCTGGTCGAGCTGCTGCGCGCCGCAGCGGACCCGGCCATCCCGTTCATGCTCGACATCTCCCGCGAGGTCATCGTGGATGCCGCAGGCCCGGTCACCTACGCCTCACCTGTGACCGCGTACCGCATCCCCGACAGCCCCCAGGACATGGACGACGACACCGAAGCCGCACCGCAGAGCCCCCATGAGTGACCCCTACCTGCTGGCACGCGCCCGGGCCCTGCGCACGGTTCCCGTCCCTGCGGACCGTGCCGAACTCGCCCGGCTGCGCCGCGCCGTCGACGATGTGGAGCGCCGTCTGGTGGAGGCCGTCACACCCGACGGTATCCAGGAGCTGATGGCCGGCTGGGCCCCCGACGTGGAACCGGCAAGCGGCGCCCTGGGCGACAGTGACGCCCACCGCACCGCCTCGGCCGTCCGCCTGGTCACACTGGCCTGCTGCATCCGCCACTGCTGGCCCGACCCCAGCCAGCCGCTGTACCCGGGACAGCCCGCCGCGCAGGAGGACGTCATCGCCTCCCTGGTTCCTCTCCAGGACACCCTCGCTCCCCGGGAAGGCGTGGCCGCGCTGGGCCAGACCGCGCACTTCCTGAAAGCCCTGCGCTTCCTGCGAGCCTGCGGCCACCTCTTGGCGGACGTCGGCGACGGCATGATCCGCCTCGGACCCATGGTCGCGCTGTGGTCCGAGCGCGATGTGGCCGAACTCCGCAGCGGCTACGACGTCCTGCCCGCCCCGAGGAAGGAGTGAACCGGTGGACGTACCGGCCCTGCAAGCCCTGTCCCACAACCGGCGAGCGGATGTCCGAGCGGCGGTCTGCGCCGTGGAGACCGCCATGCTCCCTGTGCGGCCGGCCCACTACCGCGCCCTCGCAGAGACCCCGCTGCGGGTCGTGGTGGAACAGGTCCTGGCCGCATCCGGACGCACTCTGCTCGCGGTCGGCGGCGGCTACCTCTCCGGTTACACCGACGAGATCAGACAACGTCTGGCGCACGAAGGAATCGGGGTTCTGCCGCGCGACGACCGCGCCGTCCTCACCTTGATCCTGCTGTTCAGCGTCGCCATTCCACGAGCGTCCGGCACCACCCTGCCCGAGCAGCTGTGGACCCAGGGCACCCCCGTGCCCAGGGACCAACTCAAGGACTGCCAGGTGTCCGACGTGGTCCTCACCGGCGCGCTGCAGCGCCTGACCGACGCCGACCTGGTTCGCCGAACCAAATCCGGCTACGTCTTGGGCAACCAGTTCCTGCGCCTGACGCCGACCGCGGGCGCCGACCTGTTCGAACAGCTGATCCTGCTCGCCGACTCCGACGGGCTCCTCGCCGAATCGATCCGTCGCCGCCGCGCCCTCCGCACCGTGCCCCCGGCTGCCGCTACCGACCACGAGGTGCACGACACACCATGACCACTCCGCCCACATCCGACCCGTCCCGGGGTATTGTCGGCGACCGCCAACTCGTCGGGGTCCAGACCTTCGACATCGCCCGGCTCACCGCACACGCCGTTCCGATCGTCCCGGAGACCTTCATCGCCGTCTCCGGCCTTGGCCCCAAGGACGACTCGAACGGCTCCGGCAAGACCAGCTTCCTCATCGCCGTCTCCCTGCTGCTGGCCGACCCGCAGTGGCGCCTGGAGGTCAACGGGGGCCGGCACGCCAGCGGCATCCTGTTCCGTCCCGACGCAGCCGGCGTCGACCAAGCTCACCATGCCTCTCCGGTCACCCACGGCTACATCGTCGGCGTCTTCGCCCACCCCGCGGACCCCGCCACCAGCTCATTGACCGTCTGGGTTCGCATCGCCACTACCGCCCCGTACCTGCAAGCGAATTGGACCGAAGGCCTGCACGTCGCCGACGCTCCCACCGATCATGAGCGCAGCATCCAGGCCGACGTACTGTGGCGCGAGCTGGGCACACGCCAGATCCTCTCCGCCCGTGCCATGGCCGAGAAGCTCTACGGCACAGCCCCCCGCTGCCTCACCTACCTCGACACTGCCCTGCGCCCGCCCGTTCCCTCGCTGCTCAGCCAGCAGCTGACCGAGATGGAACCCCACGACATCGGCCGGTCCCTGATCGCACTGTCGGGCATGACACACCTGTTGGAGGAGGAAGAGGACCTGCGCGGCCAGGCCCTGCAGCACCAGATCAACCTCGACAAGGCCCAGACCCAGCACGCCCAGGCGCTGCTCGCAGAAGAAGAGGTGATGAGCGGCGTGCGCGCCCGCGAGGCCGCCCGCCTCGCCCTTCAGCGCGGCCACGAGGCATGGCGCCGCTACCTCGCGGCCTCCTTCCGCGACGCCCACCAGAGCGACCAACGCATCGCCGAGACCATGGAAGAGGAGAGGCAGGCTGCCGCGACAGTCGCAGCCTTGGTGCAGGACGCCGAAGACCATGTGACCTCGTTCGGTTCCGCCGCGGAACTTGCCACCCAGGAGAGCAAAGCCCGCCAGAGGTGGTCCGACGCCCAGCAACATGCTCGCGAACTTTCCACCACGATGACGGAGTTGACCACCCGGCAGGCGCTGCTGCGCAGTCAGCGGACCGCCCTCCTGCCCCAGGCGCAGGGCTGGGACGGCTGCGACTGCGCCACCACGGCTGCTCGCCTGGAGCAACGCCGGCGCGATCACACCAAGGCAGAGCAGCAATGTGTTGAGGCCGAAGACACCGTCACTCGCGCCCGCACCCACCTACACAACGTCGAACAGGGCCGCAGCGGAAAAGCCGGCCGTGCCATCGACCTGCTGAGCGAACACCACATTCATGCGCACGGTCTACTCGACCAACTCAACGTGGACGAGGCCGCTCGCCCCGTGTGGGAACCGCGTCTGGCGCCCTGGCAGGACGCGATCGTCGTCAAACCCGAGCACGAAGAGAAGGCCCGCCGCCTTCTGCACACCGCTCTGCCCGGCGCACAGATCATCTCGTCCGACGTGAGGCAAGAACACCTGCCCGAGGGCATTCACAGCACCCTGAACGTGGCACGCTTCCTCGGCACCCTTCAAGAGCGCATGATCCCCTCGGACGACAGCACTGCCGTCCGTGACCAGGCGATGGCTCTGACCGTGACGGGTGGCTTCGCCGCCCCGCTGGCTGGACGCGAAACCCGGTTCCGACAAGCCCGCGACGACCTCGCAGCCGCCGAGCAGAGCGCCACCGAGGCCACCGAGGCCATGACTGCTGCCACCGCTGCCCTCACCCTGGCCACGACCCAGCACGCGGCCGCCCAGGCCGCTGAAGAACTCGCACGCCTCAGCACCCGAGAGAATGACCTTCAGACCCAGATCGACGAACTGGCCGGCCGCGTCAACAAGGCCGCGCATGACGAACAGGAGCTCCAGCAGACCTGGAAGGAAGCCGTGGCCCGGCACGCCTCCCACGAACAGCTCCTCGCCAACGCAAAGCTCAAACTGGACGCGGTCAGCAAGGCGCTCAAGGAACGTCACCGCAGCCTGGAGGCCCTGGAACGCCAGCGGCGTCAAATCGCCGCATCCCAGTGGCAGCTGCAGTGGGGTGGAACCCTCGAAGACGCCGTCCACCTCTTGGACCCGGCATCGGACCAGGGGCGTTCACCCCGACCCGGGGCCCTGCACCGACAGGCGGGAGACGAACTGCGCAAGGCCTACGAGCACTACGGCGTTGACGGCACCCCAGGCGCGGACGTCGGCGAAGACCTCCGCGCCGGCGAGGAAACAATGCGGGCCTTCTCCGAAACCGACCCTGCTGGCCTGCCCACCTTCACCTTCGCCGATGTGGCAGCCCCGCTGGACAACCGCCTCGTCGGCCACCGCGACCAGGACGAGGTGGCCGCAGCGCGCATCACTCACGACCAGCACGCCCGGGAGCAGGCCATCGCGGAACTCACCGCCGGGGTCGCCACCAGCGTCCGCAACCTGGAAACCCTCCAGGACATGATCGAAAAGCACCTTGACGGCCTCTTCGCTCAGATCAGCGCGGCCTTCAACGACCTCGACCTGCGCGGCGATGGCTACGGAGCCAAGCTCGAGCACGTCAGCGTCCGCCCCCAGGGCGCCGGTGACTGGCAGTGGCAGGTCATCCCGCGGTGGAAACGCTCCCGCAGCGGCGGATATGTCTCCTACCGGGAAAACGCCAACAGCGCCCAGGTCAAGGTGCATGCCATCCTGCTCGTCCTCGCGGCTCTCCTGGCCGACTCCCAGACCGAGGGCAGAGTTCTGATCCTGGACGAACTCGGCAACAGCCTCGGGGAGGTCAACCGCAAGGACATGCTCGCCGCCCTGCGCGACGTCGCCCGCGACCAACACCTGACCATCCTCGGCACTTGCCAGGACAGTGTCCTCGCCGACGCCGCCGATGTCTGCGGGGAACTGCTGTGGTTCGTTCATGCATCAGCAGCCGACATCATCAACCAGCCCACCAACGTCTGGGCCTTCGACAGCAATGGTGCCCGAACCCAACTCACCGAAGACTGGATCACCGCAGGACGCACTCATGCCTGATCTCACTCCCCGACCTGCGCTCCTCATCGGCGAAGCGCATGGCCGCGAAACTGTCCCTTTGCGTAACCTGCCGCCGGGCATCATCGCCGTCACCCTGCCGCGCATCACCAAGGACGGTGATGACACCATCCACGTGCGCGTTCCCAGGGACCAGCGACGACGCATCAGTCCCCGGCAGGTCGACCTCGTCGCCGACCACCCCGTCAGCCCCTACGAGCCGCCGCCCACCCTGACCACCCGACAACTGATCAAAGTCCTGCAGACCAAGACCACCAAGCGCTGGCCCACCATCCAAGCCGACCTCGGCGACAACGCCTGGCAGACCGTGGTCGACCTCATCCGCTGCGGCGCCGTCATCCTGCGCTGCGACGTCATCAACGCCACCGGCTACAGCCCGCGTTCATGGACCCTGACCCAGTCGTGGGCCGAACTCGCCGAGGACAAACTCGCCGAACTCCAAGGCCGCCAGCACCCTGAAGACTTGCACCGCGACCTCCTCGACATCACGTCCCGTATCCCGCAACTCGCCCATGAACACGCGCTGCTGGCCAAGACGCCACCCGGGCGCGTCCTGAAGATCCCCGAAGGCACCGCCACACGAGCCGAGGACTGGCGGGTCTACGAGGTCGCTATCCGGGCCGCCGGCATCTGGTGGCCCGCCCAGGACACCCCTCGCAAGATCACAGCCAAGGAGCTCGCCGGACGCAGCCTGCGCAACACCAAGAGCGCCTGGACCCCAGCCCGGCAGCAGGCCTTCTCCAACCTGATCGGAATCCCCTTCGACCAGGCCGTCGACAAAGCCGACACCGAACTGCGCATCCGCGGCCCCCTGCAGTGGCGAGTCGGTACAGTCATCGCCGACGCGGCAGCGTGCAACCCCTGGCTCGCTTTGCCCGCCCGCGGGGTCCGGGCCCTCGGCATGATCTCCTGCGATGCCCAGGGCATCTTCCTGATCGAGAACGAGGACACCTTCGAACAGGTCTGCAAAATCTCGGAGATCGCCGACACCTGGCTGTGCATCTGGGGCAAGGGCTACGCAACCGACGGCCTGGCCGAATTCCTCCGCGGCCTCGACGGTCTGCCCGTCGCGGCATGGGGCGACCTCGACGCCCACGGCATCCGTATCATCGGCAACCTCGCCGACCGCATCGGGCGGCCCATCACACCCGTCGCGATGACCGTCGACCTTTACCGTGCCGGCACCAAATACCACCAGGAGCCCGCGAAACTGGAGGAGAACCGCAAGCTCGCCGCCCGGCTTGCGCACCAGGGTATCGAGGCTCTGCGCGATCTGGCCGACGAGATCGCTCGAACCGACGGGCACGGCTGCGAACAGGAGACCCTCTACGACGAAGTCCTGCCCACGCTCCCAGGCCTGCTGAAAGCCGTGCACCTGCCCGGCAGTTGCTGACTTCGCGCCAGGCGGACAGAGCGGGGTGGCGGGGCTGTCTTCCACCGCTCCTGGTCCTCCCGCCGTGGGCGGCGGTGCCTGCCGCGAACGGAGACCCTCGGCTGTGCCGTGTCTGTAGCGCGCAGTGCGGGCGGTCGGCACACACAGCTCAAGGGACGAGGGCGCTGGCGGGCAGGGACAGGTCGAGCCGGGGCAGACGTCCGGCGTGCGTGCGCAGATGCCGGGCTTCGGCGAGCATCACGGGAGCGAACACGCTGTCCCCGGGCGGGCGGGGTGTCAGACGATGGTGGGCGCGGGCGCCGGCCAACAGCGGCCGAGCCCAGTCAGGCACAGCGTGCAAAGGGCAGTACCGATGGTTGACCCCGTGAAGTTTGATGGCGGAGACGTCGCCGGTGATGTCGAGGTCGCGGGTGAAGCGCAGGCTGCCCAGGCCGGCCCGGGTGAAGGCAAGCACGCTCAGCGCTCCGGCGATGAGCGGGTGTGCGAGAGCGGCCAGAGTGGCGGCCTCCTCGGAGCCGATCTTGAGGGCAGGGGCGGCTTGGACCAGCTGTGCCGTTGCCATCGCGCCGGTGCAAGGGGGAGCCGGGGGTCCGGGCCTCGTCGACTCCGCCCCGGGTCTGGGCGGCTGCCGGGCGGGCGACTGCCCCACAGTCACTGCCGCCGCCAGTCCCGTCTCTGCGGGAAGAACAGGAGGGAAAATCGGGCGCGCGGCTATCGGTCCCGGCTCAGCGAGGAGTGCCTCGAATTCCTCCCGGCCGCTGATACGGCGCTTCACGCAGGCCAGCACCGGCGGCAGTCCGCGCGGCGGCTTCTGCCACAGCAGGGTCAGCTGAGCTCCCGTCGACTCGCGCCAGGCGAGCAGTTGGTCGATGCGCCGGATGGTCAGCAGATGGGTCCGGGGGACCACAACGTGCCGCACCCCCATCGCGACACCCCAGGCAGCCGCGGCGAGCCACGCCGCGTTCACCGAGTCCAGCCACACATCCGGGGAGTTGGGCCCGGGCGCCAGCCGCTTGCCCAGCGCATACAGCATGTCGTGCGCCAGCGCGGCCGGGCTGCCGCTGGCCGGCGTCGGCTGCACGGCGATGCGGCCTTCCCCGGGCCGGTGGGCCTGCAGCGCCGCCCGGGTGTAGAACAGGTCGTCCCGCTCGTCCACCACGATCGTCACGTCGCTGTACGCCACTGCCACCACCTTTCCGCGTCCCGCCACACCGCCCCGGAGCGGCCAGGCACCAGGCCGGTCCGTACGGCGCGCCCGATGGTCGGCGGCGGTCCGGCGAACGCGGGCCGCCGCGCCTCGCGACCGCTGCTACATGCCGCCCAGCTTGCTGTACACCCAGTTGACGAGGTCCTGGCTGACCTCGGTCAGGCCCTTCTTCTTCATGCCGTTGAGCATGTGCTTGGTGATGGTGGTCCAGTTGCGGAAGTTGCCGTGGGCCGCGGCCCGGTCGATGTTGCGGATCATCTGCGGGTCGACCCCGGCCCACAGGGAGTGGAACGCCGGCAGCGTGCCGACGACTTCGGCCTCGGGCATGCGCGTGAACTTCTGCCAGATGAAGATCCGTGACGCCAGCATCGGTTCACGCTTGAGGACCTTGTAGCAGCCGTCGCCGCCGGCGAAGATCACGGCGATGTCGGTGTTGCGGTCGTCCCACAGGTGGCGCCAGTACTCGAACGAACTGCGGCCCATCCACTGGGCCTCGTCGCACACCAGCACGCGGAACGTCTGCGACAGCGTCTCCTTCAGGAGCGTGTCGAATTCGATCGGCCGGGTCGGCGGTTCCCCGGGCAGCCCCAGGGCGTGAAACAGTCCGTGGCGGATGTCGCGGGGCGTTGGCCCCGAGCGCAGCTCCAGGCGATAGGTGTTGTCGGGGGCGATCTTGCGCAGCGCCGAGTTCACCGACATCGTCTTGCCGTATCCGGCCGCTCCGTAGGCGACCATCATGGCCTTGGCGTCGATCGTCGCCTGGACGTCGTCCAGGGTCGTCATGAGCGTGTCGGTGGCCACCAGATGCGCATCGAGGCGATGGAAGTGGTCCTCGTCCTCTGCGGGCAGCCTGCCGTAGTCCATGTCGCCGCTCACGCGTTCTCCTCAGGGGTGTCGCTTTCCGGACCGTCCGCGGCCGGCGGGATGGGGCGGGCCCAGCCGTCCGGGACGGGCTGGTGCGGGATGTAGCCGGGATCGGCCCGCCGCAGGTCCGTGGTGGCCGAGTCGGCCAGTTCTGCCTCGGCCTCCGCCTCGGTCAGCGCACCCAGACGCTCGGGCGGGGCGGCGGTGGTGACGGCCTCGAAGCGCTCGCGGCGCAGCCGTGCAGCGGCCTTCATGTCCGCGCGAAGCCGCCGCGCCTTGGCGGTGCGGGCGTTGCGGACCTTGCGGACCTGCTCCTCGCTGGCCGCCTCGGCCAGAACGGCGCTGCCCAGGTGTACGCCGTCCAGGCCGAAGACCTCGATGGTCATGTCGTGGTGGGGCAGGTGGCGCACCGCGACGCGGACGCCGGCTTGGCCGACCATCCAGGGGGCGATGTAGTGGCGGTTGCGCCACCGCACGCCCTGCGTGGTGATGGTGCGGGTGCGTCCGTCGTCCTCGAGCCCGAAACGGGCCAGCTGCTCGGCGGCAACGTCGTGCAGGGGAGTGGGGTCACAAGACCACGCCTCCATCGGGGTGCGACCGCCCAGCCCCCTGGGCTGGTGCTCGGTGTTCCACCAGTGCACCCACTTCAGCAGCAGCTCCACGAACGCCTCGAAGGAGAGCGCGGGCTCCTCCGGATCCGCGGTGCGGCCGCCGGTGAGCGTCTGCCGGTGCACGTAGCGCGGCATGGAGACGAACAGCATCTCCTCGACTGCACCGTTGAGCGCCTCGATGGTGCCCTTCAAATGCGGGCTGTAGGCCGGGAGATCGACGACGGGAACGGCGAAGGCGCCCAGGGCCGAGGCCACGGTGGCACACAGGAACTCCTTGCCGCGGTCCACCCGGATCAGTCCCGGCAGGCCGCCGGCCGGGCCGAAGGGCTCGGCACGGTCCAGGGCCATCCGCAGGGCCGCCAGCACCGCATCCGCGCTGGGCGCATGAGGCGTCACGGCCACCCCCGTGATGACTTTGGTGTGGCAGTCGATGAACCAGGTCACCCAGGGCTGCACGAGCTGCTCTTCGAGCAGCACCCGCACGGGCACACACTTGTGGTCGCCCTCCCAGGCGGCGTTGCGGTGCGCGGGAGGGCGCTGCGCGAACACGTCGAAGGCCCGCCGGGCGGCCTCCCCCTTGGCGAGCCCGGCCCGCTCCCCAAGCGTCAGGTCCCGGCGCAGCGCCCGGTGGATCGTCGACAGCGAAGGGGCCGCAGGCAGCCGGGGATCGGCCAGGGCCCGCTGCTTAAGCTCGCGGTGCACGGCGGACGCGTTGCCTCCCCACAGCACCAGCAGCCGCCGGATCTCCGGGGTGACGCTGAACCGTGTCCGGGACGCCGCGTCGACGCGGCCGGTGGCGCGCGCCGTGGCGACCCACCGCCACACCGCCCGCTCCGAGCGGCCCACGGCCGTGGCGACCAGCTTCACGTGCGCGCTGGTCAGCTCACCGCTCTGGTCCAGCGACAGCAACCGCGGCAGCGCGGCCAGCCGCCCCGAGCGGGCGGTGAAAACCGCTTTGCCGACACCCTGCGTGCCGGCAGAAGAGTCATTCATGCGGTCTGCTCCTTACATGGATACGAATCGCGGAAGGGCCACAAGTTCCGTGCTTCCTCGGGGTGTTGGCGGTGTCCGGGCAGGACGTTGCGGGCGTGGGCCGTCGTCAGCGCCGTGACGCGGTGTCATGCCAGGGGAGGCGGGCACGGCGGAGCCGTCAGCCCGCGCCGGGTGCGAGCGTCAGCAACTTCGCTGGGGAGGGGGCGTGTTCCTCGACGGCCCGGCTACTCCAGGGAGCACTCGTGCACCGGGATACCGGGGATGACCCGGCACCGGCCGTCCTGCTGCGGTGCCGTCGGGTGGACGGCTGCGGTCGGCGCTGAGCCAGTTCTTGTGAGCGCCGGCCGCGGGCATGCAGGGGCGGCCTGTGATGCGCCGGGAAGGAAGCGCCGGGCCCGCCGGTCACCGCACGGGTGAGCCGCCGGCGCCCGAAGTTCGGGGGCCGGGAGATGGGCTTCTCGGCGACTGTGGTGCCCGGTTTGGCACTGGTACTGCTCAGGTGTTTTCCAGCAGGCGCCGGATCCCGTCGTGGATGACTGAGGTGTGTTGTTGCGGTGTGAGCCAGGCGGCCGTGGAGCCCTGGTCGGTCTTGTTGACGAGCAGGACGTCGTCGACGACCTCGGCCACCGGGTACAGGTGGCTGATGACGATGACTCTCGTGTCCTGGGCCACGCTGTCGCTCAGGACGGCGAGAGTGTCGCCCAGGCGGGTGTTGTCCAGCGAGCCGAAGCCTTCGTCCAGGAACAGGCTTTCCAGCTTGTTGTGGCTGGTGTTGTGGAGTTCGACGAGCGCCAGCGCCAGCGCGAGGGAGGTCTGGAAAGTCTCTCCGCCGGAGAGGGTCTCCGGGTCGCGCGCGTGATTGGTGGCGCGTTCAAGGATCTGGAAGTCCTCGGTGAACGCGTAGTCACCCATGGAGATCTGCCGGAGGATCCTGCTGCCGTGCCTGAGCAGCGAATGGGTGCGCTGATCGGTGAGATAGGTGAGGAACTTCCCGTCGGTGAGCTGGTCGCTCACGCTCTTCCACACCGCGGCCTGCTGGTTGGCGGCTTCGAGGGCGGTGCCCAGCGCGTCGGCGTAGGGGATTTGGGACTGTGCGGTGCTCAGGTCGGACTTGGCCTTGTCGTGCGCGGCTTCGGCTTGGATTGTCTTGCGGCTGAGCGGGTCGAGAACGGCGGTGGCGAGCAGGTCGCTCTTCGCAGGCACGGAGAAGCCGGGGTCCTGGTCGGTCTCGTCGGCGGTGGCGCCGGCTTGGCGGATCAGCTCCTTCTCGAATGCGCGGACCTCGTCGGCGGCGTGCTGGGCGGCCTGTCCGAGGGTGCCGGTCAGACGCTGATGCAGCGAGGCGAGGGCCATGCAGTAGGTGTCGACGGCGGCCAGGTCGCCTGCGTCCGGGACGGGAGGCAGGTCGGGGGATGCCTCGGCCTCGAGAAGGCCTGCGGCATCGGCCGCTGTGTCCGCCCACCGCTCCAGCTGCTTGATGAGATTGCGGGCGGGGGTCTCAACCGTGCGCCGGCGGCGTGCGTCCAGGGCCTGCAGGTTTTCGCTGTGCAGCGTGAGGGCCTGCCGGGCGTCGTCACGCTCCTGTGTCCTCTGATCGAGCCGTTCGAGGCGCTGGCCTGCCGCCTCCTTAGCGGAGGCGATGTCCTGCAGGGAGGGCAGTTGTGACGGGGAGGAGTGGGCGGGGCGGATGGAGGGCGGCAGTTCGCCGACCTCCGTCAGCAGACTCGCCAGCTCGGTTTCGTACTGCAGCCGGGTCTTGTCCAGCCGTTTGCGCTCACGCTGCAAGCGCCCGCGCTGGCGTTTGAGCTCGGCCTGGGCCGCCTCGTGCTCGGCCTGCGCCGCCCCCAGGTCCGCCTGGGCGCTCGTGTGTGCCGCGAGGGCCTCACCCTCCGCGTCGCGCAGCGGCTGGGCAAGTCCTTTGACCGCACGCGTGATCTCCGCCCGGCCTACTGGTTCGCCCTCGGCAAGGGCATGCGCCTGAGCCGTCGCCTGCCGGCCCAGCGTGTCCAGGGCGGTGGCCGTGGCAGGAGCACCGGCCGGGTGCACCGCGTCCACCAGCTCCTGCACCTGGAGCAGCGCCGAGTCCATGCGCTCACGGGCGGCCAGGTGTCCGCGGCGGTGCCTTTCGACCTTGCGCTCGGTTCCCTTCAGCTGGGCGGCCGCCTCCGCCTTGGCCTCCACCGCCGCTTCAACGGCGTTCGAGCGTATGGTGACCTTGCGTCTGGCCTGAGCAAGCGCCTTGCCGTCCAACAGCGGCGGGGGAGTGAAGTTGTTAGGGACGGGCCGGGTGCACACCGTGCAGGCGTCCCCGGGCGCCAGACCGGCACCCGCCGCGTGAGCGGCCTCCCTGCGCTGCAGCGCAGCGAGGCCGTCCTGGGCTGCTTCCAAAGCGCCGCGCAGCTTCTTCAGCTCGCTCTCCAGGCCGGCGCTGTGGCCGCGCTGTTCCTCCACCATCTCGAGCGTCGTGCGCTGCGCCTGCAGATGCCCGGCCGCGGCGTTGGCCTCCTGCAGCGCTGCCCGGACGGCCTCCTGGATCTGGTCGGTGTGCGTGCGTGCCTCGCTCACCATGCGCTCGGCCCGGCCGGCGGCCTCGACGAGGGCTGCCTTGCGCTGCTCGTGCTCTTCTAGTTCCTGCCGTGCCTGCGCGTGCTCCTGCTCGTGCTCGTCGTGCTGAAGCTGCTCCTGCTTCAGCCGCTGCTCGATGGCGTCCAGGCCGGCTGCACGCTCCGGCAGGCGGGACAGGACAGCGAACGCGCTGGACAGGGATCGGAGCGTGTCACCGGCCTGTGCGGCCGTATCCAGTGCGCCCTGCGCCGCCTCCAGTTTCGCGGTCAGGTCGCGTCCGGTGGTCTCCTGTTCTGCTGCCTCGGCATCGAGTTCCCTCTTCTTCCGCGCCAGCGCGGCCAACGTGATGCTCGCATCCGCAACAGCACGCTCACGCAGCAGCCGCGCCGCTCTATCCAAGCCCGTCTTGCGATGCTTGTGCTCGACAGCCCGGCTCTGGGCCGCGCGCAGCGCATCCAGGCGCTCGCGCCGACGGGCCGCGATACCCCGGGTGCGTTCCAGATCCAGCAGCGCCTGGGAAGCGGCAGCATGAGGATCCGGCAGGAGAATCGCGCGGGCCCTGGTTGCCTCGGTGATCTGCGTATTCAGGCGCTCCAGTCGCACGCCGGCCCGCTTGCGTACACGCTCGAGCTCGTTGATGCCGAAGATGTGCCGTAGGATGTCAGCACGCATGGCCCTGGGGGCCTTGAGGAGGGCGTCGAACTTCCCCTGGCGCAGCAGGACCGTGCTGACAAAGCCGTCCCAGTCCAGCCCGATGATCCGGGTCACCGCCTGCGTCACCGCGGCCTTGCCGTCGACCCGCAAGTCGGCGCTGTCTTCGGCCAGGGGCTCGAGCACGGCCTGCGGCCCCTTCTTGCCTTCCGCATGTAGAGTGCGGCGCACACTCCACTCGCGGCCGTTCGCCGAGAACTCGAACGCCACGTCCATGCTGGGGCATCCCTTGCCGATCAGCTCGTAGGCGGCCTTGGGGTCCTTGGACCACGAACACGTCCCGTACAAGGCGAAGATGATCGCCTCGAGGATGGTGGACTTGCCCACGCCGGTGTTGCCCAGGATGGCGAGCAGGCGCTTGCCGGTGAAGTCGACGCTGCAGGTGCCGGCGTAGCTGCGCACTCCCGTGAGGGTGAGCCGCAAGGGCTTCACGGTGCCTCCATCCCGGTGTCTTCCAGCGCGGTGCGCGGCAGTTCCTCAAAACCCCTGCTGCCCTTCGGCCATGGGCACGCCCCGTATAGTGCGAAAGCCATCGCCTCGAGGACGGCGGACTTGCCCGCGCCGGTATCGCCGGCGCTGCCAGGCAGATGCTTGCCGGTGACGTCGATGGTGCAGGCGCCGGGGTAACTGCGCACCTCTGTGAGGGTGAGCTGCAAGGGCCTCATGATGCCTCCTTCCAGGGGTTTTCCAGCGCGGCGCGCAGCTGTTCCTCGGCCGGGACCGGGGTCAGCGTCTCGTCGTCGAGTTCGTTGAGCAGGTGGAGGAATGCGGTGACGGTCGACTCCGCGGCATCTGCGTCCACTCCCTCACGTGCCAGGTAGGCCCGGAATGCGTCGGGGAGTTCCGGCTCGTCACCCAGGTCACCGTCGAGGACGGCGCTGGCGGCCGCTTCCCGCGCCGGGGCCGCGTTGATGAGGATCGCGTTCGGGACGATCTCGGCGATCTTCTGGCTGAGGAGCCCGTCGGGCTCCTCGCCGGTGATCACCGGTTTGAGGAAGGTCCCGTCGTACTGGTCGGCCGCAGCCTTCAGCTCCTCGAGGGTCCCGGTGAAGTGGGTCAGCCGCCGGCCACTGGAGAGCCGGCGCGGCAGCACCCGCACAGGCCGTCCCGGGTCGGCGTCAACGATCACGACGCTCTTGGTCTCGTCGGCTTCACCGAAGTCCATGGCAAGCGGACTGCCCGCGTAGCGGGCGGCGAACTTCAGGCCCTCGATGGCCTGCGGGCGGTGGATGTGTCCGAGAGCGGCGTACGACACCACCGGAAGGTCCTCGGGAGGGGTCTCGAAGGCCTCGTCCACGGCCCGTTCGCTCGGGGAGGTCGTGGCGCCTTTGACGAACACATGGGCCGTAAACAGCAGGATGTCCCGGTCGGGGTCGTACCCCTCGTGCAAGGCCTCCGTCAGTTCTCCCTGCAGGCCGCGCATCGCCGCGGTGTAGTCGGCATACGACGTGCCGGTGGTGGAATCGCGCCGCCAGAACCGGTTCGGGTGCACGAACGGCATGGCAGCCAGACGGATTCGCTGCTCACCACCGCAGGCGTCGAAGGTGAAGACGCCCCCGTCGTGTGCCGGGCGGAGCCGGTCGACGAAGAACAGGCCCCGGCCCAGGGAGGGGCCGCTGACGAGGTTGAGGAACTCGAAGTACGTGGGGGAGTCGTGGTTGCCGGCCACCACCACGGTCGGGGCAATGGCGGCGAGTTCGATCAGGGTGCGCATGGCACGGATCAGGTCCCGAGCGGTGGGACGGGAAGAATGGAACAGGTCGCCGCTGTGGACGATCAGGTCCGGCTGGCTCTCCTGGGCGATGGCCACGATCTCGGCCAAGACGGCATCGAAGTCCTCCTCCCGTGAATGCCCGTGCAAGACGTGGCCCAAATGCCAGTCGGAGGTGTGGAGCAGTCTGCTCATGCCTTCATGCGCCCTTCTGGAAGCGAGGCGTAGGAGGGCACCAGTGGTGCCTTATGAGCCCGGGACTGTACACCAAAATCCCTGGAGGAAAACTGGACTTCCCGAGCAGTCGTCGCTCTTGCGTCGTGGACGGGCACCTGATCGCTCCCTAAAAGCGCATGCAACAGCTGCAGGAGGAGGTCCGGCAGGCGCTCACGCGCACACGATACTTTCCAAGTTCGCCTTGCGGGTGCGGATTTGACATCCGCTCGACTCGTCTGGAGCGTTCGGTGCGGGCTTAAGTGATGTCCCGGACACGGTCTCGGCCGGGGCCTGTGTCGGCAGTCACCGGGCCCGACCAGGGTGACCGTGGGCGGCCAGGTCCATCAGACGCGGGCTCTGGGTAATGCCTGGAATAAAGCTGGGAGCCCCGAGTGCCTGCTAGCATGCGGGCATGGATGAGCATCTGGTCGCTCTCGAGAAGCGCATGCAACAGCTGCAAGAGGCGATCCGGCAGGCGCTCACGCAACACGACAGCGCCCAAGTGAAACTATTGGGCGAGGAGTTGGCGCGCACTCGAGGCGCCTGGAACGTTCTGTGCGGGCTCAGTGATGTCCCGGACACGGCCCAGCCACAGGCCCAGCCAGAGGTCCGGCCGCAGCCCGCGCTGGCAGTCGCCGAGCCCAACCAGGACGTGCCCGTACGCGACCAGGTCCACCAGGCGCTGGCCCTCCTCACCGTCCCCGCCTCGCCGAAACTGCTCAGCCAGGTCCACCAAACGTTCTTCTCCAGCCCGCTGAACACGGCACGCCTGACCACCCTGCGCCGCGACGAAGAACGCTCCTTCCGCTCCGCGCCTTACGGCCGCGCCTACTACATCTGCCCCGCGCTGACCTCCGATCTGCTCTCACCGGCCCGCGGGTTGCTCGCCCTGAGCACCTGGCCGCTGGAGCAGCGCCTGGTGGGGCCGCTCACCCAGCGAGTCCACTTCCTCACCTCGGCCCTGCGGCTCGCGGACGCCGCCGAACACCTCGCCGGCGAAACCGGGATGCCGCAGCCCGTCCAGCAACTCCTGCTGCACTACAGCCGCAACATCCACGGCGACACACCCCGGGGCCCGCTCGACCTGGACGCGCTGCGCCGGGCCGCCGCAGCGGAACTGGAGCTCCACGCCGACGACGACGCCGACACCCGCGCCGAAGCGGCCCAGCGCGCACGCGAGCAACTCGGCGACGTGGAGCAGATCTTCGGCAATATCCTGCGCGACACCGACCGCCTGCGCCGCACTTCGTAAACCCGCCCCTGCAACCAGCACGGCTGTGCCCTGTCCCGCCAAGGAAAACAGTGAGCTCGCTCGACGCACGACTGGGCGCATTACGCGGAACCGCGCCGCCCATCCCACACAATGCACGCACCCTGGCAGCGTTGACCGCCAATCCGAGCTGCGACCGCCGCTCCCTGCTGGACGCGGCCGGCATCGACAAAGACGCCCTCGCCGCCCATCTGGGCCTCCCGCGGCCGCTGAGAAAATCCCAGCTCGCCCTCGACTACGGCATCGCCTTCGAACGCCAGGTCACCGCCCAAGCCGGAGCCCCCCTGGTGCCGCTGCTCCGCCAAGCCCTGGGCCTGACCTTGTCGGAGGTGTCCTACGAGGACGTCAACAGCGTCGGCAGCGATGACGACAAATCCCCCCTGAAGCTACGCCGCGCCCACACCCGCTCCCGCATCCTCAGCGCAGCACACCGCAGGTCGGACGACCCTCGCACCCTGCTCGACCACCCCGTACTGTGTCTGACCGTCGCCGGCCACCAGGTCTACCTCGAGCCCGACGTCATCGCCTTCCAGCGCGACGGCGTCTTTCACGTCGTGGAGATCAAATCCTTCCCCGTCATCCACGGACAGCCCGACCCCATCAAGGCCAACGCAGCGCTGACCCAGGCCGCAGCCTACGTCCTGGCCCTGCGTGAACTCCTCGCTGGTGACGGCCTCCCGCCGGACCGCGTCTCCGACACCGTGATCCTGGTCAACCCGCGCAACTTCACCCGCCACCCCACCGCCACGCCCTTCAGCGCCCACAAGCAGATCAAGTACCTGAGCCGCCACCTCGGCAGACTGAGGCGCCTGCCCCAACTGCTGGACAAGCTTCCCCCCAACACCACCTTCGACCTGGAGCCTGGCCCCGACCAGAAACCGACCCGGCCCCGCGGTGAACTCGTTGCCGCACTCGCCGCCGTGCGGCCGTACTACACCCCCGGCTGCCGCCACCACTGCGACCTGGCCTTCCACTGCCGCACCGAGGCCCGCAACCAGGGCAGGACCGCGGCCCTGGGCACCGCAGTCCGCGACGACCTCGCGGGAATCGACGCCATCGCCACGGCCCTGGCCCTCACCGACGGGCACCTGCACCCCTCACGGGGCCAGAAAGACATCACCCAGGCCCTGCGCCACGCACAGCGCATCCACGCAGACCTCCAGACGGACCCCGCATGAGCCTTCTGACCTCACTCCTGCGGATGCGCGCCGCCCACACCGGCAACGCCCAACGCGCCAGCCAACTGCGCCACCTCCACCTCAGCGACCAGCCGCTGATGCTGCTGGCGCTGAAGCAGACCGGCCCCGCCGCACGACCGCTGGCCATCATGCTGGGCACCGACCCGCACCGCCCCCGGCTCCTGGTCGCGCCGCCCTCAGGCAGCACCGCCCCCATGCTCGCCACCCTGGCAGACGCCGTCACCGCATACATCGACGCCTGCCAGCGGCACAGCGAACACCTGCCCGCCACCTCCAGCAAGCCGGCACGCCGCCGCTACACCGACGCCCCCCAGATCCTCGTCACCAACCCCCAGACCGTGCAGCACCTGAAAGACCTCGGAGACGACCTGAGATTCCGCAGCGTCGACGACCAGAATCCCGACTCCCGAGCCGTCCAGCGCCTGGGACACTGGCTCACCTATCTCACCGACCGCGCCGACCTCCCCGGTTCAGCCGCCCTCATCCCCATGACCAGCTTCCTCGGCATGCACTGGATCAGCGGCCAAAGTCCCCAGGAGGACGAGGACCTCGCCACCCTGCTGGCCTGGATCGACCCACCCCGCCACGCCGCCTCGGGACGCGACGCCGCACACACAGCAGAAGACCCGGCCACCTACCGCCCGGCGGGACCAGCCACCGACGCCGCCTTCGACAACGACCACCTGGCCCCCCTGTTCGACGCCTATGCCAGAGGCCGGGGCCAGGCGCAGGGCCAGCAGCAGACCCGCACTCTGCAAGAACTCGACCGCCTGTTGGCCACCTACATGCAGCCCACCTGGGATTTGATGTGGCAGGCCTACACGCTCCTGCAAGCTCTTCCCGAAGCCAAGGGCACCGCACGCCGCTGGGCCCACGAACGCACCGCATTCACCGACGAATGCCTCTACCTGGCCCAGGACGGACGCCCCCGGCCGGCCCGCGACCACGCCGTCGCCGCCGCCGTCCGCCTGGCCCGCATGGAACACGCAGCCACCGCCTTCGCCGCCGAACGCGCCACCGACGACCCCTTCATACGGGCAGAACTGCGCACCACCGGCGAAGCCTTCGGCGGCCCCGTCACCACCATCGACCCGGAACACACGCTGCGCGGACCCACCAGACGAGCACAATGGCGGCCCCGGCTCACCGTGTCCACCCCGGACCCCGTGCCCATGGAACCCGGCCAGCTCCTGGCCTGCCACACCCACCCAAACGCCCGCTACAAGATCTGCGAGGTCACTCCGGCCGACGGCGACACCCTCGTCGAACTCGAGATCACCGCCGGCATGGGCACCGTGGCCCGCCCCAACCACGCCGTCCTGCCCGAAGCCGGCGCCTTCCTCGTGTTCACCATCGCACCAGACCACTACCGGATGCCGGAATTCCCCGCACGAGATCAGACCCCCTGGACCCACGGCGGGCCTCCTGCCGACCATCCGGCCGACAGCGACGAGGACGAGGGCGAGGAAGAACAGTGACACCTTCCCACCAGCCATCGCCGCAGCAGCAGATGGACACGGCCGCCCGCGCCATCCTGGAGCAACTGCCCACGCTCACCCACCGCGGACTCGTCGTGGACTCCCCGCCCGGCGCCGGAAAATCCACCCTGGTCGCCCGAGCCGCCGACGCCCTCGCACAATCCAGCGCCCCCTGCGCCGTCATCGCCCAGACCAACAGCCAGGTCGACCATCTCGTGCGGCGATTCGCCCGGCACCATCCGCATTTGCGCATCGCCCGGCTCACCGGAACGGAACACACCGTCCCGGATGACCTGCAGGCACATCCCGGCATCCGTATCGGCACCCGCATCGAAGCCCTCGAAAAGACGGCCGACGTCATCGTGGGAACCGCCATGAAATGGGCCACGGTCACCGACCGCCGATGGCCATGGGCGATCATCGACGAGGCCTACCAGATGCGCTCCGACATGCTTTTGTGGACCGCCGGCCTCTTCGACCGGGCACTCTTCGTCGGAGATCCCGGCCAACTCGACCCCTTCTCCGCGGTCGAGACCGACCGTTTCCAAGGCCTGTCCCATGACCCCATGAACAGCGCGGTCGCCGTCCTGCTCGCCAACAACCGCGACCTGCCCGTCCACTCCCTGCCCGTGTCCTGGCGCCTGCCGCCCTCAGCCGTTCCCCTGATCAGCGACGCCTTCTACCCTTTCATGCCCTTCCACACCGGAAGCCGTGAAGCCGACCGCACCCTCACGTTCCCCATCACCGGCATGCGCACCCCTACCGACGAGGTCATCGAACACGCCGCCCGAACCGGATGGGCACTGTTCGAACTACCGGCCCGCATCACCGGCCAGCTCGACATCGAAGCCTTCCAGGCCGTCCTCGGCATCGCCGAGCGGCTGCTGGCCCGGCGCGCCATCACCACCTGCGAGGAAAACCCCGAAGGCCACGTCCTGCTGCCAGGCGACATCGCCATCGGCACCGCCCACCGCAGCCAGGCCCACCACATCCGCGCTCTCCTGGCCCGCCAGTACCCCCAACTGCACGGCGTCACCGTCGACACCGCCAACCGACTGCAAGGCTGCGAATTCCGCGTCACCATCGTCCTGCACCCCCTCTCCGGCCGCGGCGACGCCTCCGCCTTCCACCTGGAAGCCGGCCGGCTGTGCGTCCTCACCTCACGACACCGTCACGCCTGCATCGTCGTGGCCCGTGCCGGCATCGCCGAACTCCTCGACGCCCACCCCTCCAGCGACCCCGTATACCCCGGAGCCGCCTCCAAGGTTGCCGACGGCTGGGAGGCCAACCATGCAGTCCTCGCCTACCTGGCCCAGCACACTATCGACGCCCGGGCACAGCCCGGTCGCCGACGCGGATGAGCAGCACGCGCCCGCAACGTGCGCGTCGGCCGGGCTGCGGGCGCTGTGCATCAGGTTCCAGCCGTGGGAAACGCCGTCAACAAGCCGGAACTGCTTGCTGACCGTTGGCAGGGTGGCTGGTTTGCACTGGCCTACCACCTCCAAAAATTAAGACAAGCGTTCTATTGTCGGGTTAGTGGCTACTGCGCGCCGGTCAGATGGTTGGATGCCGGTGTCCGGTGATGCGACACGTCGTTGGGGATGCAGCGACTGTGACCGGGCCGCCGGGGCGAGGCGCGGTTCGAGGGGATGGAGGGCCGGCCGGTGAGTGACCGCAGCGCGATCGAGTGGACCGAGGCGACGTGGAACCCGACGACGGGCTGCGACCGCATCTCCGCCGGATGCGACCACTGCTATGCGCTGACGCTGGCGAAGCGGCTGAAGGCGATGGGCTCGCCCAAGTACCAGGCCGACGGCGATCCGCGTACGTCCGGCCCGGGCTTCGGACTGACGCTGCATCCGGACGCCCTGCGGGTGCCGTATGGGTGGAAGAGCCCGCGGACGGTGTTCGTGAACTCGATGAGCGACTTGTTCCATGCCCGGGTGCCACTCGACTACGTGCGGCAGGTCTTCGAGGTGATCGCTGAGACTCCGCAGCACACCTACCAGGTCCTCACCAAACGAGCCCGACGCCTACGGCAGATCGCCGGGCGTCTGGAATGGCCAGGGAATCTGTGGATGGGGGTCTCGGTGGAGAGCGCGAAGGAACTGCCTCGCATCGAGGATCTGCGCCAGGTGCCGGCCGCGGTGCGATTCTTGTCGTGCGAGCCATTGCTCGGTCCACTCAACGGCCTGGACCTGACGGGCATCGACTGGGTAATCGTGGGCGGCGAATCTGGGCCAGGGGCGCGCCCCATGGACCTGGCCTGGGCAGCGGACGTGGTGGCCAGGTCCCGGCAGTCCGGCTGCGCCCCTTTCGTGAAGCAGCTCGGGTCCCGCTGGGGCAAGGAGCACAAGGAGATCAGCCAGTTCCCCGCCGCTCTGCGGGTCCGCGAATACCCCGAGGAACGCGTCCACGTCTGATCCGCCGCGGCAAAGCCCCCTTGGAACGATGCCGTTTCAGGCGGGTAGGCTGACCTGGCTCTTTGTCGTGAGTTTCCCGCTGGAGAGCAGGGTCACCTGACCGTTTTGCCGCATCTCACGTATGGCTTGCAGCGCATGCTTGGGCAGCCAGCGCGAGGTCTCGGCCAGCAGCCACTCGCCCACCGTCTCCACCCGGGCCGGTCCCATCGACAGGCGCTGCGCGACCAGCTCCAGAAGTTCGGTGTCGGCGAGCCCTGCAGCCTGGAACAGGTCGATCTGGCCGTCCGGGATCGCCCCGCGCGTGCGCGGGTCGCGGAAGCTCTCGCCATCCCGGTCGTCGACCTTCCACATGGCGTCCTTCATCGCCTTCAGGCCCGCCGTGCTGCCGGTACCGAAGACGAGGTAGAGAGGCTGTCCCGTGCGGGGGACCAGTTCGAACTGCAGCTGGTAAGGGAAGCCCGACCGGCGCAGAGCGTCCCGGTAGGTCGACAGCCACACGCGCCACCGCTCGTCGGGACGCAGTTCAGCATTCGCCGGCGTCCAGAACGCCCGACCGCCGAAGACCGTGTCCAGGACGTCCGGGTTGAGGTTCTCACGACGGCTGAACCAGTTGGGGCCGAAGGTGGTGACGACCTCGCTGGAGGGATTGCGGGCGATGCGCCGCATTACATCCAGCGGAACATTGACACTGCCCCAGCTGTCGAAGATGCCGAGGATGGGGTGCCCCCAGGCACCCAGCCGGGTCAGCAGGGGCACGCTGTCGCTGCCGGCGTCACCGCGCTGGACCTCGAGATGCAACGGCAGGTCACGCAACGGCCCGAAACGAGAGTGGAGTTCGCCCATCAGATGCTTGTGCCGGGCAGGGTCCTTCTCGATGAAGATCAGGTGCACGCGCCGAGGACTGAGGTGCATGCGGTCGACCGCACTGTGGTTCAGTAGACGTTCGAGGATGAAGACCGGCGAGCCCGGCTCACCGTCCTGGTAGCGGCCGGGACCGGCGAAAGCATCAAGGAGCGTGACACGGGGGCGGGCATAACCAGTGTGCTGGGACGTCTGCAGCAGAATGGGCCACCAGGCATCCAAGTAGCGCTGGTACAGGCGGTGTTTGGCGGCTGTCGCCGGTTCCAGCTTCCATAACACACCCATCCCGGCCCCCTCCAGGTCGATGGGCGGGCATGTGCCAGCCCCACCCCTAGGCATTGATGGTGAGAGCAACCCGGTTCGGTGTAAAGAGCACGTACGAGCCGCCCGTTCCCGTATGTGCACTGCAGACACCGAAGCCAGGCGATACCCCGATCGGTGGTCCTCCACGTAGACGCGTAGGCCTCCGAACTTCTCTTTGAGATCGAGCAGGAGGTAGCCGGGAAAGACCGCGTGGATCTGTTCATGCATACGCTCCAGCAGATGTCGCCAGCCCGGCCCCACTGCGTGGATCCGCGCGGGGATCTGTACCGGGCGCTCACTAGGGGCAGCGGGGTCCTCAGCCATAGCCCCATCGTCGCGCACCGCGAGTTGCCGAGGCTCCGCCCACGCGGGGCGCCGGTACGTGACACACATGAACAAGCGCCCGGCGGCTGAAACCCCTGTTCGCTCAGCGCCGCGGACGCGTCCATGGACCCGGGATGTCAGTGGGGTACTGGACACTGGTCGTGCGTGACTGCGGTAGTGAGACCAGGGGGGAACGACGTGAGTGACGATGCCGTCCAGCTTGAGAAGCGTATCCGCTTCGCCTTGAGCATTCTCGGCGAGAGCAACAGCCACCACGAGTTCGAGGCCCTGTGCCTGGGCCTGGCCCGCCGGAGGATCACCAGCAATCTGCTGCCGGCGACAGGCCCCGTCAGCGGCGGCGGGGACCAGGGCCGGGACGCCGAAAGCCACTGGAGCAACATTCCCCGGGAGCTGCCCGGCACGTCCCTGTTCGCGTCGCTGGCCTCCACCCAGCGGGTGGTGATGGCCTGCACCATCCAAAGCACCGACATCCCCGGCAAGATCCGAAAGGACCTGGCATCGATCTGCGGGCAGGGCACACCCGTTGACCGTGTCATCTACTTCACGGTGACCGCCGTGCCCACGAGGAAGCGGCACGACCTGATCGACGAAGCCGCCCGGACACACCAGGTCGACCTGGAGATCTGGGACGCGGCCGCCCTCGCCCTCCACCTCGGCGACTACGACCTGTTCCACCTCGCTGTCCAGTACCTTCACCTGCCCTCCGACCTCGCTCCACCGCGCCCGGACGGAGCTGGTGAACTGCCCGACTGGTATGCCGAAGCCCGCCGGCGATGGCAGGCAAACAACGAGCCGGCCCGCACCCTGGGCGACCTGGTGGACCTGCGGGGCCCGCTGCGCCACGCCACCTTCCACGACGAGGCGCGTGCCGATCTGCCGGAATGGATCGGCTACGCACGTGCTCTGCTGGCCGCCGCAGCGGGGGAGCACACCGCCCTGCGGGCCCGCTACGAGATCGTCGTGGCAACCCTGCGCGGCCTCGGCGACATGCACCCGACAGACCAGCTGGCCCGCGACTTCTTCGACACGGTCACCGCCGACGACACCCTCACCGACCCCGGAATCCTCGAGGACGCCGTCGTACTCCTCGGATACGCATTCGGGGCGCTGATCCGCCGCCTCACCGCGCTGACCGCACACGACCTGTGCGGCTGGCAGCGCCTGCTGGCCGACAAGATCGACCGCCTGCTGGACGCGGACCCGCCCGCCAACGCCATGGCCCATCTGCTGGCCATGCGGGCCCGCCTGGCCCTGAACACCGACATGACCGCCGACCTCGAATCCGTGCCCGAGGACCTGCCGACCGTCGCGGAAGTCACCGCATCCGTCTTCGAAGCGGTAGAAGCCGGTGAGCCGATACCTGCCCTGCAGACGGGGCCACCGCTCACCGACCTAGACACCGCCATGAACACCCTGCTCCGACTGGGCCACCACCTGGACAACGCGCCGCTGTTCCCCATCGAGCACACCGCCGACCTCTTCGACTACCTCGCCCCCGTACTGGTCGACCACCCGCTGTATCGGGAGGTCCGTGACCTGCTCGATCAGGCAACCGACCGGGTCACCGGCCAGACCGCACGCGGCGAACGCGCCCAGTCCCGGGGCCACGCCCTGATCAAGAGCGGCCGCATCCCGCAAGCACTCCAGGAGATCCACGAAGCAAAGGCCAACTGGCTGCGCGGCGACACCCTCCAGGGCGGCCTGGTCATGCTGCTGCTGTGCGCGCGCCTCTACAGCGAACTCGGCCTGTCCATCGCCGCCAAGCAGTACGCGCTCGCAGCCGCCACCGCCGCAAAGTCCGCACCCAACCCCGAACTCAGTCGCTTCGTCCCTCGCGGCATCATCCACGCCGCCCAGTACGACCGCCAGGCCGGAAACTGGATCTCCGCCACCCGTCTGTTCTGCATCGGCCTCATGGCACAAACCGACTACTGTGACGAGCCGTACAACGACGAACGCTACCCTTACGTCTGGGAGATGATGGCCGACCAGGCACTCACCCTGCACGTGGCCGGCGCGGTGCGGCCCGGCTTCGTCCCCCTGCTCCGCGAGATCACCGCCTCGGTGGGCATCGACACCCTCATCGACGAGCTGCTCGCCCCCACCGCCGACGTCCCCACAGCAACCGAAGAGGCGTACGCCGAAGAGGCCGATACACACGGCGTGGGACGGCCCTTCAGCGACGCCGGCCCCACACGCCGCTATGCCTGGAACGCGCTCGGTGTCGACTGGGAGATCACCTGCCCGAACGACCGGCTGTCGGTGCTGGCCGCGGAACGCTACACCGCAGCGCTCCAGGTGTTCCTCGGCGAACTCGCCGTAGGAGACCCGCTGTTCCTGCCCGGACGCCTGAGCGTCGAGATCCGCGCAGACGCCACCCTGCCCCACGACCAGCCCGCCGTCTGCGAGCAGAGCACCGACCGGGACACGAACCGGTGGAGGCTGCGCCTGCCCACGGCCGCCTCCGCGAACCTGGAAACAGAACCGTCCCGTCTGCTCACTGCCCTGGTCAAGGTGGTGCTCTCCCAGTCGTTGCTCTCCGACGAGGCATTCATGCACCTCGTCGAGCAGGCGCTCGCCAGCGGCCTCTGGCACAAGTTCTTCGTCGGCCGCCCCTACGACGAACTGGCCGACTTCCTCAGGGCCGACGACTACCAGACGATGGCTGCGCTCGCCGACCCGGCCGTCGGAGCAGGCACACCGCGCGGCCAGGCGAAATCGGCTGCCCTGCCGGCCCGCACCGGGTCTGGGCCCGGCTACGAGCACGAGACAGCCCTCGACACCGTCCGCAACCGCTATGCGGTCATGCTCCCCATCGTGCGCTACACCCTTCCCCGCCTCGCCGCGGACCCCGGCTTCCGTCGCATTGCAACGCAGTTGAGGCAAGAAGGATGGCGCGACTGGCACCTGCTGACCGCCATCGCCAACGCGGTCGGGAACCATCGCGCTCAGCAGCAGGGCCTGCGCCCCTCGCCGGGCGTTTCCCCGGATCACCGAGCTCGCATCCTCGCCGCCATGCAGGCCCCCGAGCGTCCAGACGACCCGGCTGTTCCTGCAGAGGCATTCACCGAGCATGCCCTGCGCTCTCACCTGTCCGTGGCTGCGGTGAGCACTGCGCGCGGCCTCGGCCTCGTCGTCCGCCCCGGCCCGCTCGACTCTCAGGCACTGCTGTCGGTGCTCGGTGAGCGGTACGGCTACTGGACGGACGACATCGAGCACACGGACCCGTTCGGCTGGCCGGCCGCGCAGGACGACACGATCTGACTGACCAGTGCGTGGGCGCAGGTACAGTGCACCGCACCCGAGAGCTGACGCTGTTCTCCAACGCCGCGGGCGTGTGCTGCCGGCAGCCTCGACGCCGGCCCGTGAGGCCCTCCGGGGCCGCACTGCCGCGGACAGGGCGAGTGAGGGCGCGTGCCGTCTCCACGCCGGGGGAGTGCCGCTGGAGCAGGCGCTGGGATGCACGTCAGGGCGGGGCCGAAGGTCTTGGTGACCCGGTGGGGTGCCGGAAACGAGTGCCTCTGTGGCTGTTGTTGAGACGGATTCGAGGGTTATCGTGTGCGTTCGCTGCACATTCGGGAACAGTCGGGCGCGTGGTGCTTTGGCAAGAGGCTGACTGCGACAAAGGGGTCGCAGGCTGGGGGCGTGAGCGATATGTCTTCACGGCTGTGGTCGGACGAGCCGACACGTCTGGATCTGCTCTCCTTCGACGCGGTGGCCAAGACCGTGGTCCAGGCCGTGCTCGACGACGCTCTTGATCCGGTGACCGTGGGGGTGTCGGGTGCCTGGGGGAGCGGCAAGACCACGGTGCTCCGCCTGATCGAGGATGCGCTTGCCCCACAGCCCCCCGAGACGGACGCGACCGTTCTCGTGATCAGTACGGATCCGTGGCGCTACGACCCCAGTGTCGGTGCCAAGGAAACCCTGATCGGCGAGGTGCTCACCGCCGTCGCTGCCGAACTCGCCAGGAGAGAAGGACCGGGCCAGCCCCCGAGCCGCACCAGGGCGCTACTGACCAAGCTGCGGCAGCGGGTCGACTGGGCCAAAGCGCTCCAATTGGCGGCAAAGACGTCGCTGACCCTGCAACTGCCGTCAGTCGACGATCTCACCAGCCTGATCAACACCGAGCCCGGCAACCAGGACGCCGATGCGACAGGCCCTCCGTCACGCGGACTTGAAGAGTTCCGCAGCGAGTTCCGCACACTGATGGAGTCTGCGGAGCTCAGCCATCTCAGGCGGGTGGTCGTGCTAGTCGACGATCTCGATCGCTGCCTGCCCGAAACGGTCGTGGACACGCTGGAGACCATCCGGCTGTTTCTGGCGGTGCCGACGATGGCGTTCGTCGTCGCCGCCGACGAGCACCGGGTGGCCGATGCTTTGCGGGTCCGCTTCCCCGATCCAGGCAATGGACAACAAGGTGCAGGCGAGCGGTACTTCGAGGAGCCTGCCAGCCTCTACCTGCACAAGATCGTGCAGACCACGGTGCCACTGCCCACCCTGAGCCGCTTCGACACCGAGGCATTCCTCGTCCTGCTGCAACTCTCCCAGCGCCTGCCTGTCGAGGAGCTCACCCCCTACATCGACGCCTGCGTACACCTGCGCAGACAGAAGGGCCTGCTGGACGACTTGGCCACGGCCGTGGACGGCAGTGACATCTCCGCCGAACTGGCCTTTGCCTCACGGATGACGCCGATCCTCTACGAGAAGCTCCAGGGCAGCCCCCGCCGCATCAAACGCTTCCTCAACGACCTGCGGGTACGCCAGTCCGACGCCGGTCAGCGCGGCATCGTCCTCGAACCGGACATCGTGGCCAAGCTCATGGTGCTGGAGAAGCTTCTGCCAGACGCCTTCACCACCGTCCTGGGCTGGCTGGCCCGCGGCGAACTGCGTTCCCGTATGACCAAGCTGGAGGCAGCCGCCGGCCGGCCCACGCCGCAGCCCCCCACACCCGATGACGCTGGATCCCCGGAGGAAGAGCAGAGCCCGGCGCCGGATGCGGACGAGACCGAGCCCGTGGCCTTCGAGGACGAACTGATCCGATGGGCCAAACTCCCCCCAGGCCTCGACACCGTGGACCTGGCCCCCTACCTCTACCTGGCGGCAGCGTTCTCGGGCGAGCAACTCCTCGACGCCGGGCTGCCGGGCAGGCTTCGGGACATCGCGGCCAACCTGCTGTCCACGGTGCGCTTTGATCAACGCCGGGTGACCGACGCCGACATCACGGCGCTCGGTGAGGACGACGCCTTGAGCCTAGTCGAGTACCTCGGCCGGGCAGGCCGGGACCGTCCGGCCGAACAGACCGCAGCCGTGCGCAGCCTGGTCCGCATCGCCACCGCCTACCCGGCCACCGCCGACCGGGCCGCCCGCCTCCTGCAGTCCATCCCGGCCGGTGAACTGGAACCGGCCACCATCCTGGCCCTCCCGGCCTCCAACTCCGTCTTCCGCAGCGCGCTGGAGCACTGGAAGAGCCACGCCCCGGCCGACCCGGACCGGATCAAGCGCACCCTGGAGATGGCCCTGAACACGGGAAGCCGTCCCTGATGGGCACCAAAGGCTCCTACACCGGAAACGGCACACCGGCCAGCAAACAACTGCAGAACAACGTCACGCAGTGGCTCGATGCCCTGGCCGGATCCGGCCCCGGTGCGCCCCCGCCACACCTCAGCCCGGATCAACTGCTGCCTGCCCTCGGCCTGTTCAGGACTTCCGGCGGACACGCAGACGGCCCAGGCGGCGGAACAAGCGGCGCAGGGGCCGGCGGCGGGGGCCGCGCCGGGGGAGGAGCACAGCGCACCATCGCCCAGTCCTCCCGCACGGCGGGCCGCGCGGCAGCCGCGGCCTACGCCTACCGCACCGGCAACGTGCAGGCGCTGCAGGAACTCGGCCTCAACTACGCCGAACTGCAGGCCGCAGCCGGCGACCCGATCGACTGGACCCGCCGGATCGTGGACGCGGCCTGCGGACCGCTCGCCGACGGCACCATCGAGGACCAAGAACGCCGCTTCGTCGCCAGCGAGGTGGCTCAGTGGGTCCTGGAAGCCGGCACCGACAGCACACCCCCCAGCCCCGACGAAGTCGTCCGGGAAACCCTGGCCCTGATCATCTTCGAGGCGGTCATCGGTGAGACCGCAGCCGGGATGAACGACGGCTCCCGCCCCGCCTGGGCCACCGCCGACGGCGAACGCCAACTGCGCGAGACCGCACGCGTCCTGGCTGACCGGGCCTCCCTCACGATCACCGGCCCCAGCACCGCCGAGATCACCCGAGCCGTCGAAGAGGGCATCGACGCGATGCGGTCCATCTGGATGGAGCCCTGATGCCCGCCTACACCCTGCACCTGAATGCCGCGGACCCCTCACGACCCGAGCCCGCCGACCTCACCTCGTTCTGGTGGCCCCCCGACTCGGGCGGCTCCTTCGTCTCCACCCTCGGACCACGCCTGGGAGCACTGGGCCCCGTCCCCGAGCCCAACATCGAACTGGTCCGCCTGGCCGCCCTGGTCTATGCCGCCGACCGCACCACACCCCGCCGCGCAGCCCGCTCCAACTGGACCCAACGCACCTTCGAACTGGACGTACCCGTCTACGCCCCGGCCCGCTGGGACGCGCTGTGCGAACGGCTCGAAGCCCTCCTGGGATTCCTGTCCGGCGACCGGTGGTCGATCCGCTTCCGCCGCGCCGATACCCCGCAAGAAACAGTCCGCGACACACCACATCCCGGGGTGCGGCGCGTGGTCCTGCTCAGTGGTGGCGCCGACTCGGCGATCGGCGCCCTGCTCTCCCGCCACGACGTCGGCCCAGGCCGGCATCTGCTGCTCTCCCATGTCGGAGCCACCACCCTCGCGCCGATCCAGCGGAACGTCGCCGCCGACATCGCCCACCTCATCGACGGACCCCCGCAGCCCCATCAAGCCCTCCGCTTCTCCCGCAAAAACCGTCAGTCCAGCGGCGCAAAACTGCCCAACGAGTACTCCACCCGCACCCGCTCGCTGCTCTTCCTCGCCCTGGGGCTTGCTGCCGCAGCGGTGGAGAAGGTACCGCTGTGGATCCCGGAGAACGGCTTCGCATCCCTCAACGTGCCGCTCACCGCCGACCAGCGCGGCGCCCTGTCCACCCGCACCACCCACCCCTTCTTCCTGCAGACCCTGGCCGCCATCGCCCGCGATGCCGGAGCCCACGCCGTCATCCACAACCCCTTCGCCACCCACACCAAGGGCGAGATGTTCACCCAGGCCGCCGAACTGGTCGGCACCGCCCCGGCTGCCCGGCTGCTCAGCCGCACCCACTCCTGCGCCCATACTGGACACCGCAGCCACCGCATCCCGGTGCGGACCCACTGCGGAGTGTGCTTCGGCTGCCTGCTGCGCCGGGCCTCCTTCCGCGCGGCACAGCTCGAGGACTCGACCGACTACCTGCACACCCGCCAGGACGCGAACCTGGCCACATACCTGCACAGCAAGTCGGTCGAACCGTCACTGCGTACCTTCCTCGCCCGCGGCCTGCGCCCAGCCGACATCACCACCCTGAACCTGCCCCCCGACTACCCCACCCGCCAGGCCTACGAGCTCTGCAGGCGGGGCATCGCGGAACTGGAGCTGCTGTACCCATGAGGACGAGCGCACTGCCGCCGCTGGACCTGCACGCGCACATCGACACCAGCGTTCCGGCCGACGACCTCGCCGGCCTGGGCGCCGTCGTCTTCGCCGCCACCCGCTCCCTGACCGAGGCCGCCCGAGCCGTCCAGCGGCGCGACGAGCGGATCATCTGGGGAGTCGGCATCCATCCCGGACTCGCCCGCAGCCACACCGGCTTCGACCCCGACACCTTCACCCAGCTGATCGACCGCACCCCCCTGGTCAGCGAGATCGGGCTCGACGGCAAGAGCCGCGTCCCGATGGACCGCCAGCAGGCCACCCTTCGCCGGGTCCTCGACGTCCTCGCCCGCACCCCGCGCATCGCCAGCATCCATAGCCACGCCGCCTGCGAGCAGATCCTCCACGAGCTGGAACGTGCCCCTGTACCCGGTATGGTCCTCCACTGGTGGCTCGGCGATCCGGCTCAGACCGCCCGTGCCGTCAGCCTCGGCTGCTACTTCTCCCTCAACGCCTCCGCCGTACGCAAGACCGCACTGCTGGAGACCATCCCCCTCGACCGCGTCCTGACCGAGACCGACCACCCTTTCGGTGACCGCAGCTCCGACCAACCACTGCCCGGCAACGTCGCCCTCGTGGAGCAGGCACTCGCACGCCACCACCGAACGACACCCGAGAACATCCGCCAGATCGTGTGGCACAACCTTGCCGCACTCCTGCGCGATACCCGATGCGCAGCTCAGCTCAGCCGACGCGTGCGGTCTCATCTCGCCTCCCTTCCGCCGCGGTGAGCCCAGCGCGTGAGTACCTGCGCCGGCCATGGTCATACGCGGCCGCCCAAGGCCCAGCCCCGAGCGCGCACGTCGGCTCGGGGGCGGCCGGGTCTCCAGCGTGCGCTCCTGACGATGAGCCCGAGGACGAGACCGAAAGGCAAACACAGACCGTCGAGCAGTCCGCCCTCCGACCCCTGCTGAAGGCCATGACAGAACCTGTTCCCCCCATGGAGCGGGTTGCCACTCGCCTGACGGTCCGAGCTGACTGGAGGCAGGACCGGGCCCCGTGATCACCCGCGACTCCCCGACGTTACATAATTCCAGCGAATATTATGTAACGTCAGCTATACTGGGTGGCAGCGTTACATTTTGGTGGCGCGGTCGTTTCGCAGAGGCGGTCGCTGCCGAGCCGACTGCCTGACCTTCCCCCTCGCAACCCGCTTGCCGCTTCTGCTCTTGGAGCCCCCGAGTGTCCTCGCGTTCATCCCGCACCGCCGGTGAGGCGTCTTCCGGCGCTGCCGTGCCGGGCAACCCCGCCCACACTGCCCCGCCCGCAGCCTCGACGGAGCCGTCCGACCAGGCTCCGCGCTGGGCGGGCAACTGGCCCCTGAGTTTCCCGACACCTCCCACCCCATCCGCAGCGGCCAAGACGGCCTCCGAAGACGCCGGCCACCGACACGGCGAGAACAGTCAACTCGAGTCAGTTGAAGGCCCGTTGGACGAGCCGGGAACAACCTCCACCGCTCCTGACGCGGACACACCACACGCCCTGGCGCGCACCGGCCCGGCGACGCTGCACGAGGCCCGCAGCACACTTAAGCAGCTGATCAACGCCGCCATCCAAGGGCACCCCACACCCCTGACACGCGGCCCGCACCATGCACTGCTCACCACCCCCGCCCACGCAACGGAACTGGGCTGGGACCTCACCCAAGCCCCCACCCACAGCTTCGTGGACGCCCGCAAAAAGCTCGGGGATCTGATCCAGTACGGCGCCGAGGGCCACCCCCAGGTGCTGTGCCGGCACAAGACCCCCGTCGCCGTCCTGCTCGCCGCAGCCGCGGACGGCACCCCCACCCCGCCCGCACTTCAAGCCGAGCCCGCACCCGACACAGCGGCTCCGGCTGCACCAGCAGCATCGGTCTCCGCCACAACACCCCTTGAGGGCCAGCAACCAATCCAGAACCCCCTCCCGACCACAACAGCCGAAGCCGAGGCCGCCAAAGACCTCGCATCCGCGCCGACAACTCCTCCGGCCGAAGCGGCCGCTGCACCCACCACGCCCTCGGAACCACGGCCGGAACCGGCGCCACCAGCCCAAGACACGCCTGCACCTGCCCATACGCCCCCCGCCTCACCCCGTACCACCCCAGCCACACCGGCCCCGCCGACCACCCTCACCGGCTCGCCAGCCCCTATCGCTACCGCTCCCACCCCCACCACCCCCGGCCCCCCGACACTCCAGCACCCGGTCACACCGCCGGCCGCCCTCCCGGCACCTTCCTCGGCCCCGCCCGAGCCGGGCCCGCCGGCCCCCACTCCCGCGATGCCCGGTACCGGCCACGAGACGGCCATCCCGGCCGGCGGCCCACCGGCCATCACTGCGCCGCGCACCCCGCGGCGCCTGGCCGCACTCGCGCAAGCCCTGGACACCGTCCTCCCGATCACCGTCCCCACCGGTGACACCGCCACACCCACACCCCTGATGGGCCTGTCGACGGGCATCCGCACCCTGGACGACGCCTTGGGCGGCCTGCAGCCCGGGCGCTTCTATCTCGTTGCCGCCGCCCCAGGCGCCGGATCCAGCCTGATCGCCACCGCCGCTGCACGCACCAGCGCCCTCGACCAGCACCAACCCGTCCTGTACGCCGCCTCCGGACTCACTCGAGCCGACATCGCCGCACGCATCGTCGCCGCGCACCTGCCCGTCGACTACCGCCGCCTGCGAGCCGGCCGCCTCACCCCCACCGAGCAGGACGACACCGCAGCCCTCCACCACCACCTGGCCCAAGCGCCGCTGTACATCGACGACGGCACCGACCTGACCACCGACGCGATCGCCGAGAGCGTTCCGGACCTGCCCGGCCTGGCCCTCGTCGTGGTCGACCGCCTCCAGACCACCGAAGACCCCCGGCTGCCGCTGTCCGGCTCGGCCCAGATCACCGACGCCGCCCAGGCCCTCGCACACCTGGCCCGCACCCACGAGCTCCCCGTCCTCGCCGCCGTCGACACCGACGACCCCCACCTGATCGCCGCGCTCAGCCTCGACGTCACCATCACCCTGACTCGCGACGCCGACCAGATCCACGCCACCATCACCGAACGCGACCTAGGCCCGCAGGCCACCCTCACTCTCCACGCCGACCTCGCCCACGCCCGCATCACCGACCCCACCACCCCCTACACCAGCGCGGTCACCCCTACACCAGCGCCACAGACGCCACCCCCGGCCGCGACCCCGCACACCCCCGCACAGACCCCGCAGGCACCTCTCCAAGCCCCCACCAGCCCACCCCCGGACCCCATGCCCAGCGAGCCCGCCCCCACAGCCCACACCGCCGCCCCGCGCAGGCCATCGCCCCGCCGCACCGCCCCACCCCCGCCTGAAGGCGGCTACGCAAACCGGGACTACAGCTACTTCACCGGCATGATCACTCGCGCCGTCGACGAAGCCCTTCACGACCACGACGGTGACATCGCCGCCGCAACCGAAGCCCTGGTGAAAAAGGCCGTACCGAACGCAATGGCCTTGTTCGAAGCAACCCGCGTCGGCGGAAATTACGAGCACACCGTCTACCCGGAAACCCTCGAATTCCTCAGAAAGAAATCTAAAGACGGCGCCGACGAAATCTGGGAAGGTCGCCACAACTGGACCAACACCCGCCTCATGGAGGCCCTCCAAAACGGCACCCACCCTCCGATCACCGTCAACGCACTCGACACCAACGCCAGCTTCCTGTCCGCTTTCAAGACCCACCTGCCCATCGGCGCCTTGATCCACGACCCCAACGGAGGCTTCGACCCCAAGCGCTCCGGCATCTACCGCCTCCCCACTCGCCCCACCTGGCATCACCCCCACCTGCCCGACCCCATCGGCAACCGTCGCGAAGACGGCCCTGTCCTCCTCGACGACGCCACCATCCGCCTCCTCATCCGCTGCGCCCGCCTCGGCCTGTGCGAGGCCCCGCACATCACCGAGCGCTGGACCTCCGGCGCCAGCGAAGGCCTCCTGGAAAAATTCCGCCGCGTCCTGACCGAGGCCCGCGCAAACGCCATCGAAGCCGACGACACGGTGACCGTCGAATACATCAAAGCCATGTACTCGAAATTCACCTCCACCATCGGAGAATCAAGCGTCAACCGCGACATCCGCCGACCCGACTGGATGCACATCATCCGCTCCCAGGCATTCGCTAACCTCTGGTATAAATCCCACCGGGCCCACAGCAACGGCCTGACCGTCGTCCGTGTCCGCGGCACCGACGAACTCCACGTCACTGGCGACTGGCGCACGGTATTCACCGAAGGCCGCCTCACCACCCAGATGAAACAAAAAGACCAGTACACCCTGCCGAGGAAGAGCGCCCGATAGATGTCGACCGACGGATGGAAGAACTTCGGCACCTACGGCGCAGACCGCGACCCCGGAAACGTCCACGGCAAAATCGCCCTCGCCCGCGCCCTCGAAGACGCCCTCGAACGCATGATCATCGACGGCGGAATCAAATCCCCAGTCGACACCCGCCGCGGCCTGAAAGCCCGCATGCGCTACCTCACCACCACCAAAGGCGGCCCCCAAGCCCTGGCTGACGCCGGCATCACCGCTACCCCCGCCACGATCCGCGCCTGGACCCGCGGCACCCAGCGCCCGCGCCCGGCCAACCTCGAAGCGATCGACACCGCCTACTGGAACCTGCGAGCCCACAACGTGCTCACCAATCCCGGTGCCCTCAAGCAGCACCTCAACCGCAACGGCCGCGGCACCCGCATCGAGATCCACCCCGTCAACCAGGCCGCCGTCGACGAGCCACGCCGCCGCGACAACCTGAGGATCCAACACCGGCAGGTCCGCTACATCTGGGACGACGCCGTCGACGCCCTCGTCGCCGGCGACCTGGACACCATGGAAGACCTCTGGGACGACATCATTGCCGAACTCGACTCCGACTGGGGCGCCTACACCTACGTCTCCTACATCGGCATCGGCGCCTGACACGACCGCCCGCAGCCGACCTGACCGGCCCAAAGCGGCGCTCGGCGCCCCGTAAGACTGATGGTCTGCGGGGGAGCGGCGGTCGCATGTCGTCGTCTGGGCGTCAGTGGCGCAGGTGCGGTGACCTGGTCGTTGACGCTGACGGGTGATGCTCACTCGTTGCTGAAATGAGTGATGAAGGGCCATGTCATTCTCACGCGACCACCAGCCGCCCTGCGCTACGCCTACGCCAACGACCGGACCTTCCCCAAGCCGGTCGACAAGCGCGGCGCCGAACTCCTCTACCGCGTCGGCGACCTCAAGAAGTGGGCCTGCAACCGGCCTCGCGCCGCGTCCGGGACCACCGACCTCGAGAGGCTAGCCATCCTCGGGTCGCGGCATGACGAAGGTGACCGGGGTGTCAGTGGGGCAGGGCAGACTGGGCGCTGTGACGACTTCCGACGTTCGGGGCCTGGAGCAGCTTGAGCGCGCCGTACTGGATGACACTGCCTCTCTCGCCTCTGCCCTCCGGCACTGCCTCCTGCTGGCTGGCTACGCTCACCATGAGGAACTGCGCGCCTGGGCCCTGAAGGAACTGCAGGGGTACCCGGCGGCCGATGAGCTGCCCTCCTACCGGAAGGTGCCGGCACCGCTCGAAGCGGAGTTCGTCGTTAACCTGCCGGGCTATAGCAACCAGGTCAACACCCAGCGGGTCAGTGTTCACCGGCTGCCCCAAGGCGTTGGTGAGCGCGGCATCGAGGAGAACGCACCGATCCGGCAAGGAGTCCGGGAACTCGAAGCTCTGATCGCCACCAGCGACAGGACGGTGCATCTCAGCCCACCTGGATCAGCCGAGTACGCCCTGGCAATGACACGGCAGCAGCAGCAAAGCGGTCAGGAGTTCACCAACGTCACGTCTCTGTACTGGGCGATCGCCAAACCAAGCATCGAGGGCGTCCTCGATCACATCAGAACCCGTCTGACCCAATTCGTCGCGGAAGTGAGAGCAGCCATGCCCGCCGGCCAGCCGAACCCCAACCCCAACCAGATCGACTCGGCCGCGCAACAGGCCCTCAACATCACGGGAGGTGACGGCTCCACCTTCCACATCTCCGCCCCGCACGCGAAGGCGGACCGCGGCGGCACCGCGAGCGCCAACGTCAACGAACCCGCGCCCGCGACGCCCCAGCCCTGGTGGCACCGAACCTCGGTCATCTGGACCGCCGTCGCGGCTGTCGCGGCGATCGCCGGCGTCATCGCCACCGTGATCGTGGCGAAGTGAGACTCCGCCGCAGCCGCCTGGATCGGCTGGAGGACGACGTCCTCAACGAGAGCCGCCCGCTCGCCCCGATCCTGCGCCAGGTGATCGCCCTGGGCGGGCATGCCCACTCCGAACCGCTACGCACCTGGGCACTGCGGGAACTCCAGGGCTATGAGGGCACGGACGTGCCGATCCCCGACTACCGCAGGATCTCGGCACCCTTGGTGATGGACGGCCTCGCAGGGAGGTTCCAGTTCCGGGAACAGCCGGTCAGCATGTTCGACCTGCCGGACTTCGCCCGTGAGAGCCTGGGCGACGTACTCCGCCTCGGGCAGAGTGTCGGCCAGATCGAGTCGCTCATCGCCCGGCAGCCAGGTCAGACGGTGCAACTCGCTCCGGCTCTGGCTGCCGAAGTAGCCGTATTCATGAGCCAGAACTCTCCCCGGCAGGTGCTAAGGCTGTACTGGGCTGTACACCCGTCAGCCATGGAGGGGGTCCTGGACCAGGTCCGTACCCGGCTGGTCCAGCTGGTCGGGGAGCTGCGGGCCGCCATGCCGCACGGCCAACAGGACCCGACACCGGACCAGGTCGCTCAAGCACTCCAGAACATCAATATCGTCACAGGCGACAACTCCTCCGTGACGGTCACTGCGCCCGTTGCCGTCGCGCACCGACGCGGATCAGCACGTGCCGAGATCGGCGAAGCGGCGCAGCGGGCCTTCCCGTGGATGTTGGTCGTGTGGACCGCTTCGGCCGCTCTTGTGACGGCAGCCGCTGTGACCGCCTGGGTGACGTGGTTCTGGCCCAGTTGATCGACGCCGTCACTGCTGGACGGCCGGCGCCGCGCCCCAAATGACCGACCGCAACGCGTGCTGGGGCGCTGGCGAAGGAGGGCAGCCAGCAACCTCCCCGGGCCGGGCGGCCTGGTTGGGCTCATCCGTCGAGCGTGTGGGGGCAGGCGCGACACGCCCGCGCCCACAGCGGCCCAGAAGGCTCGGGAGTCCTGGAAGTGGCCGCCCAAGGCGTGCCAGGACAGGCCGGGGTGCTCCAGGCCCGCGGTGGCCATCCCGCACCGCTGATACTTCTCCATGGTGTAGGGCTGCTCGACTCACCCGAGCTGGCAGTGCGCGCAGACGGTGTAGTCGACGGCGAAGGCGACAGCGTCGGCGAGGTTCGTAGCACGGCTCCTGGCCTGAACTCCTCAGGGTGATAACCCGGTGACGTGCGCGGTGAGTGACGAGGATGATGACCTTCCGGGACCTGTGCAGGAAGGGGGCGAGGCAATGCCGCAGATGGCGCCGGCGGAAGCGTTGGCGGCGTGCGAGCAGGCGCTGAGGAACCTCATCACCACGGTGCTCACGAGGAAGCTGGGCAAGGACTGGGTCTCCCAGGTGTTCACCGCCGAGAAGGTGGAGCGGCTGCGAGAGATCCGAGACGAAGAGACTGGTCGCCGTATGCGGCGGGGCGTCGCCGCAGTGCCGAGCAATGAGTTGGCGTACGCCCAGTTCTTCGACGTCCTCACGCTTCTGAAGAAGCACTGGGAGGACTTCAAGCCCGCGCTGGGCGACCGGAGCGAGACCATGGGATTGCTCAGCCGCTTCGAGGCCCTGCGGAACTCTGTGGCACACAGCCGAGACTTGCTGCCCTTCGAAGAAGAACTCCTCAGCGGCATCGCGGGCGAGATGCGGAACAAGGTGACCATCTACATGAGCAGCCAGGACCCCGTCGGCGACTTCTTCGCGCGCATCGACAGCGTCACGGACAGCTTCGGCAACTGCATCGACAACTTCCCGCAGGACCCGATGGAACACGGCACCTTGCTGCGCACCGGGCTGGTCCTGCACCCCGGCGACACTGTGGCATTCCGCTGCCGCGGAACCGATCCCCAGGGCCGCGAACTCACCTGGTGGATGCTGCCAAATCACGAGACCGAACTCTCCCGCCACACGGGATGCGACGTCGAGCTCACCTGGCACGTCAGCGACTTCGACGTCGCTGCCCGCACCGACATCCACATCTACATGGAGAGCTCCGGCCCTCACCACAGGGTCAACGGATCGGCGAGTTTCGATCACTGCGCATCGTTCGTCTACACCGTCCTGCCCCGCGAGAACTGCGAGCGCGAGGCGTCATAAGGACGACGGCGGAAGGCAGGAAAAAAGATGACAGAGGTGCACAGTGCCGTGCTCGCGGCGCTGGACGCCGCGTCGGCGTCCTATCCCTCGCACTCGGTCGTGGCCGAGGGACTCGCGGCCGCGGCCGACCGGCACACCTGGGCCGAGGCGCAGAGACAGCACTTGGAGGCGCTGCGCGCCGCGATGCTCTTCTTCACCCGGCCCGACGGCACGCTCCAGGGCGAATACCAAGGCGCCGGACCTGAACCCTGGCCGCGCGAACTCGGCCAGATACCGGATGAAGCACGTGAGGTCTGGGCGGCTTACGCGCAGGCCGCCGGCCACCCGACGGTACGGGCACGCCTGCACCACCTGTTGTGGGAGGCACGTCATGGCGCGCGACCGATCGAGCACCTGCGCTCGGCAGTCGACGCGTACCGCCAAGCCGCCCCCGCACTCCTGGACGAATCAGAACCACTCGCCTCGATCGGCCGGATGCAGGCCGCCGATGCGCTCGTCGCGGCATACAAGCTGGCCGTCGCGACCCGACAGCCAGTACTGGAGGACGTCGTCACCGAGATGCTCGCCCTGTCCGACACCGCTCTGGGATGGGATGAGCCGGCCCCAGGAGTCATTGCGGCGTTGGCTGAGCCGCTGCTTGAACACCGGGAGTACCACGACAGGGTGCGCCCGCTGCTGGAGCGGGCCACGGACCTGTATCGATCCGACCTCCACAACCACGTGTTCTTCCTGACCGACCTCCGGCGTATTGCGGGCGACGACGAGCGGCGTGGACTCGACGAGCGCATCGTCGACGCTTACACCAACCGCGCCGAGCAGTTCGGCGGTGTGGTCCAGCTGATGTGTCTCGAGGAAGCCGCCGCTTACGCCCAGAAGATGGGCCTCGCAGCGGCGTTGGAGGAGATCCGCCGCCAGCAGCAGCGCCTCAACCGTGAGGACCTCGATATGGCCCGGATCGGCATCCCGATACACGTGCCCGCCGACTTCTTCGCTCCCGCCCTTGCGGCCGTTGACACCGCACACGACCTCAGTGAGGCGCTGTGGACGCTCGCCGCGAACGCTCCCACGCTGCCCGAGACAGCGGACACGCCCTTCCCGGACGGCACGCTCCGCGGACTCCTGCGCCTACCGACAGCAAAGATCAACATGAACGGTCCCGTCGTGACCACGCCCCCCACGCAGGACGCCACACGCCCTGTCGGGACCGACACTCGCACCCTCGCCATGGACGTGTACGGCCTTCTTGCGGAAGCCCAGCTCGACCGCATCCAGGAGCGTTTCACCCCCACCATCGACGAGCTGCTCGCCCTGTTCACCCGTCCCCCCGTGGCACCGCACGAGCGCATGCGCGGTCTCGCCCGCGCCTTTCAGGCCTACTTCGAACACGACGACGACGTCGCCATCGCCCTCTCCCTGACCCGCATCGAAGGCCTCTTGCGCCGCCATCTCAGGGCCGCAGACGTCCCTGTGATCCAACATGCCCAAGGGGAGCGGCCCGGCCAGGTCAGCCAACTCGGCGCACTCATCGCTGACATGGAAGCCGCAGGCTTCGAAGCACCGTGGCCGACGGTCTTCCGCCTCCTGCTTGCCGACCCGAACGAAGGCATGAATCTGCGCAACAACGTCCTCCACGACCTGGCCGATTGCCCGCCCCGCCACCGCATCGCCCTGGTCCTGCAGGCCGCTCTCGTTCTAGTCCAGACGATCATCGGACGCGAGCCGCGAGAGGAAGAGGGAGCCGTCGCGCCTGTATGACCCAGACCAGACTGCCTGCCGCGGTGGCTCCCGTTGTCACAGGCACGTCTACGGTCGGAACATGACCTCCTTACCGACCCTGCACCCCAACGACCGCTGGCTGCTCCAGGTTACGATCCGGGCGGCGCGCCCCGATGATTCTCGTTGGCAGGAGCAGCTGGCCGTGCTGCGCCACGTGTCCGAGTACGACCCCGCCACCCAGACCTGGAACACCTTCATCGGCGCGTTCGACGTGGCGAGCATCCACACGCTCCAGACCCTCTTCGACGCGGCCCGGACATTCGGGAGCGACGTGCAACTGGAGCCGGCGCCGGTCCCGGCCACCTAGCTGGGACCGTCCTTCGCGAGCGACACCGCGGTGGCCGCGCTTCTCACGGCCCAGGCCGACAAGGGGCGGTCGCTCGGCGTGGCCCGCGACGAACTCGTCGACGGGGGCCGGTAACGCGTCCGGGACGCGAGCGTGGTCAGGGGCTGGCTGATGGTGCCGTCTCATGCCGACCGCCAGACTGCTTGAAAGCACTGTTGGGCGGTACCACGGCGACGAACCGGCGGAAGACACAAAAGTCCTACAAGCCTCCCACCAGCTCCCACACACGAAAAACGAGCCCCGAATTAGGTCCTGATATTCTGCTTCGCACACAACGATTCACCCCTTTGGAGAACACCGTCCAGAGAGAACCGATACAGAATAGCCAACACCCCCAAACAGGAAATGTAAGGGAGTTCTCGGCGAGTGCATAATCTTCTGGTAGGTACCCCTTGCAGGCGTTGAGTTTTTCCCAACAGGTTCAGACCACTCTCTCAAACACGAAGAGTAGCCGTTACATAATGTGTACCGATCTTGAGAGCGTTACATAAGTGGGTACACATTGGAGGCAGGAAGGGCGCCCGGAGGGCGCTTCAACGCATACTGGTGGCAAGGTGGAGCAGGTGGAGCTGACTTAGTCGAGTGCCCCAAGAGACTAAATTCGCAGGACAGGAACTCAATACGAGCACCCAAAGCCAAACGATGCCGGCACTTCAATTATGTAACGGTGACGAAGGGCCAGCGCCCGTCCTCGCTAGCCATCCTGTAACGTCGCGGAGCGGCGTTACAAAACCGTCGCGGAGCGACGGTGCAACGCTCCGTCACGTAGTGACGGCGCGTCATGTCTCCGGAGGAGACGGCGCGC
>NZ_JBVHVI010000006.1:0-11737 GCF_055564915.1 Streptomyces sp. NPDC028928
TTTGAGGGGGGTGATGTGGGGGGAGTGGGAGGCGTAGTCGACGGGGATGAGGCGTGCGTCGATGCCGTCCGCGATCAGGTGTTGGTGCAGGGCGTGGATGGCGTCGGTGGGTCCGGCCAGGGTGGTGCTGGTCGCGCTGTTGTGGGCGGCGATGGTGACCTCGGAATAGCGTTCCAGGTGTGGGTGGAGGTGTTCGGCGCTGGTGGGGGCGTGGAGCATGGTGCCGTGGCCGGTGATGCGGGTGAGGGCTTGGCTGCGTAGGGCGATGATGCGGGCGGAGTCGTCCAGGGTCAACGCGCCGGCGATGTGGGCGGCGGCGATTTCGCCTTGTGAGTGGCCGATGACGGCGTGGGGGGTGAGGCCGTGGTGTTGCCATACCCGGGCGAGGCTGATCATGGTGGCCCAGATCATGGGTTGCAGGACGTCGACGCGTTGGGTGTGGGGGGTGTCTTCGGTGTGGTTGAGGGCGTCGATGAGGTGCCAGTCGGTGTGGGGGGTGAGGGCCTGGTGGCAGGCTTCGATGTGTTCGGCGAACACCGGGTGGTGGGTGAGGAGTTCGCGGGCCATGCCGGGCCATTGTGAGCCCTGTCCGGGGAAGATCAGCACGGTGCGGGGCGGCTCGGTGGGTGCGGTGGCCGTGTAGAGGGCGGGGTGCGGCTGGCCGGTGGCGAGGTGGTCGAGGGCGGTGAGGAGGTCTTGGCGGTGGGTGGGGGTGAGGGCGGCGCGGTGGGTGAAGTGGGTGCGGGTGGTGGCGAGTGCGGTGGCGATGTGTTGGAGGTGTTCGTGGGGTCGTTGGGTGAGGTGGGTGTGCAGGCGTCGGGCTTGGTCGGCGAGGGCTTGCGGGGTGCGTGCGGACAGCAGCCAGGGGCCGGTGACCTCACCCGGTTCACTGGTCTGCTCTTCTGCCGGTGCTTGTTCGAGGATGAGGTGGGCGTTGGTGCCGCTGATCCCGAACGATGACACGGCTGCCCGGCGCAGTTGTCCCTCACCGGGGGTGGTCCAGGGGGTGGCCTGGGTGAGGAGTCGTACGTTTCCGTTGTTCCAGTCGATGTGGGGGGAGGGGGTGTCGGCGTGCAGGGTGGCGGGCAGGACGGCGTGGCGCAGGGCCTGGACCATTTTGATGACACCGGCCACGCCTGCTGCGGCCTGGGTGTGACCGATGTTGGACTTCAAGGATCCCAGCCACAACGGCTGTTCCGTGGGCCGGTCTTGGCCGTAGGTGGCCTGGAGGGCCTGTGCCTCGATGGGGTCGCCGAGTTTCGTGCCGGTGCCGTGCGCCTCGACGACGTCCACATCGGCGGCGGTCAGTCCCGCATCCGTCAACGCCGCCCGGATCACCCTCTGCTGGGCGGGACCGCTCGGTGCGGACAGCCCGTTGCTGGCGCCGTCCTGGTTGATGGCGCTGCCGCGGATGACGGCGAGGATGCGTCGGTTGTTGCGCTGGGCGTCCGACAACCGCTCCAGGAGGAGGACGCCGACGGCTTCGGCCCACGCGGTGCCGTCGGCCCCGTCGGCGAAGGCCTTGCACCGGGCGTCCGGGGAGAGCCCGTGCTGTCGGCTGAACTCCACGAACATGCCGGGTGAGGCCATCACTGCGGCACCGCCGGCCAGCGCCAGCGTGCACTCGCCGTCGCGCAGGGCCCGCACGGCCAGGTGGATGGTGACCAGAGACGAGGAGCAGGCGGTGTCCACGGTCAGGGCCGGGCCCTCCAGCCCCAGGGTGTAGGCGATACGGCCGCTCGCCACCGACGTGGTGGTGCCGGTGAAGACATGGCCGTCGTGGCCGGCGGAGGGTTCGTACAGCCGGGGGCCGTACTCCTGGGCGGTGGTGCCGACGAAGACGCCGGTGGGCGTGGCGTGGAGGGTGGTGGGGTCGAGGCGCGCGTGTTCGATGGCTTCCCAGGCCGTCTGCAGGAGCAGCCGCTGCTGCGGGTCCATGGCCGTGGCCTCACGGGGGCTGATGCCGAAGAAAGCCGCGTCGAAGTCGCCCGCGCCGTCCAGGAATCCGCCCTCGCGTACGTACGAGGCGCCGGTCCGGTCCGGGTCGGGGTCGTAGAGGTCGTCCAGGTCCCAGCCGCGGTCGGTGGGGAAGGGACCGATCACGTCCCGGCCGCGCGAGACCAGGTCCCACAGTTCGTCGGGGGACGAGGCGCCGCCGGGGAAGCGGCCGGCCATGCCGACGATCGCGATCGGCTCGTCGCTCCGGGCGGCCGTGGCCCGGCCGGGCGCGTCGGCGGCGGACGGGCCGCCGCTCAGCTCCGTGTGCAGGCGCGCGGCGAGGAGGGCCGGGTTGGCGTGGTCGTACGTGACGGTGGACGGCAGGGGCAGGCCCGTCTCGGCGGCGAGACGGTCGCGCAGCTCCACCGCGCCCTGCGAGTCCAGGCCGAGATCCTTGAAGCTGCGGTCGGCACGGATGTCGCCGCCCGAGGCGTGACCCAGGACGGCGGCCGTGTGGGCGCGGACGACCCGGAGCAGTTCGTCCGCTCCGGCGCGGTCGTCGGTCGCCGCGGGCTCCGGGGCCCGGACGGGGGCCGGGGGCGCGTCGCCCGTCTCCTCCTGGGGCCGCGCCGCGCCTTCCAGCCAGTGCAGCCGGCGTTGGAAGGCGTAGGTCGGCAGCTCGACGTGGCGGTGGGAGCCGTCGGCGCCGAGTACGGCCGTCCAGTCGACCGCGACTCCGTGCGTGTGCAGCCGGGCCAGCGCGGTGAGCAGGGTCTGCGTCTCGTCGCGGTCCCGGCGCAGGGTGGGGGCGGAGACCGTGGCGGTGCTCGGGCGGGAGGCACCGGTGAGCCCGTCACGGGCGAGGCCGGTCAGGGCCGCGTCCGGTCCGATGCCGAGGAAGGCGGAGGTACCGAGCGCCTCGGCGGTGCGCACGGCGTCCAGGAAGCGCACGGTCCGCCGGGCGTGGGCGACCCAGTGGTCGGGCGACGCGAGTTCGCCGGGGGAGGCGAGGGCACCGGTGACGGTGGACACCACCGGCACCGTCGCGGGGGCGTAGGCCAGCGTGCGCGTGACGTCGTGGAACTCGGCGAGCATCGGCTCCATGCGGGGGGAGTGGAAGGCGTGGCTCACCCGCAGCCGCCGGGTCCGGTGGCCGCGGCCTGCGAGGATCCCGGCCAGTTCCGTCACCCTGTCGGTGTCCCCGGCGAGTACGACCGTGCGCGGGCCGTTGACGGCGGCGATCCCGACCTCGCCCTCGTACCCGGCGACGACGCCGGCCGCTTCTTCCGGGGTCGCCTCCACCGAGAACATCGCGCCGCCCTCGGGCAGCGCCCGCATCAGCCGGCCGCGGGCGGCGACCAGTGCGCACGCGTCCGCGAGTGACAGCACACCGGCCACGTGCGCCGCCGCGATCTCGCCCACGGAGTGCCCGAGCAGCAGCCCGGGGCGCACGTCCCACGACTCCAGCAGCCGGTACAGCGCGACTTCGACGGCGAACAGGGCGGGCTGGGTGAGGTCGGTGCTGTCCAGGACGGCGGGGTCGACGCCGGCCGCGGAGCCGAGCAGCAGGTCGTCGAGCGGGCGCGGCACCAGCGGGGCGAGTTCCGCGAGTACGTCGTCCAGGGCCCGGGCGAAGCGCGGGTGGTCCTGGTACAGCGTGGCGCCCATACCCAGCCGCTGGCTGCCCTGCCCGCTGAAGACGAAGGCGAGCTGCCCGGGGTCGGCGACGGTTCCGCTCACCACGTGGGCGGCGGGTTCGCCCGAGGCCAGCGCGGTCAGCCCGTGCAGCAGGGTGTCCCTGTCCCGGCCGACGACGACCGCGCGGTGCTCGAAGGCGGTGCGGCTTTGGTGCAGGGCCGCGGCGATGTCCCGGTCGCCGGTCGCCGGGCGTCCGCCCGGTTCCGCGGTGAGGCGGTCGTACAGGCGTCCCGCCTGGTCCCGCAGCGCGTCGGCACTCCGCCCGGAGACCGGCCAGACCAGCCACCCGCCGGCCGGCCGGTCCTCGGGGACCCGTGCGGTCCCGGGGGCCGCCGGAGGGTTCCCGGACGCCCCGTCGGGTCCGCTGCCCTCCGCCTGGGAGACGATGGGTTCCGGTCGCCCGTCCGGGCGGCCGTCCCCGGGTTCCGCGCCTTCGCCCGGCGTGGGCGGCGCCTCCGTGAGGACCACATGGCAGTTCGTGCCGCCCATCCCGAAGGAACTGACGCCGGCGGCGAGCGGACCTCCGTCCCGCGCGGTCCAGGGGGTGCGCTCCACCTGGACGCGCAGACCGAGTGAGGCGAGCGGGATCGCCGGGTGGGCGGTGCGGTGGTTGAGGGTGGCCGGCAGGGTGCGGTGACGCAGGGCCAGGACGGTCTTGAGCAGCCCGACGACGCCGGCGGCGCCCTCCAGGTGACCGACGTTGGTCTTGGCCGAGCCGACGGGCAGCGGATCGTCCGCGGGGCGTCCGGTGCCGAGGGCCGCGCCGAGTGCGGCCGCCTCGATCGGATCGCCGACCCGGGTGCCGGTGCCGTGCAGCTCGACGTAGCCGGCGGTGGCGGGGTCGAGGCCGGCGGCGGCCCAGGCGCGGCGGATCACGTCGGTCTGGGCGGCCTCGCCGGGGACGGTCAGGCCGTCGGTGGTGCCGTCGTTGTTGGTGGCGCTGCCCCGGATGACGCACAGCACGCGGTCGCCGTCGGCGCGGGCCCGCGCGAGCGGCTTCAGCAGCACGAGGCCGGCGCCCTCGCCGCGGACGTAGCCGTTGGCGCGGGCGTCGAACGTGAAGCAGCGGCCGTCGGGGGAGAGCGCGCCGAAGCGGGCGGTGCTCAGCGCGCTCTCGGGGGCCAGCGCCAGGCTCACCCCGGCCGCCAGGGCCAGCTCCGACTCGCCGTGCCGCAGGCTCTCGCAGGCCAGGTGCACCGCCACCAGGGACGAGGACTGCGCGCTGTCCACGCTGAGGCTCGGCCCGTGCAGGTCGAAGGTGTACGACACCCGGTTGGCGATGATGCCGCGGTTCAGCCCGGTGAGGGTGTGCCGGCCCACGGCCTGGGGTCCATGGGCCCGGGTCAGGGCGGCGTAGTCGTCGGCGATCGCCCCGACGAAGACGCCGGTACGGCTGCCGCGCAGGGACTCCGGCCGGATCCCCGCGTCCTCCATGGCCTCCCAGGCCAGTTCCAGCACCAGCCGCTGCTGCGGGTCGGCGGCGGCGGCCTCGCGCGGTGACAGCCCGAAGAACTCGGCGTCGAAGCTGCCGACGTCGTCGAGGAAGGCCCCGTACCGGGCGGCGGCCTCGGGGCCGGTCTCCGCGACCGGGGCGACACCGCGGCCGTCCGGCGCGGTGGCCACGGCGCTGCGGCCGTCGTGGAGCAGCTGCCAGAACGCCGCGGGGTTGTCGGCGCCGGGCAGGCGGCAGGCGAGGCCGATGACCGCGATCGCGTCGGCTGCCGCGTCGTCGTCGGATGTCGCGTGTGCGGGGTGGCCAAGTGGCATCGGGTGTCGTCGCCCTTCTCCAGCGCGTCGGCGAGGGAGCCGCGGTGGCCGGGCCACCGTCGGCCACACAGGGTCGGTTCCTGTCCTTAGGCGGTGCTTTTCGCGGCCTTAAGGAGCCCGCGACCACGCGCCGATCGCCGTACGGGACCGGCCTGTTGAATAAACGGGGCCTGTCCCCATATAGTTCGAGGGGCCGACGGAACACCTCCGTGGGCTGATCCGTCCCCCCATCTCGACCGCTTCCCGGCGTGCATGTCCGGTGGCCCGCGCCGGAGCCGAAGGAGAGCCATGAGCGACCAGACCAACTCCCCGCCGACGGTCGTCACCGACCCCCCACCCGCAGGCGGTGACCGGGCGGGCGGTCACCCAGGGATCACCCTGGCGCTCATCGCGACCGCCTACCTGATGGTCGGCCTGGACGCGACGGTGGTGAACATCGCGCTGCCCGAGATCCAGGACGCCCTCGGCTTCTCGTCCGTCGGTCTGTCCTGGGTGGTCAACTCCTACACGCTCGCCTTCGGCGGTCTGCTGCTGCTCGGCGGGCGGATGGGCGACATGCTCGGCCGGCGCCGGGTGCTCGTCGCCGGCACCACCTTGTTCACCATCGCCTCGCTGCTCGGCGGGTTCGCCAACTCGCCCGAACTGCTCGTGGCGGCCCGGATCGGGCAGGGCGTCGGCGCGGCACTGCTGTCGCCCAACACGCTCGCCCTGATCGCCTCCAACTTCGAGGAGGGGGCCGCGCGCAACCGGGCGCTCGCGGTCTACTCCGCCACCGCCGGCGCGGGCGCGTCCGTCGGCCTGATCCTCGGCGGCGTGCTCACCGACTGGGTGAGCTGGCGCGCGGTGATGTTCGTCAACGTGCCGCTCGGCCTGGCCGTGATGCTCGGTGCCCCGCGCTTCATCCGCGAACCCGAACGGCACCGGGCCCGCATCGACTACGGCGGCACCGTCACCGTCACCGCGGGCATGGTCGCGCTGGTCTACGGATTCCTCAGGGTGCCCACCGACGGCTGGGGCGACGGGCTGACCGTGGGCTCCTTCGTGGCCGCGGCCCTGCTGCTGGCCGCCTTCCTGGTGATCGAGACGAGGGTTGAGCAGCCCATCGTGCCGCTGCGGCTGTTCCGCAGCCGCAACCGCTCCGGCGGCTACCTGAACATCCTGCTGCTCACCGCCACGATGATGGGGCTGTTCTTCTTCCTCAGCCAGTTCGTGCAGAACGCGCTGGACCTCAGCCCGGCCCGTGCCGGTCTGGCCTTCCTGCCCATGACGCTGGCGATGTTCACGACCGTCGCGCAGGTGCCGAAACTGCTCCCGAAGTACGGTGGCAAGCCGCTGATGATCACCGGCGCCACGCTGATGACCGTGACCATGGTGTGGCTCACCCAGGTCTCCACCGACAGCAGCTACTTCGGGTCCGTCTTCGCACCGCTGCTGATCTTCGGCGTCGGCATGGGCCTGAGCTTCATGCCGCTGAACGCCACCATCCTCGCCGGGGTCGCTCCCAAGGACTCCGGTTCCGCCTCGGGCATCCTGCAGACGCTGATGCAGCTCGGCGGCGGTCTCGGCCTGGCCATCCTGGTCACCGTGTTCGGCACGGCACAGAAGGACGCCGCCGGAAAGCCGGCCGGCGCCTCCCCCGAGGTCCAGGCACAGCACGCTTTCACCGAGGGACTGCAGTCCGCCTTCACCGTGGGCGTCGTCTTCGTGGCCCTCGCCCTGGTCGTGGCGGTGTTCGTCTTCCGTACGCCGAAGCCGCCCGCCGCCGCGTCCGCCAAGCCGACCCCGGCTTCGGCGGCCAAGGAGGGCTGACCCGGCGCGAACCCCCGTCGAGCCGAGGTTCCCTTCCTGCTCGTGTGCCCGGACGCCCCTGCCGGCGTCCGGGCACACGTGCGTCCGACGGCGGGAGCCGTACGACCACGGCCGGGCGGCGAACCCGACGGACCCCGACCGCGCGCCGCCCGGGTGTCCCTGGGGGTGAGGTTGTGTGCCGTCCGGGGGCCCCTGGGGGTGTGGTTGTGTGCCGTCCGGGCCGTCCGGGCCGTCCGGGTGTCCTGTGGGTCATGTCCGCGTGCCGCCTGGCTGTCCCTGGGGGTGTGGCTGTGTGCCGTCCGGCCGTCCCTGGGGGTGTCGTTGTGTGCTGTCCGGCTGTCCTGTGGGTCATGTCCGCGTGCCGTCTGGGCGTTCCTGTGGGTCTTGTCCGCGCGCCGCACGGCTGTCCGGGGGGGGGTGTGGCTGTGCCGTCCGGGCGTCCCTGGGGGCTGGTTGTGTGCTGTCCGGCTGTCCCTGGGCGTCGTGTCCGTGTGGCGTCCGGGTGTTCCTGTGGGGTCATGCCCGTGGGCTGTCCGGGCGTTCCCGCGGAGCAGGGCCGTGGGCTGTCCGGGCGTTCCCGCGGAGCAGGCCGTGTGCCGTTCGACCGTTCCCGTCGGAGCAGGGCCGTGTGCCGGCCGGGCGTTCCCGCGGAGCAGGGCCGTGTGCCGTTCGACCGTTCCCGTCGGAGCAGGGCCGTGTGCTGTCCGGGCGTTCCCGCGGAGCAGGGCCGTGTGCCGTTCGACCGTCCCCGCGGAGCAGGGCCGTGTCGAGGTCGGATGCCCGAAAGCCGGGCGCTAGCCGCGCTTTAGAGGCCACCGGGATCCTGTCGGACAAGTGCGAACGGCCCCCCAGCCTGGAGGCACGCGTGACCGACACCGCCGAGTCGGCCGTACCGACCGACGAACCGGCCGAACTTCCCAGCTTTCCCATGCCCCGTCGTTGTCCCTTCGGCCTGAACGAGCAGTACGCCGAACTCCGTGACACGGCACCGATCACCCCCGTCGCCCTGGCCAGCGGCCGGGACGCCTGGCTGGTGACCAGCCACGAGCACGTCCGCGGTCTCTTCCTCGACCCGCGGCTGAGCGCGAACGGCACCCACCCGACCTTCCCGATCCTCGCCCCGCGCCGGAAGTCCTTCGACGAACAGGCCAAGGGCTTCCTGCCGTGGATGGACCCGCCCGAGCACACCCGCTACCGGCGCATGCTCATCAACGAGTTCACCGTGCGCCGCATCCGCGCCCTGCGACCGCGGGTGCAGGCCGTCGTGGACGGCTGCATCGACCGGATGCTCGACGGCCCCCGCCCGGCGGACCTCGTCCAGGCGCTCGCCCTGCCGGTGCCGACGCTGACCATCTGCGAGGTGCTCGGCGTGCCGCCCCAGGACATGGACCACGTCCAGGAACGCGCCGAGGTGATGGTCAGCCGGGTCCACCCGCCCGAGGAACGCGCCGCCGCCCTGAAGGACCTGCGTACCTACCTCGGCGACCTCCTGCACCGCAAGGGCGACGAGCCCGCCGACGACGTCCTCAGCCGGCTGGTGGCCCGCCACCGCGAGGCCGGCGCGGACGACCACGACCACCTCACCGGCCTGGCCCTGCTGATCCTGATCGGCGGCTACGAGAGCACCGCCAGCACCATCGCCCTGGGCACCGTGGCACTCCTGTCGCACCCCGAGCAGGCCGCGGCCGTCCGGGCGGACCCCGCTCTCGCCCCCAAGGCCGTCGAGGAACTCCTGCGCTACTTCAGCGTCGCGGACAACGTCACCAGCCGGGTCGCCCTCGAGGACATCACCGTGGGCGGGGTGACGATCCGCAAGGGGCAGGGCGTCCTGCTCTCCAACGCCGCCGCCAACCGCGACGGCGCGGTCTTCCCCGACCCGGAGACCCTCGACATCCACCGCGACGCCCGCCAGCACATGGCGTTCGGCTACGGCATCCACCAGTGCCTGGGCCAGAACCTCGCCCGGCTGGAACTGGAGGTCGTCTTCAGCACCCTGCTCACCCGGCTGCCCGGGCTGGCCCCCGCGGTGCCCGTCGAGGAACTCCCGTTCAAGGACGACGCCATCATGTACGGCGTCCACGAGCTCCCGGTGACCTGGTGAGCGCCGCTGCCGGCCGGCGGACGGACCCCGCGACCCGGCCCCGGATCGACCGCGAGGTCTGTGTGGGCGCCGGGCAGTGCGTCCTGGCCGCTCCCGAGGTCTTCGACCAGAGCGACGACGACGGGCTCTCGTACGTGCTGCTCGCGCAGGTCCCGCCGGAACTGGCGCCCGCGGTACGGGACGCGGCCGCCCGCTGCCCGGCCCGCGCCGTCCTCCTCGACGGCCCGGCCCCCGAACCGCACGCCGACGGTGCCTAGCCGCCGCATCCCTGGAGGCCCACCAGTGACCGATACCGCAGACGTCGGCCCGCCGCCGTCGTACCCCATGCCGCGCACCTGCCCGTTCGCACTGCCGGAGCAGTACGCGCGGCTGCGCGAGGAACAGCCGCTGGCCCGGGTCAGCCTGCCCACCGGCAAGGAGGCCTGGCTCGCCACCCGTTACGAGGACGTACGCAGGCTGTTCACCGAACCCCAGCTCAGTGCCGACCGGGTGCACCCCGGTTTCCCCGCCCTGCTCAGCGGCCAGCAGGCCATCGACCGGCGGGGCTTCCTGCCCTGGATGGACCCGCCCGAGCACGCCGTCTACCGGCGCATGGTGATCAGCGAGTTCACCGTGCGCAAGGTGGAGGCGCTGCGTCCGGCGATCCGGCGGACCGTCGACGACTGCCTCGACCGTGTCGTGGACGGCCCCAGGCCCGTGGACCTGGTGCAGGCCCTGTCCCTGCCCGTGCCCTCGCTGACCATCTGCGAACTGCTCGGCGTGCCCTATGCCGACCGCGAGGTCTTCCAGTCCCGGGCCCGGCTGATGACCGACCGCGGCACCAGCGGCCCGGACCGTCTCGCCTCCCTCGTGGAACTCCGCGCCTACCTGCACGCACTCGTGCTGCGCAGGACGGCGGAGCCGGAGCGGGACCTGCTCAGCCGACTGGCCGTGCGGTACCGCGAGGCCGGGGTGGAGGACGCCGAGCACCTGACCGGTATGGCCCTGATGATCCTCGTGGCCGGCCACGAGACCACCGCCAACATGATCTCGCTGGGCACCGCCTACCTGATCGAGCACCCCGAGCTGAAGGCCGAGCTGCTGAAGGACCCGGCGCTGGTGCCCAAGGCGGTCGAGGAGATGCTGCGCTACTTCAGCATCTCCGACCACGCCACCGGCCGCGTCGCCCTGGCCGACATCGAGGTCGGCGGCGTCACCATCGCCGCCGGCGAGGGCGTGCTGCTCTCCAACGCCGCCGCCAACCGGGACGGCCGCGTCTTCGAACGGCCCGAGGAGTTCGACCCGCACCGCGCCTCGCCCTCCCACATGGCCTTCGGCTACGGCATCCACCAGTGCCTCGGTCAGAACCTCGCCCGGCTGGAGCTGGACCTGGTCTTCACCTCCCTGCTGGCCCGGCTGCCGGACCTACGGCTGGCCACGCCACTGGGGGAACTGCCGTTCAAGAACGACGCGATCATGTACGGCCTGCACGAACTCCCCGTCACCTGGTGACGGGCACGACGGCCGGGCCCGCCACGGCGGCGGACCCGGCCGTCGGTCAGGACAGCTCAGGACCAGCAGAGCAGGATCCAGCAGAGAGGGACCCATCGCCCCATGTCCAAGACCATCGCCGTATTCGGAGCCGGTACCGGCCTGGGGCTGGGCGTCGCCCGGCGCTTCGGCCAGGAGGGCTTCCGGGTCGCCCTCGTCGCCCGCACCCAGTCCAAACTCGACGCGCTGCGCGCGGAACTGGCGGCCGAGGGCATCGAGGCGCACGTCTTCACCCAGGACCTGGCCGACCACGCGGCGCTCGCCGGCACCGTCGCGGCGATCACCGAGCGCTTCGGCCGGATCGACGTCGTCGAGTACAGCCCGGCCGGCATCACCGAACAGCCGGTGGCCACCCTGGATTTGGATCTGGAGAACCTCCAGCCGCAGCTCGACGTGCGGCTCCTCGCTCCGATCCGGCTGGTCCGCCTGGTCCTGCCGGCGATGCTCGAACGCGGCGACGGCGCCCTGCTCTTCGGCCTGGGCGCGGCCGGTACCACCCCGCTGGCCGTCATGAGCAACGTCGGCATCGCCTTCGCCGGCTTCCGCAACTACCTCAAGACGCTCCACGACTCGCTCGCCCCCAAGGGCATCTACGCCGGCGGCCTCACCATCGGCGCGCTCATCGAACTCAGCGAGGCCCAGCGCAAGTTCGACTCCGCCGACCGCAGCAGCGTCGGGTTCACCCCGGAGCGGGTCTGGCCGAAGGATCTCGCCGACCGCTTCTGGGACATGTACGTCAAACGCGACCGGTTCGAGGACACCGTCGGCACCATCGGCTGAGGGCTCGGACCCTCCGCGAACGCGGGGGGGGGGGGGGGGGGGGGGGGGGGGGGGGGGGGGGGGGGGGGGGGGGGGGGGGGGAGGGGGGGGGGGAGGGGGGGGAGAGGCTATGCA
>NZ_JBVHVI010000006.1:11747-119668 GCF_055564915.1 Streptomyces sp. NPDC028928
TCCCTCCCCTTCCCCTCCGCCTCCCCCCCCCCCCCCCCCCCCCCCCCCCCCCCCCCCCCCCCCCCCCCCCCCCCCCCCCCCCCCCACCGCGTTTCGCTCACCCCATCCCGACGGCGGACCCGGCGCGCACTCCCTGGCGCAGCATCGAACGCACCATCGCGTCGCAGCGCATGAAGCCGATCGGGTTCAGCCGGGGGAACCCGGCCGGGCCGAACCCCGCCGTCCATGCGCCGACCGCGAACAGCCGCGGGTGCGGTGTGCCGTCCGCCGCCAGGACCCGCTGGTCACCGGCGGCCACCGCCAGCTTGCCCGAGCCATGGGCGGGCGCGTCGGGTGCGTCGCGCAGCAGCTCCTCGGTGCAGGCGCCCCGCGCGAACAGGCGCCGGATCAGCCGGTCGCGATTGCGCTCCACGCTCGCGGTGGGCAGCCGCGCCTCCAGCAGGGCCCGCGCCTCCACACTGCCCGGGGCGTTGACGCCGCTCGCCCGGAACACCCCCCGCTCGGCGTCGGCCACCACCCGCAGGCCCCCGCCGATGAAGCGCACCACACCGGCCCGGGCGAGCGCGATCATCTGCTCGGCGCGCGGCCCCGGCGCCCCGCTCCCGATGTAACCGAAGAAGTCGTGGAACCACGGGTCCAGCTCCTTGGTGCGGGAGAACGCCGACAGCCGGTTGGAGCTGAGCAGCTGGAAGATCGGTCCCATGCTCGCCATCAGGGCCTGCAGCGCCGCCAGATCGGGGCTGTGCCGGGGATCGTTGCGCCGGGCCAGGTCCGCCTCGACATGCGCCAGGACCAGGGCGTGCAGCGCGTCGGCGTCCGCCGCCCGCACGCCCTCCAGCGGGTACTCGGTGGCGTGCAGGTCGAAGCGGTCGGCGGGATCGGGCACCGTCGCCGCCACCAGTTCGTCGATCATGGCCCGGTCGCCCGGGTCCTGCCCGCCCAGCAGCTCGAAGACGCCGGCCACCTCCGCCCAGGGGCGGGTGACGCGGTCGGGGTGGCCGGCGTACAGCTCGTGGTAGTGGGCGTACTCCATCTCCGCGGTGATCAGCGGCTGGATGTCGACTCCGAAGTGCACCGGGCCGGGCCGGGCGATCAGCTCCTTGACGGTGTGCGAGGTCAGGAACCGCGGCACCGGCTTCTCGGTGCGCAGCGTGGCGTAACCGAACTTGGCACGGTAGGGCACGCCCCGCCGCGACCCGGCGTACAGCACCGGTTCCCGTCCGGACGGCACGTACCGCAGCGTGCCGTCGGCCGCCCGCCGGTAGCTGCCGCCCCGCCCCTCGGTGAGCAGCACCATGTAGTCGACGAAGGACAGCGCGAGGCCTCGGACGATCACCGCCTCGCCGGGCGGCAGCACGTCGAGGTCGGCGTCGGCGGCGTACTGCGCGGGCAGATGGACAAGCCCGTGCTCCCGGGCGAACGCGCCGAGCGCCCCCGCCTCCGGCGCCGGCTCCACCTCGTGGTGTCCCTGGGCCAGCAGCACCGCGTCCGCCACCACCTCGGCGCCGGACGCCAGCCGTACGGTGGTGCGCGTGTCGTCGTCCACCAGCTCGACGCCGGTGTCGGTGTGCAGGACCACCTCGACGCCGGGCGGTGCCTGCGCGGTCAACCGCCGTACCACCGAGCCGAGATACGCTGCCAGGGTGCGCCGCGAGGGGTAGAAGCCGGGGTGGGCCCGCGCCGCCTCGTCGGCCACCACGGGGTCGGTGAGTTCCTCGGGTCCGGCCGTGCGGGCCCAGTCCAGGATCGACGGGCCCGGCGGCTTGGGGCCCTCGCAGGCCATGCCCTCGTCGGGGAAGACGGTGATCGCGGCCATCGGGGTGTTGGCCCACATCAGGGCCGACTGCTCGGACCGCCAGACCCGGCCGCCGCCGGGCGGGAAGGGATCGATCAGATGCACCCGCACCGGGCGGTCGGGCAGGATGTCGGGCACGTTCGCGCAGATCCGTTCCAGCAGCGAGGTGCCCGCGGGCCCCGCCCCGACCACCGCCACGGTGAAGGGCTCGGCCGGGGAACCGGAACCGGCCGGGCTATCGTCGGAGTTCGCCATGTCAGCCTTTCGCTCGGCGCCGGTCGGCCGCAGGCCGAGCGGGCGCTTCGGTCAGCGGGGACGGGCGGTGTCCAGGGACCTGGCGGGGTCCCCGGCCGCACGGTCGTCCGCGGTGCCGGAGGGGAAGTTCTCCAAGCCGTCCTTGATCTCGGTGAGCAGGTCGGCCGCTTCCGCGCCGTCGATGACGCGGTGGTCGAAGGCGAGGTTCAGCCGCATGACCGGGGCGACGGCCACGGCTCCGTCACGGACCACCGGGCGCTCGGCGATCTGGCCCACGCCGAGTGTCACCGTGGTGCCGCCCACCGAGTGGAAGCCGTTGACCGGACGGTGGCCGAGCGAGGTGATCGCCAGTGTGCCCAGCAGGTGCGGACGGCGCCGCAGCGAACGGGCGGCGAGCCGGAACAGCGGCAGCCCGATCGGCCTCGGCAGCCGGTGCAGGGTCCGTACCATGGCGAACTCGGGCATGGTCTGCGGATCACCGTCCCGGAAGTGCGACACCCGCTCCTGGATCGCGTCCAGGCTCGCGGTGTCCGCGTCGGGCACCACCGTCGCCAGCACCACCCGGTGCCCGTCGAGCCGCTTGTCCAGGGTCACCTTCGCGTGCACCCCCGTGTACCGGGCGAGCCGCGGCCACAGACGGCCGCGCAGCGCGGCGTTCGCCTCCGGGTGCGCGGCCGTGGCACGCGCGGCGGCCTGGACGACGTAACTCACCACGGAATAGCCCGGTTCGGCGGCCCGGTGCCGCAGCACCCGGGTCATGTCGACGTCGGTGTCCAGGAAGACGGGCGAGAAGGCGCGGATGACCCCGGTGAAGTACTGGGTGTGCCGCCGTCGGCGTACTTCGGGACCGATCCGCGCCACCGCACCGCGTTCCCGGCCGGACGAGCCTGACATCATGGACTCCCTGAGAATCGTCGGCGGTCCCGCAGGACCGGCTGCGGCTGAGGAAGGGAGCGGAGCGCCCGGCTCCGCTACACCATCTCGACGGCGAAGCCCGCCTTGATCCACTTGCTCGACTCCACCGACACGCCCAGCGCCCGCCGGCCCGGGGTGATCTGGTCGAGCAGCCGCTCCAATTGGAAGAACGGGGTGGCGTTGCCGTTGTTGCCGACCTCCCGCACGCAGCTGACCTCGGTCGCGGAGGGCAGCGCCAGCAGATCGACGATCTTCGCCGTCATCCGGCCGGACAGCTGCGGCGGCAGCAGGAAGTCCACCTCGTCGGGGTACCAGCCGGTCTCGTCCAGCAGTTCCTCGAGGATCTCGGCGGCCATCGCCGGCACGGACCGCTCGATCTCCTTGTAGTCCTCCTCGGCCGGAGAGCCGGTCTCGTCCCGGTCGGACGGCCCGTACCAGCGCACCGTCTGCCCCGGCGGCCGGTCCAGACCGGTCAGGCGGGTGAACAGCCGGCGCACCGCCAGTGCGCCCGCCGCCGGCTGCGCACCGAGCACCATGGCGCCCGCGCCGTCGCCGAACAGGACGTAGTGCACCAGGTGTTCGGGCGGCAGGGTGGCGAAGTCGACGTCGAAGTCGTAGAACCGCGCCGTCACGTCACCGCCCAGGACCAGCGCGTTGCGGTAGGCACCGGTGGACAGCAGCTGCAGGGCGACGTGCATCGCCTGGAAGGCGCCGGTGCAGCCGGACTGCAGCTGGTAGCTGGGCACTCCGTTGATCCGCAGCCGGTCGGCGACCACGTTCACGGTCGCCGGCATCAGCGCGTCCGGCGAGGCCGTGCCCATCACCAGCAGGTCGACCTGCTCCGGGGCGAGCCCCGCCCGCTCCAGCGCCCGCCGGCCCGCGGTCTCGCACAGGTCCGCCAGGGTGCAGGAGGGCTTGCCGCTGTCGAGGTCGATGGACAGATGACGGCTCTCGGTGCCGATGAAGGTGGCCACCCACTCCTCCCACTGCCCCGGCATCCGCAGCCGCCGCCCGAGAACGGCGTTGTCCAGGGGCGGCCCCGGCAGGGCCGTGCCGACCCCGAGCACGTGTACGTCTGTGCCGCTCACGTCCGCTTCCCTCAGCCGCACAGCCGGATGACGACTTCGGCGATCTCGCTGGCCTGCGGCGGATCGTACAGCGGAGGCAGCAGCCGCCAGCGCCGGTAGCCGGCCTTGCCCGCGAACTCGCCCCCGGTGCCGACGGCGGAGAAGTGCATCCACTTCCCGGCGATCATCCCGTTGCGGTCCAGACCCCGGCCGGTGTCGCGCAGTGTGCCCTGCGGAAGCTGCACGGACTCCTGGTAGTCGGTGATGAGGTGCCCGTCCGACGGCCGTACGCCCACGATCGTCACGTAGCCGAGGGCCTTGCCGATGACGGTGCCGTCCTTGCCGTAGATGACGTCCGTGTAGATGGCGGTGTCGCCCACCTGGCGCATCGGCGGGTTCGCGGAGCCGACCGTGTCGTACTTGACGGTCTGCTCGGTGATGCCCTTGACCGTCACACAGGCCGGCTTGGCGTGACCGGAGGCCACCGTGGCGCTCGCGGCGGGCGTTCCGGCGGCCGCGCCGGCGAGCAGGACGGAGGTGACGGCGACGGAGGTGCGGCGACGTGTTGACCAGAACCTCATGAAGATCCTTGATTGTCGGGGAGAGCCGGTGCCTGCCGGCGAGGACGGGAGGGCGGGTCCTGCGGGCCGTGCGGCCGCCCGGTCATGGTCGGCGTGCGGGCTTGGGCAGTTCTAAAGCGCCGGCCGGGGCGCGGGGCCGTCAGCCGTCGGCCGCGAGTGCGTAGATGTGCCCGAGCGTGGGCGCCTCCAGCACGGCGGGCAGCGGGATGCGCCGGCCCGTCTCGCGTTCCAGGACCGCCAGCAGCGACAGCAGGTGCACCGAGTCCCAGCCGGGCACCTGGTCGAGGTCGAGCGCGGTCTCCGCCTCGGTCAGCGGCAGGCCGATCTCGTCACGGATCAACGTGACGAAGTCGTCGATGTCGTTCACGGGTCGCGTCCTTCACGGGTCGGGTGGCCGGGCGGGCCGGGACGACCGGACAGCAGGGAGCCGTGCGCGCCGGTCGCAGGCAGTGTCCGGCCCGCCTCTTGTGCCTCGCTGAAGCCACCCTTGGGGTGCGGCCGGCCGGGATGCCGCTGCCTGGCCGAGCCGGCTGCGTACGCCTGGGCCGGGGGCGTACGTACTTTGTCTGATGTGGCCTTCCGGCCAGGACTGACAGGGTGGGTTCTCGACAACCTGCGGGGGCCGGCGTCGGCTTCCCGCGGCCCGGCCGAACGCGGGGGAGGAACGCCCCGTTCGGAGAGCGGTCCCCCCGCCGACGACGTCGTAGGGGACCGTCGGCGACGGCGCGCACGCCGCAGCGGAGCGGTTCGCGCCGCACACCCATCGTTGTTCGCGGGGGCACGGGTGCCCACGGGAGCGGAGACCGCCCCGCCGGCCGCACGCGTGCGCCGCGAGTACCAGGAGTGCGCTATGAGGTTCGAAATACTGGGCGATCTGCGCGCCGTCACCCCGGCCGGTCCGGTGACGGTCAGCGCGCCCAAGGTCGAGACACTGCTGTCGGTCCTGCTGGTACGCACCGGGCGGGTGACCTCGACCACGCAGCTGGCGGCCGAGATCTGGGGCGACTGTCCGCCCCGCCGGTTCACCGCCGCCGTGCACGTCTACGTCCATCAGGTGCGCAAGGCGCTCGCCCACTGGTCGGGCCTGCGGGACACAGCCCAGGAGCAGCGGCTGACCACCCGCCCGGCCGGGTACGTCCTGCGCGTCGAGCCCGGCGAGCTGGACGTGGACGACTTCCGCGCGTTCGTCGCCGACGGGCGCGCGCAGGCCGCGGCGGGACGGCACGAGGCCGCCTCGCGTGCCTTCGGCCGGGCGCTCGCGCTGTGGCGCGGTCCGGCGCTGGGCGGGCTCGCCGGCGGCGGCCCCATGGTCGAGGAGTTCGTGCGCTGGGCGGAGGAGGCCCGGCTGGAGTGCGAGGCGCTGCGGGTGGAGCAGGAGTTCGCGCTGGGCCGCCACGAACCGCTCATCGCGCCGTTGCGAGCCCTGACGGCGGCTCATCCGCTGCGCGAGGACTTCGCCCGCCACCTCATGCTGGCCCTGCACCGCACGGGACGTACGACCGAGGCACTGGGCGTCTACCGGCAGGTCGGCCGCACGGTCAAGGACGAACTGGGCCTGGAACCGGGCCGTGCCCTGCGGGATCTGTACACCTCGCTGTCGTCCGCCGAGCGCATGCCGGCACCAGCGAGGTGACAGCGGACGAGGTCGGGTCCCGGTGGAGCCCGGGGCCGTACCTCCGTACCTCCGCACCTGCGGAACGGGCCGGGCGGTGGGTGCCGGCCCGGCCCGTTCCGCGCGCCGCCGGCTATCCGGCCGTGCGGACCGCCGTGGCGAGGCCGCCGTTGGGCCGGCCGGTCACCGGGCGGCCGTAACCCGCGGCGACCTCCGCGCGGTCGTGCAGCCGGGGCTCCCAGCCGTGCTCGCCCAGCCAGCTGAGCGTGTCGTCCCCGAGCCCGCCCTTGACGAGGGCGTTGAGCGCGCGCAGCGCCGGGACCGCCTTGGCCTCCGTGGCGGCCGAGGCGCGTCCGGTGTTGGCGTGCTCGAAGGTGATCCGGCTGCCGGCGCAGGAGAGGCTCCCGATCGTGGTCAGCAGGGCTGCCGCCTCCTCCGCCGTCAGATAGATCAGCAGCCCCTCCAGGAGCCACACCGTGGGCACCGACGGGTCGTGCCCGGCGGCCGTCAGCTCCTCCTGCCACGCCTCGCGCAGGTCGGCGCGGACGGCCGTGCGCAGTGCGGCCGGTTCGGCGCCACGCTCCTTGATCACCTCGTCCTTGAAGTCCAGTACGTCCGCCAGGTCCACCTCGAACACCCGGGTCTGCGGCGGCCAGGCGAGCCGGTAGGCCCGCATGTCCAGGCCGGCGCCGAGGATCACCACCTGCCGGCAGCCGGCGGCGGCCGACTCCGTCAGATAGTCGTCGAAGAAGCGGGTCCTGATGGTGACGTTGAACTCGATGACGGCCTTCCAGGCCGCGAGTTCCGGCGTCTGCTCCTCGGCCTCCGGCTCGTCGCCGAGCGCCGCCTCCAGGAAGGCGCCGGCGAACGGGTCGTCGAAGAGCCGGTCGGGACGGGCCGATTCCTTCGCCCGTACCTGTGCCACTTCGATCGCCGTACGTGCCAGACCTGTACGCATGCTCAGTCCTCCGGGGACGGGGATGGGGATCAGGATGGGGATCGCGCCGGGAAGGCCCCGGTGCGGCGGGGCCGGGACAAGTGGAAAGCACCGCGGAGCGCACGAGAGGTGACCGAACGAGGCGGTGAACGGACGAGATGTGCCGAACGAGGCCGTGCGCGAACGAGACGGTGACGTGGCCGCGGCACCCGCCCCGGGGAGCGGTGCGGCGGCGAGGGCGGCCGGCGGTCGTGCGGCCACCGCGCCGCGTGAGTCCGCGCGCCGGACGGGCCCCCTCGTCCCGGCGCCGGACGGTGGCGAGCCGACAATACAGGGACTGTCCCCGGTTATTCAAGGGCGGGCGGACGGGGCCGCCGCCGAGTGGCCCGTCTATCATGGGGCGAGCGCCTTTCAGGCCGGCGGTGAGCCCGCTCCGGGCCCCGCACCCCCGACGAGCCACACACCAGGGAAGTGCCCATGACGCCCAGCACCGGTACTGCGGGGCCCTCCTCGTCGCGGCCGATGCGGGCCGACGCACGCCGCAACTACGAGCGCCTGCTCGCCGAGGCCGGCCGTGCCTTCGCCGCCTACGGCGCCGACACCTCCCTCGACGACATCGCCAAGCGCGCCGGGGTGGGCAACGCCACGCTCTACCGGCACTTCCCGACCCGCGAGGCGCTGCTGGAGGCCGTCTACCGCGAGGAAATCTCCCAGCTCTGCGATCTGGCCCGCTCGCTGGTGCCCGACGAGGACGCCGGCCCCGAGTCGGCGGTCACCGCCCTCATGGCCTGGCTGCGGGCCTCGATCGAGCGCAGCGGCACCCACAACGGCCTCAAGGGGCTGCTCGCGATCGTGCTCCGCGACGAGGGCGCGGCACTGGCCTCGTGGTGCCGGGAGAGCATCATCTCGGCCGCGGAGCACCTGCTCTCCCACGCCCAGCGGTCCGGCGCGATCCGCGCCGATCTGGACGCGCTGACGCTGCTCCGGCTGGTCAACGCCATCACCATCGCCTCCGAGTACAGCGGGGGTCCGGCCCAGGCCGACCAGATGATGTCCCTGGTCATCGACGGCCTGCGCACCCGCTGACGACCCACCCCCCGCCCGCCGGAGCACCGCTCCGCCGCTGCCCGGCGCACTCGCCCGCCGACGGCCCCGCGCCCGCAGGCCGTCATCGCCCCGTCGGCTCGTCGGTCCTCGTCCGTGCGGGGGCGCCGTCCGTGGTTCCGGGTGTGAGTGTCTCGGCGAGGAGGGCGTAGGAGCGGACGCGTAGTTCCTGGTCGTGGATCATCGTCAGGGCCATCAACTCGTCGGCGCCGGTGGCCTTCAGCAGCGCCTCCGCCTTGTTGCGCACCGTCTCGGGGCCGCCGATGAGATGGGAGGCGAGCCGGTCCGCGACGAAGGCCGCCTCCCGTGGCGAGTACGGGTACTTCTGCGCCTCCTCGGGGGTCGGGTGCGGGGCGCTGATGCCGCGGGTCCGCTGCAACAGCGAGGTCAGCAGCATCGGCCCGGCCAACCGGCGTGCCTCCTCGTCGCACTCGGCCACCACCACCATCGACGAGAGGGCCAGGTACGGGCGGTCCAGCACCGCCGAGGGGCGGAACTGCTCGCGGTACAACTGCGCGGCCGCGGCCGCCAGATCGGGTGAGAAGTGGTGGGCGAAGGCGAGCGGCAGACCGAGCGCCGCGGCCAGTTGGGCGCTGTAGCCACTGGAGCCCAGCAGCCACACCTCGGGCGGCGCGTCCACGGCGGGCAGCGCCTGGATCGGCGGCCGGACGGCCTCGGACCCCGCGGGGGGCTCCGGGAGCGACCCGAGGTAGCCGAGCAGTTCACCGAGGCGCCCGGTGAAGTCGTCGGCGTCCGGCGCCCGGCGCAGCGCGTGCGCGGTGACCGCGTCCGCCCCCGGGGCGCGTCCGACGCCCAGGTCGATCCGGCCGGGATGCACCGCCTCCAGGGTGCCGAACTGCTCGGCCACGATCAGCGGGCTGTGGTTGGCCAGCATCACTCCCCCGGAACCGACCCGGAGCCGGGAGGTGACGCCCGCGATCAGGCCGATCAGCACCGGCGGTACGGAGCTGGCGATGTTGTCGATGCCGTGGTGCTCCGCGACCCAGAACCGGTGGTAGCCCAACTCCTCGACACGCCGGGCAAGTTCGACGGACTGGCGGACGGCCTCGGCCGACGAGGAGCCGGCGAAGACGGGCGCGACGTCCAGGACGGAAAGACGCGGCGCGGGGCGGTCGGCAGGCATGGCTGAAAGTCCTCCACGGCGGCGGCGCGGCGAGGACACCGCACGGGTCGGCATCGGACGGGTACCATACGGGGAGAGTCCCCGTTAGGACAATTCATGCGTTCACGCGTGCGACCCTGGGCAATGATGTCTGATACGTCTGTGCGCCACTGAACGAACTCAGCCTGTCGGCTCGTTGGTGCGCTCCCGCCGACTGTGGAGCCACGGCGAAGGGGGAGGGGGGAGTCCGCCGCACGCGGCGACCGCCAGACCGCTCATGCACCGCGCCCGCGGGGACGAGGGTCGACCGCATCTGCGATCCGCACTGCGTCGACAGGTGCCGCGGGCCGGCTGCCGGCCGGCCCTTGCGGAAGCCGACCGTCCAACTTGCTCGGAGGATACGAGATGCTCCCCACTGCTCTCGGTGAGCCACAGCACGACCGTACGGTCCGCGGAAAGGAACTGACCAGACTGAGCGCCCTGTTAGGGCAGTTGGCGGAGGGTCGCGGATCCTTCACCGCCATAGCCGGAGACCCCGGATACGGGAAGACCCGGATGCTGAACGCGCTCGGCGACGAGGCCGAGCGCATGGGACTGCTGGTCCTGCGGGCCGGCTGCGCCTCCTCGTGCACCGACGGCCCCTTCCAGCCCTTCGTCGAGGCCTTCGGCGGCTGGCGCCGACAACGGCCGAACGCGCCCCACACGGCCGCCGCCCGCCTGGTGCGCAGCCTCGGCCAGGGCTCGCCCGCCGCCTCCGGGGCGCCCTGGACCGCCGACGGCACCCGCTGCCGCTTCTACGCGGATCTGCGCCGGGGGGTCGCGGAGACCGTGGCCGCGGCCGACAACGGTGTCGTGCTGCTGCTCGACGACTTCCATGCCGCCGCCCCGGAATCGATCGACCTCATCGAGGCCCTGCTGGACTGGCCGCTGGACGAACCGCTCGCCATCGTGCTGGCCCACCGCCCCCGCCAGAGCCCGCTGCGGCTGCGGTCCCTGCTCGAACGGGGCGAGGAGAAGCGGACCGTCCACCTCCTCGCACTCGACGCGCTCACCCTGCCGCAGAGCGCCGCCCTGCTGGACGTACCGCTGTGCTCACCCTCGTTGCGCGAACTGCACCACCGCAGCGAGGGCGTGCCGCTCTACCTGACGGCGCTGGCCGCGTCCGAAGCCTCCGTCTCCGAGGTGCCGGCCTGGGAGCGGATCAGCGCCCGACTGCTGACCGAGACCGAAGCGCTCGCCCCGCGCGACCGCGAGGTGCTCGCCGTCGCGTCGGTCCTCGGTGACCGCTTCGACCTCGAAACGGTCACCGCCGTCGGGGAGTTCTCCTCGGACGAGGCGTGCGACAGCCTCGCCGCCCTGCGCTGCACCGACCTGGTCCGCTCCGCCGGCGCGGACCTCCTGGCCTTCCGGCATCCCCTGGTCCGCGAGTGCGTGTACGAGCTGATGGACTCCTGCCTGCGCGGTCTCCTGCATGCCCGTGCGCTGCGGTACCTCGGCCGCCGCGGCGAAGACCCGATGGAGCTCGTCCGCCATGTCGACGGCGCGGGCAGCGCGACCACGCCCGAGGACGCCGGCGTGCTGGTCGCCGCGGCGGAGGAGGCACTGCACCGCCACCGCGCCGTGGACGCCGGCACCTGGCTGGCGAAGGCCATGCGCCTGTCCCGGCAGGGTCCGGTCGGCGACATCGCGAGCGGCATCCGCCTGCCGGTGGCCCGCGCCCTCGCCGCCGAGGGCCGGCTGGACGAACTCGGCGAACTGCGCCGCGAGACGCTGCTCACCCTCCCCGCCGACGCCACAGCCGAACGCGAGGCCACGGTCCGCTGGTTCGTCACCGCCGAAACCCTGCTCGGCAATCCCGCCGACACCCACCCCCTGGTGACCGCCGAGACCCACCGCGGCCACGGCCCCACCGACGCGCGTGCCGTGCACCTCAAGGTCCAGTACGGTCTCGCCCGGGTGCTGCGCGGGCTCACGCCGCTGCCCGGTGAGACCGACACGCTGCTGCGCGAGAGCGCCGGCGACCCATGGGCGCTCGGCGGAGCGCTCGCGCTCCACGGGCTGAGCCAGGTGCTCACCGGCGGCGACCGGATCCAGGCCGCGGCCACGCTCGCCGAGTCCGCCCGTACCATCGACGCCTCCCGTCACGACGTCGCGGGAGCGCGCCCGGAGCAACTCGGCGTCCTCGGCTGGGGCGAAGCGCTGATCTGGCGCCACAGTTCGGCCGCCGGACACCTGGAGCGGGCCGTCGCCGCCGCGCGCAGCAGCAACGAGACGCACCTGCTCCCCATCCTCCTCACGGGGCTGGGCCTCGTCCGCTGCCGCCTCGGGGACATCGCCTCCGCCTGCGGGCTCGCCGCCGAGGCGCAGACGACGGCCCGGGCGGCCGGTATCCCTGAGCACGCCGCGCTGGCCCGCGTGCTGAGCGCCGTCACCGGCACGCTGTTGCGCATCCCCGATCTCGGCAGCGGAGTGTTCCTCCTGGACGAGCTGGGCGGCACCGACCTGTGGTGGCGGCCGGTGGCCGCACTGCTGCTCGCCGAGGCCGCCATGGTCAAGGGCGATGCGGCCGCCGCCCACGCACTGGTGCTCAGCGGAGGCGGCGGGGCCAACCAGCCCACCATGGTGCCCTCCATGACCGCCCACGCCTACGAGGTGTTCGCCGCGGCGGAACAGCACGGTCACGACTGCGGCAGGGAATGGGCCGACCGGGCGGCGGGGGCCGCGGCCGACCTGCCTGCCGAGCGCGCCTACGCCCTGATGGCCTCCGGCCACGCGGGCGTCGACGGACCGGCGGGAGCCCTGCGCGACTACGAAGCCGCCTTCGAGTTGTTCGCCGAGGCCGGGATGGTGTGCGAGCAGGCACGGGCCCTGCTGGCGGCGGCTCCGCACGCCGCACTCAGCGGTCAGCGCCCACGGGCGCTCGGCATGCTCGACGGAGCCGAACGCATCGGACGCCGGCACGGTCTCGTGGCGGTGTGCGAGGAGGCCCGACGGCGCAGGAACGAGCTGGGACTGAGCCTCACGGGTTCGCTCGTCGGCGTTCCGGCGCTCGACGACCTCACCCAGCGTGAGCAGGAGGTCGCCCGCCTGGCCGGCGAGGGCCTCAAGACCCGCGACATAGCCCTCCGGTTGCAGATCAGCCCGCGCACCGTCGGCGTCCACCTCACCCGGATCTACGCCAAGCTGAACGTCGGCTCACGCGCGGCACTGGCCCGCTTCATGGCCCAGGTGGCCTGAACAACACCTCCCGACCGGGACGGACGCCGCTCCCGGCCGGGTGGCATGGCGATGCTCTCGCCACCGGGTCGCCCGCGCGGGGGCTCCGGGCCGCGTGGCTGGAAGGGTGCTGTCGGCTGGCCGCGTTGGGCGGTGGTTCTGGGCTGTGTGGTTGGGAGGGTGCTGTCGGCTGGCCGCGTGGAGCGTTGGTTCCGGGCTGCGTGGCTGGAAGGGTGCTCTCGGCCGGCCGTATCGAGCGGTGGCTCCGGGCCGCACGGACCACGCGCGTTCTCGGCCGGTTGGCTCGAGCGGAGAAATCCGGGCCGGACGTCTCGATCGCCGGCTCCGGCCCAGCAACCTGAACTGCGGGTCCTGGGGCGGTGGTCTGAACGGCGGGTCCTGGGCGGTGGTTCGAGTGGTGGGTTCCGGGCCGTGGTCTGAGTGGCGGATCCCCCGGGGCTGAGTGGTGGGTCTCGGAGCGGCGGTTTGACCGGTGGTCCTGGGGCGGCGGTCTGGCCGGTGGTCCCGGGGTGGCGGTCTGAGTGGTGGGTGCCTCTGAACGGTGGATCGGGGTAGTGGTCCGAGTAGGGGGTCCGGGGCGGCGTTCTGAATGGTGGGTCGGGGGTTGATACTGGTGGGCTCGCGTATACAACTGTCGCTAATTCCCCGAGGAACCCAGCCCGCTGGTGACCGGCTGTGACCGCCGGCTGATCATCTGGCCGTGCGGTGACGCGAGGCCGGGAGGCCTTGATCCGGGACGGATGGTCCGTCGTAGGCTGCGGTTCATGAGTTTGTGGGATGTCTTGCCGGACCGCGAGCGACAGCAGTGGACCTTCGATCCGTTCGTGAGCGTGGGGCCGCTGCGGTTCGGAATGAGTTCAGACGCCGCGGCTTCCGCGCTCGGCGGAGCCCATGCGACCGTGCGCCAGCACTACTCGCATTGGAACATCGCGTGCCACGCCTACCCCAAGATGGGTCTGAAGCTCTACTTCTCAGCCGGTGAGAGCCTGTGCGGCATATCGGTCGATGCCCTGCGGGGGCCTCAGGTTCCTGCAGACGGGGAGCCGCTGGTCGGCAAGGTTCCCTCCGAGCTGGAGCAGTGGCTGTTCGACCGCGCAAACAGTGCGGAGACCCGAACGGAGTTGTTCTACCTGCCCGGGGCGGAGGCCGGATCGCTGACTCTCGGGGTGGTGCTGTGCGTCCAGCGGGCCGGCGATCGGCTGCTCACGCGCCCGGTGTTCCTGCCTGCCGACGCCATGGACGACGCTTTCCACTACCTGCCAGGCGACGCGTGGGCCATGTTCTGATCACGGCCTCGGTACTGGTGGGCTCGCGTAATCAACTGTCGAGGGTTCCCCGAGGAGCCCAGCCCGCTGGTGACCGGCTGTGGTCGCCTGCGGCGTATCGGCTCCAGGTCCCGCCGCTTTCTCTGAGAAGGCGGCTGGTGGTCTTGTCGTGGTATCCGAGGGCGTCCGCGACGACGGGGGCGGGCAGTTCGAGGAGTTGTTGTCGGATGGCGGCGCCGCGGGCGGCGGCGACCGGGATGCCGATCTCCCGCAGTCGTGAGGACATGTGGTCGGGACGGGCCGGCCGTCCGGCCCGGCGGCCAGGGAAGAGCCAGCGGGATGCCTGGTTGGTGGCGGTGTTCATGTTGTCGCGGTCTGCGATGTATGCCAGTAGCAGGGCTGCCGCTGGTGCAGGGACGGGAGAGGCGGGCTCCCCGAGCCGCAGAAGCGTGGTCTCTCCGTCGTGGAGCACGTCGTCGACCGTGAGCTGGACGATCCGGGTGAGGGGTTGCGCGTAGAGGAGGACGATGACGCCGGCGACGCGGAGGCGCATCGGGGTGTCTGCGTCGGTCAATAGCCGGCCGAGCGCGGCCAAGCGCTCGTCCTCGCTCAGGGCGGGTCGTCGGGAGATCCTCTGTGCGGGGATGGAGAGGGAACGTAGGCACCGGCGGTTCTGCATGGCCCAGTTGAGGAAGGGCCTCAGGCAGGTTCGGCCGTGTTCGGTGTTATCCGCGAACCAGGCGTCGATGTCGAGTTGGCCGCAGGACGAGAGGGTGCTGTCCCGGGTGCCGAGCCATTGCAGGAAGGTGGTCGCGTGCTTGATCTGCTCAGTTGCGAAGCGGCGGATGCTCGGCGTGATGTGGCTCCGGTCGGCTCGTTTCCGTAGGTGGGGAAGGACGTGCCAGGTTGCGAAGAGCTTGATCGTCTTGACGTGCCCGGGATCGGTGATGTCGGCCAGGTGGCCGGGCAGCCATCGCTGGAAGGAGCAGATGTACTTGTCGACGGCGGGCAGGACGCCGCTGGCCATCAGGAGTTCTTCCAGGTGAGCTGCTGCCCGCCAGGGCTGGAGTTCGTGGAAGGCATCATGGGTGAGGGGCAGCTGTCCGAGTCCGAGTCGCCGCAGTATCCGGGAGGCGTTTCCGGGATGGTCGTGGCGCATCGCCAGCCAGGCCAGGCCGCTTCTGGGCTCGTCCATCGCCACCAGCATGTCGAGCAAGGGCGTGAGCGTCTGGCGGACGCGACCCGTGCCGTCGTCCAGGAGGGCGGTCAGCCGGTCGGTGAGCGTGCACCGCTCGCAGAGCCGTCCGCCCAGGAGTTTGCCCTCGAAGCCGCAGCGCGAGCAGTCGAAGGTCTGGGAGAAGCCAGCGCAGGTCGTGCAGATCGCGGAGCCGTCGCCGGGGTGGAGCCCGGGGAGAGCCCGGTCCTGGCCGCATCCGGGGCAGGTGCCTCGTGTTCGCACCGCGCGGTCCGAGCAGGTCCGGCAGACGTATCCGTCCGGCCAGGTGCCGGACTTGTGCCTGCGGCGGCCGCAGCGGCAGCACTCGGCCATGAACCAGCGTTCGTACTGCTCGTCGGTGGCGTAGGGGCGGCTCATGCGTCGGGCAGGATGCGGGCCGCGCGGGGCCGCAGCTTCGCGACGTTGTCGGGCGGGGTGGGCAGGTCGCCGGTGGCGGTCTTGCGGACACCGGCGTTCTCAGCGGTGGTCGCCACCAGCTCGGCCGGAGTGCAGGAGAGGATGTCGCAGAGCGCGGACAGGACCTGCAGCGACAGCCGCTCGGGGGTGCCAGAGACCAGGCGGTGGACCTGGGAGGCGGACAGGTCGATGCCGCGCTCACGCAGCAACGGGACCAGTTCGGTCGCGGTGAAGATGCGGTGCTGGGCCATCACCTCACGCAGCCGCCAGGTGTAGCCGACCTTGCGCTTCATGCCTGCTTCCCGTTCTGGACCTGGAGGACGGCGGCGACGGTGACGTCCAGGTGCCGGCGCAGGGTGCGGGTGCGAAAGTCCGAGGAGACGCAGGTGTAGATGGACGTGGTGCTGGCGTGCTCGTGGCCGACCTGTTCCTGGACGAAGCGGGGGTCCCAGCCGTCCTCGATGAGGTGGGGGACGTAGGACCTTCGGAAGGAGTGGTAGTCCAGCCCGTCGTCCAGGCCCAGGGCCTTGCGGTAGGTGATGAAGCGGGAGTTGATGCGCTGGCAGCCGATCCGCATCCCGCGCTCGGACGGCCAGGCTGCTGGGTTGCCGTCGGTGCCCAGCAGCGGGCGGACCTCGGTGAACCACTCGTCCAGGACGTCGGGGGTCCAGCCGAACACAGTCAGCACGCCGCGGCGTTTGGGCGGGGAGCCCTTCTTGGCCTTGCCGAACCGGACCTGGCAGCGGCCGAAGTCGCCGTACTCGGCGCCGTGCGGGTTGCGGCCGAAGTCGGCGGCGTCGAGCATCCGCGTCTCGTTGCGCCGCAGCCCGTAGGCGTAGGCGGTCTTGAACAGGGTGGCGTCGCGGAACGCCGGCAGCCAGCCCTTGCGGCCGAAGGCCCGGATCCGGGCGACCTCGTCGTCGCAGTGCTCGAAGAGCGCGTGCAGCTCGGCCTTGGTGAACGCCCGCTTCTTCGCGTTGGCCTCTTTGTCCTGGACGTGCACCGCGGTGTTCCACTCATGCACGACCTGCACCGGGTGGGTGCCGAACCGCTCCTCGCAGGTGGCCGCCCAGGCATAGAGCGGGTCGGTGACGAAGTGGCAGAACGCCCGGACGGCCTCCGAGTAGGACCGGATCGTGGAACGGCGCAGATCCCTCAGCGAGCGCAGGTCACCGAGCCACTCGTCGAACATCGCCGGCGTCCAGTGCCACGGGTAGGTGTTCACGTACGCGGCGAACGCCTTGACCGTGTTCTCCCGGCCCTCCACCGTCGTCCGGGCCAGATTCCGCGCGAGCTGCTGGTTGGCGAACCCGGTCAGCATCGCGGTGAAGACCTGTTCCTCCGGCCGCAGCAGCGCGACCCCGTCCACCAGGTGCAGCCGTGCCGCACCTGGGATCGACCCGTTGAACCCCACCGGTCCACCACCCTCCGTTACTCGCGTCGTATGCGAGAAAACCGCATCTGATGCGAGTCGGAGGACAATCCGCAGGTCAGTCAGCCGGACGAGTGACACCAGCTGGCGTCGCGCTCACGTCCGTCACTACGGTCGCCACCAGCAGGCAGGGCGAACTTCCATGGTCAGCACGCTGGTCGGCGCCGCTGGCCAAGCCGATTCGCGAACCGTCGCGAGTTCGCATCAGATGCAATTGGCGGCGCTTGGAACATCGGAACGAAAACTGGCGCTAAGCGCTTCGCGCGTCCGGGAGCGCTTTGACCTGGGCTTCGGCGAAGACGGAGCCTTCGGCAGTCGTGTTGATCACTGACTGTCTGGAGGTACGGAGTGCCGGTCGAGTTTCTGACGGATGAGCAGGCCGCGAAGTACGCGGCGTACGACGGGGCGTCGGCGCGCGCCGAGTTGGAGCGGTTCTTCTTCCTGGACGACGCGGACCGGGCGCTGATCGAGTCCAAGTGGCGGTCCCACAACCGCCTTGGCTTCGCGGCCCAGCTGACGACCGTGCGCTATCTGGGGGTGTTCCTGGACGACCCGACGGACATCCCGGCGGAGGTCGCCGACTACCTCGCGGAACAGCTCGGTATCGCGGACGCCTCGGTGCTGAAGGCGTACGGCGAGCGGGAGAAGACCCGGTTCGAGCACGTGTGGGAGCTGCGCGAGGTCCTGGAGTACACGGAGTTCGCCGAGGTGGAAGCGGAGCAGCGGTCTCGGGGGCCTTCGACTGGCACACGAGATCCTCGATAACCTTCCTCTCCACACCGGGACTTGGACCACGTGCTAGGGGGATACGTATGCCGAACTCTTCAGGCACCACCAGCGGGAATGCGAACGGAAGCCCTGCGGCCAACGGAGCGGGCGATCAGTTACCCCCTGCTGCCGCACCAGGCTCGCAGGGCGCAACGGGGGGACCTACACCGGCTCCACAGCCTCCTGCGAATCCCCCCACTACGCCGCCGGGGGCGGCACCAACACCAGCTGGTTCGTCGACCACTCCTTCGGCCTCGGCAGCGGCGCCGGCTGAGCCTTCGACGACCGGCACGCCGTCTGCACCTGACAGCGATCCGGAATCGAGATGGAGGCACAAGCCCAACCTCATCGGCCTGCTGACCCTGGTCGCCACCGTCGTAGGCATCGTTCTTGCGATCTATTACGGCAACGACTCCTCCGAGTCAGGGCAGTCGCAGGCGAAGAGCGGGGATGTGCAAGCAAGCACGGGCGTGTCAGAAGCAGCACGCCAGCCCAATCTCAAGGTCGCGAGAATCGCCGCTTACATCAAGGAGGGCATCGACGGCAAGGAGGGGCAAGAGGCCCTCACGGATCTGCGGGGCCCGCATCTGGACGTCACGTTTGAGAACCGAGCCCCTGGTCCGTCTCTGATCACCAAAGCTACGTTGCGTGTTCGTGAGGCCGGAGTCCTGCCGGGATGCCATCAGATCGGAGGCGAACTGGCGATCTCCATGAATTACGACTTCCCCCTGCCCGACAAGCTGCCGACGACGCCTTATGAGCAGTCGAAGGACATCAGCTTCACGGTCGAAGACAACAAGCTTGATCGCCTGACCCTCACCATGGGGCCAAAGAACCACGGATGGGAGAACCCGTGGTACGGAGTGGTAGATATCGTCTTTGAGCACGACGGAACCAAGACCACTGTCGGCCCCGTCGCTGTGGTCGACACAGGAGGCGATGCTGAGTTCTACCCCGACGGCGACACGTGGGTCATCAAGAACATCAGCATCCCCACCTGCTTGGACGAGAACGCCGCGCTGGTGGACCGCCTCATGAGCATCCCTGATGTCACCGTCTCGAAGGAATTGAAGACGCTGCGAGACAAGCTCACCTCAATGGGCCACTGATTCCCCTGATAGGGCCTTTGGCAGGCCGCCGACGGGCACGCTTCAGCGCCTGCTGCCGCAGGGAGCGAGCAAGCTGGTGACCTCGGCGATCGCCTCGGCCGAGGGGTGGAAGTAGCGCCGTAGGATCTCCGGCTTCTTGTGCCGGGACTTGGCCATGAGCATCGGCAAGCTGGCCCCGGCCTCGCCAAGATGGGTAAGGCCGGAATGCCGGTACTCGTGCAGGTCCCAGCCCGTACCCGGTACCCCGCCGATGGCCGTGTGGGTGTCGAGCAGGGCGCGGGCCTGCCCGTACGACAGTCGTACGAGACCCGTGTCCGGGCAGACGTCGCGCGGGCTGACGACCTTCCCCGGCCCCGGTCGGCGGTGGGTGACGAACGCCGGGCCGCGCGTACGGCCCTTGATCAGCCGGGGCAACAGGCGCGCGGTTCCAGCGTCCCAGTACACGCTCTCCAGCACGAACTCCTCGCGCGGGGCGCCCCGGCGCCGCGTTCGCGGCTGGGCGCCCTTCGCCTTCACCGGCGCCCGGCCAGGTCCAGCTCCTCGATGTTGACGCCGAGGATCTCCTCCGACCGAGCGACCGTCTCGTACAGCATCCGCCACAGCGTCTTCTCTCGCAGATGGACGTCGCGACGGCCGATCAATCGGTCGATGGCCATCTTCGAGCGGGCCGGGGTCTGCGAGTCCGGCGGGGGCATCCGCTTCACCCAGGCCGGCACCGCCGGGCCGTCGTACCCGCGCTCGGCACACCAGCCCAGCCACGACAGCACCGCCGCCCGGCGCGCGTTCCACGTGTTGATCGCCGCCTCACCCCACATCTGTTCGAGAGCGCCGCCGACTTCGTCGTCCGCCACGGTGGCAAGCGGTCGGGCCTCCCCGAGACGTTCCGCGGTCTTGCCGACCCCGACGCCGTACGACCGGAGAGTGTTCGGGTTGTCGAGCGAGTCGAGGAACACGTCGGCCGCCGCGCGGACGGTCAACGCCTTCCCGGCGGGCAGTCGTACGACGGCGGGCACCGCTTCCCCCTTGCCACAGATAACAGGGTCGCTTCACGCACGGCCCGGAGAACGTCGCCGCAGGTCGCGATCAGCTACGCCGCAGATAATAGGGCGTTATCTGTGGGATGACTTCAGACGGGTCCGGTCGGCCGACGCTCCGTCAGCCGCCCACCACGGCCGACGAGGGCTTAGCGCCAGTTTTCGTTCCGATGTTCCTCAACCCCCGGGTCCCGGTCGGGTGACCCGGGCTGCGGACCTCGTGGTCCGGTGCCCGGGCCGCCCTGAGCGGCGGCTCTGTGGCGTGCCCGGGGGACCGGGCACGGGGGCGCTCTCCCGTCACACCCCCGTCGGCACGTCCAGAGCCCGGTCCGAGGCGAGGATCGCCTGGTGCAGATCGCGCAGCGGCTGCGAGGGCTCCAGCCCCAGGTCGGCGCGGAGCACCGCCCGCGCCGAGCGGTACACCTGCAGCGCCTCGGCACGCCGCTCCGACCGGTAGAGCACCAGCATCAGCTGCCGGTAGAAGGTCTCCCGCAGCGGGTGCCTGGAGATCAGCGAGGTCAGCAGGTTGACCATCTCCCGGTGCCGGCCGACCGCGATGCACGCCTCGACCATCAGCTCCAGGCACTCCAGACGTTCCTGCTCGATCCAGGTCGCCATGGCGGACACCGCAGGGCCCTCGCCCAGCCCCTCGATCAACGGCCCCCGGCACAGGGACAGCGCGGTCTCGAACGACGCGACCGCGGCCTCGGGCCGGCCGTCGCGCAGCTCTCTGCGGCCCTGCCGGGCGGCTTCCTGGAAGTCGTGCAGATCCAGCGTTCCCCTCCCGAGCCGGAGCAGATAGCCGGGCGCACGGGTGACCAGTTCGCAGTCGCCCAGGGCCTGTTCCCCCCGGCCGGGGCCGAGCACGCCCGCGAGGAACTTCCGTAACTGGGACACGTACACGTGCACCGAGGCGGTGGCACGCCGTGGCGGCATGTCACCCCAGAGTTCCACGGTCAGCTGCTCCTTCGAGACCAGTCTGTCCGCGTTGATCAGCAGTGCGGTGAGCAGTACCTGCACTTTCGGAGCCGTGGGGGAGTGGGGCCCTCTCGATCCTGTGACCTGCAGTGGGCCGAGCACCTCAAAGCGCATGGACACCTCCGTCTCTCGGCTGAGCCGTTCCGCCCGGTGATCCGGGATCACACGTGCAGGCGCCACTCTTTTCCGGCGGCCACGCGCGGCACATCGTCAAAACTGCCTACACCCGACCGGATCGGGGCGTTCCGAAACTGGCTTAACCGTCGTTTTAGCAGGGGGGATGATGCTGCGTTTGATCAACAAACGCGGCAGGACTGTAAAGCCCGCCGCGCGTCCGCGACGGCGACGACGCCGCCCGGGCGACGCTCTGGGCACCCCCCATATCGCCCACACCCCCTGGAGACACCAGCACCATGAGCACCGACACCATGGCTGAAGCCCCTCCGGCCTATCCCTCCCCCCGCCCCCTCGGCCGTCCCCTGGAGCCGCCGCCCGCCCTGGGCCGGCTCAGTCACCGCGCCCCCGTCAACCGGGTGACGCTGTACGACGGAAGCTCGGCCTGGCTCGTCACGGGCCTGGCCGAGGCCCGTCAGGCGCTGCGCGACCAGCGGCTGAGTGTCGACTCCCGCAGGCCCGGCTTTCCCTTCCTGTCGGCCGCGCAGACCGAGATCCGCGACACCCCGCCCACCTTCCCGCGCATGGATCCGCCCGACCACACCGTCTACCGGCGGCTGCTGACGCCCGAGTTCACCATCAAGCGCATGGAAGCCCTGCGCGCCACGATCGAGTCCGACGTCGCCGCGATGCTCGACCGGGTCGAGGACTCCGGCCCGCCCGCCGACCTCTCCGGCGCGCTGACCCGGCCGCTGGCCTCGCTGGTCGTCTGCCGGCTCCTGGGCATCCCCTACGCGGACGCGGAGTTCTTCCAGAGCCGCAGCTCCATGATGTCCAACCAGACGGCCCGCCCCGACCAGGTCCGCGCCGCACGCGTGGAACTGCTCACCTACCTCCAGGAGCTGATCACCCGTAAGGCCGAGCGGCCCGAGGACGACCTGCTCAGCCGGCTCGTCGTCCAGGCGGACAGCGCGGGGATGTCCCGCCAGGACGTGGTCGGGACGGCGCTCATCCTGATGTTCGGCGGCCATGAGACCACCGCGCACAGCACCGACCTCGCCCTGCTGGCGCTGATGGAACACCGGGACCAGTGGGACCGGTTGCGGCAGGAACCTGAACTGATCCCGGGCGCCGTCGAGGAACTGCTGCGCCACCAGACCATCCTGGAGACCGGCCTGCCCCGGATCGCCCGGGAGGACCTGACCCTGGGCGACACGGAGATCAAGTCCGGGCAGGGCGTGCTGATCTCCCTGGTGGCGGCCAACCGCGACGGGCGGGCCTTCCTCGACCCCGACCGGCTGGACGTCACCCGCGACGCGCACCGCCACATCGCGTTCGGCTTCGGTGTCCACCAGTGCGTGGGCCAGCCGCTGGCCCGCATCGAGATGCAGACCACGCTCTCCGCGCTGCTGCGCCGGTTCCCCGGCCTGCGCCTGGCCACCCCGGTCGATCAGCTGGAGTTCCGCGGCCAGATGGCCGTGTACGGCCCGACCGCGCTGCCCGTGGCCTGGTGAGCCCGCGCCTCGGCCCTGCCGGTCGCACACGGCGGGACCGAGGCGCGACTGTCACCGGGCGACGAGCCCGGCGCCCGGCCCCGCCGCCCGGCCCCGGCCCCTACGGTCCGCTTCGGCCGGGCCGGCCGGGGAACTCGGTGGCCGGGAACCCTTCGGACCGCCGACATGGCGGAGGAGGTGCCGTTGCCGTGGACGACTGGGAGACCTGGGAGAAGCCCGACGAGGTACGGCTGTCGCCGCGCGAGCAGCTCGTCCTGCTGCGGATCGAGGCCGGCCTCCGCAAGGACCGGCGGTTCGCCCGCCGGATGCGCCGCACACGCCGGGAGGTGTGGCTGCCGGTGGCGGTGCTGCTGCTGACGGTCGCGTCGGTGTTCGTGGCCGTCATGGGCATTCGTACGTCGGACCCCGCGCTGCTGTGGTGCTTCGTGCTGCTGTGGCCGCTGACCCTCCTCCAGGCCTTCCGGCTGCTGTGCCGCGCGTCCCGCACCCGACCCGGCTCCCGGGCCACGCCGTGGCTCTGAACCCCGCCCGGCCGGCCCAGCAGTCACACAGCGTCCAGCAATGAACGCCAGCACCCAGCAGTGAACGCCAGCACCCAGCAGTGAACGAACGGGGGCCGGGCACGCGCCCGGCCCCCGGGGGCAGCACCCCTCAGCTCTCCTTGCCCCGCCCCGACAGCATGTCGCGCATCCGGTCCACCAGACCGGCTCCCGGCGCCAGCAGCTTGTTGGCCGGGGGAGTGTCCGGTGCCGACGGGTGCGGACGGGTGGGGGCCATCTTCTTCGCCCGGCGGACCTTGTCGCCGAGGTCCATCAACGCGTCCGGAGGGCAGGCCGCCTCCATCTGCGGGAAGAGGTTCTGCTCCTCGTCCGCGACATGGGACCGGATCTCGCTCATCAGCTGCGCCATGAGCGAGTCGAAGCGCGGATCGTCCGCCTGGCAGTCCTCCAGGTCCTTCATGATCTGTTCGGCCTTGGAGTGGTCCTCGATCTCCTTGTCGGCCAAGGCGTCCCCGCCCGTCAGATGCTGCCGCACCGCCGGGTACAGGTAGGCCTCCTCCGCGACCGAGTGCCGGACCAGCTCCATCGTGGCCTGGTCGCAGAGGGTCTTGCGTTCCGCGGAGCCGGACGGCAGCGCCTCGATGCGGCCGAAGATCTCCTCGACCTCGCGATGGTCGGTGGTCAGCTCCTGGATGACGTTTCCGCCGTGACCCATGGTCGTTACCTCCTGCGTGAAGCGCGGCGGCCCGTGGACGGCCGGCCGTCGCCGCGCCGAGTGCCCCGGGCGCGGCGCGCTACACGGCCGGCCGCGTCCGTCAGCCCATCGAGTGGCAGGCGGCGGCCGTCCGGCCCGCCTCCGACAGCGCCCACTCCCACCAGTGGTCCAGGCTCCGCAGAGTCAGCGCGTCCGCCGCCACCAACGCCGGCCAGTCCAGGGCGCGGGCCTGCGCGCTGACCTTGGCGCCGCCCGCGACCGGGTCGACGGCGATCACCGGGGTGCCGGTGCGCAGCGCCAGCACCAGGCCGTGCAGCCGGGTGGTGACGACCAGGTCGAAGCGGGCGACCAGGGCGAGGAACTGCTCGGCGGTGGCGCACAGCCGCCAGTCGTCGGTGGCCAGCCGGGTGTCGGCCGGCACGCGCACACAGTCCTTGCCGGCCAGCCAGCCGGTGATCCGCTCGCTCACCTCCGTATGGCGCCGGCGCTCCCCGTACTCGCCCTGGCCGTGCGCGAGCACCACCCCGGCCACCGGCGGCAGCGGTCCCGCCGGCGCACCCGCCGCCAGATCCCGCCGGGCCGGGGCGCCGGTGCCGTCGCGGGCGACGATCGTGTGGAAGCCGGTGGCCGCGGGGTCCGCCGCGTCGACCACCGAGACCCCGGCCGCGAGTCGTCTGCAGAACCTGAACCTGTCATGCAGCGCGGCCACTTGGGGCCCGTGCACCGGACCGCACACGAAGAGCAGCGTGTCGTACGCCCGCGGTTCGGCCGTCTCCAGGGACAGCTCGCCGGGCCGGAAACCGGGGCTCCACGCCGTGTCGTGCCGGATGCCGGCCCTGGTCAGCGCGGCCGACATGTGGGCCTGCGCGAGCAGGTCCCCGGCCGTCGCCTCCCCGTCCCGGAAGCTGAACCAGCCGGTGAGCAGTAACCGCTGCGGGGGCCGGCCGGACCCGCGCAGCGCACGCAGCACGGTGTCCGCGACCTCGTCGTGCATGAGCCTCTCCACCGTGGTAATCGGGGCGCAGGAGTCGCGCGAGTACCCCTGATTCCGGACAATAAGGATCCAACGTATGAAACCAACTGGCAGGGGAACTCGGCTGCCAGTGCCGTCCAGCCAGCGGCGGCAGACCCAGGGCGGTCCTCCGGATCAGCGGGGACCCGAGCCCTGTCCTCTCCCTCTCCCACGGGCCGACGACGTCGGGCCCGGCGACGCGACACGCGCCGAATACCCGCACACCGCCTCCGACCTGCGGAGAAAGGCGTTCGGGGCCGCGGACGGACGCGGACGACGTGGACGAAGGACGACGAAGGAACAGCCCCATGACTGGTGACACACCGTTCTCCTGGCGGCGCGCCCTCGTGACCGGCGGCGCCGGCTTCCTCGGCTCCCACCTGTGCGAGCGGCTGCTGGATTCAGGCGTCGAAGTCGACTGCGCCGACAACCTGGTCTGCGGACGCCGCGAGAACATCGCCCACCTCCAGGACCGGCCCGGTTTCCGCTACGTCCACTGCGACGTCTCCGCACCCGAGTGCGCCGAACGGCTGCCGGGCCCGTACGACCTGGTCCTGCACTTCGCCTGCCCGGCCTCGCCCGCCGACTACCTGCGGATGCCCCTGGAGACCCTGGACGTGGGCAGCCTCGGCACCCGCAACGCCCTGGCCATCACCGAGCGCGACGGCGCCCGCCTGCTGCTCGCCTCCACCTCGGAGGTGTACGGCGATCCGCTGGTGCACCCGCAGCACGAGGGCTACTGGGGCAACGTGAACCCGGTCGGGCCGCGCAGCGTGTACGACGAGTCCAAGCGGTTCGCCGAGGCCCTGGTGACCGCCCACGCCGGCACCCACGGCACGAACGCCGGCATAGTGCGGCTGTTCAACACCTACGGCCCCCGGATGCGGGCCCACGACGGCCGCGCGGTGCCCACCTTCATCTGCCAGGCGCTCGCCGGCGAGCCGCTCACGGTGACCGGCGACGGCAGCCAGACCCGCTCGCTGTGCTACGTGGACGACACCGTCGACGGCATCCTGCGGGTGGCCGAGAGCAGGTCCGTACGGCCGGTGAACATCGGCGGCAGCGACGAGATCACCATGGCGGACCTGGCCCGCCGGATCGTCGCCCTGACCGGGTCCCGGTCCCCGATCGCGTTCATCGACCGGCCCGTCGACGACCCCGGCCGCCGCCGCCCCGACACCACCCTCGCGCGCGAGCTGCTCGGCTGGTCGCCGCAGGTGCCGTGGGAGGAGGGCCTGAAGCAGACGATCGCCTACTTCGCCGCCCTGCCCCCGGAACCGGCCCCGTCCGCGGAGGAACCCCCTCGGTCCTGACCCGCCCCCTCGCCCTTCCCCCGGCCCTGGAGACAGCGCATGCACGTCCTCGGAATCAACGCACTCTTCCACGACCCCGCCGCCGCCCTGATCACCGACGGCCGGATCGTGGCGGCGGCGGAGGAGGAGCGTTTCTCCCGCCGCAAGCACGGCAAACGGCCCGTTCCGTTCTCCGCCTGGGAGCTGCCCGAGCAGTCCGCCCGCTGGTGTCTGACGCAGGCCGGCCTCACCCCGTCCGACCTGGACGCCGTCGCCTACTCCTACGACCCCGCGCTCGCCCGCCCCGCCGAGGAGATGGGCCTGCACGACCCCTGGGACCACCTGCGCCAGGAGTACGCCCGGCAGGCGCCGGACTTCCTCGCCGAGGCGCTGCCCGGACTCGACCCCGCGAAGGTGAGGTTCGTCCCGCACCACGTGGCGCACGCCGCCTCCGCCGGGCCCGTCTCGCCGTACCCGGACTGCGCCGTCCTCGTCCTGGACGGCCGCGGCGAGTGCGGCTCCCACCTGGCCGGCCGCTGCACCAACCGCGAACTGACCGTCCTCGGCACCCAGCGGCTGCCGGACTCCCTCGGTCTGTTCTACGAGGACCTCACCCACCACCTGGGATTCCTGCGCAGCAGCGACGAGTTCAAGGTGATGGCACTCGCCTCCTACGGCACCCCGCGCTTCGCCGGCCGGCTGCGGGAGTACGTCCACGCCGACGACGAGGGCGGTTTCCGGGCCCGCCCGGTGCCCTGGGCCGACCTCGTCCCGCCCCGCCCGGCCGGCGGCGCCTTCAGCCGGGACCACGCCGACCTCGCCGCCAGCGCCCAGCTGTGCCTGGAGGAGACGATGCTCGCCCTCGCCCGCCGGCTGCACGAGGCGACCGGCGAGGACGCGCTCACCATGGCCGGCGGTGTCGCCCTGAACTGTGTGGCCAACACCCGGCTGTGGCGCGAGAGCGGCTTCACGCACGTGTGGGTGCAGCCCGCCGCCGGAGACGCCGGTACGGCCCTCGGCGCGGCCGCACACGTGGCCGGGCAGAAGGACACCCTGGAGCCGATGCCGACGGCCGCTCTCGGCCGCGGCTGGAGCGACTCCGAGCTGCGGGCGTGGCTGGAGCGGGCGGCCGTACCGTACGAGGAGCCCGCCGACATCGCCGAGACCGCCGCGGAGGCGCTGGCCGCCGACGGGATCGTGGCCTGGTTCCAGGGCCGCAGCGAGTACGGGCCCCGAGCGCTCGGGCACCGTTCGCTGCTCGCCCACCCCGGCAAGGCGGAGAACCTGGAACGGCTCAACGCCGTCAAGGGCCGCGAGGAGTTCCGGCCGGTGGCGCCCATGGTGCTCGCCGAGCGCGCGGCCGAGATCTTCGACGGGCCGCTGCCCAGCCCGCACATGCTGTTCGTGCACGACGTGGCCGCCGACTGGAAGGCCCGCATCCCGGCCGTCGTACACGTCGACGGCACGGCCCGCATCCAGACCGTGGACCGTGACCGGGAGCCCCTGGTGGCCCGGATGATCGAGGGTTTCGAACGGCGCACCGGGCTGCCGGTGGTGGTCAACACCAGCCTCAACACCGCCGGGCGGCCCATGGTCGACGATCCCCGGGACGCCCTGGAGTGCTTCGGCTCGGCCCCTGTGGACCTGCTGGTGCTCGGCCCGTTCGCGATCCGCCGTGGGAAGGCGTTCGCATGAGCGACGCGCCCGCCTACACCGTCGTCGTCCCGACGATCGGCCGCCCCTGCCTCGCCGAGTGCCTGCGCGCGCTCGCCGCGGCCGACGGCCATCCGCCGCACGAGGTGGTCGTCGTGGACGACCGGCCCGCGCCCGACGGCGACCTGCCGCTGGAGCCGGCCGGGCAGCTGCTCGACCGGGTCCGCACCCTGCGCACCGGCGGCCGGGGTCCGGCCGCCGCCCGCAACGCCGGCTGGCGGACCGTCCGCACTCCGTGGACGGTGTTCCTGGACGACGACGTCCAGGTCCTGCCGGACTGGTCCCGGCGGCTCGCCCACGACCTGCGGGACGCCGGGCCCGACGTCGGCGGAGTCCAGGGGCAGCTGCGTGTCCCCCTGCCCCTGGACCGCCGGCCCACCGACTGGGAACGCACCACCAAGGGCCTGGAGAACGCCGCCTGGGCCACCGCCGACATGGCCTACCGCACCGAGGCGCTCAAACGGACCGGCGGCTTCGACGAACGCTTCCCGCGCGCCTTCCGCGAGGACGCCGACCTCGCGCTGCGCGTGCGGCGGGCCGGCTGGTCACTGACCCGGGGGACACGGGTCACCCGGCACCCGGTCCGCCCGGCCCACTGGTGGGCCTCGCTGCCCGTGCAGCGGGGCAACGCCGACGACGCGCTGATGAACCGGCTGCACGGCCGCGACTGGTGGGACCGCGCCCAGGCACCCCGCGGCCGTCTGCCCCGGCACCTGGCGGTCACCGGCGCCGCCCTCGCCGCCGCCGGCTGCGCCCTCGCCGGACGGCGCCGGGCCGCGACCGCCTGCGCCGCCCTGTGGACCCTCGGCACCGCCGAGTTCGCCCTCGCCCGGATCCTGCCCGGGCCGCGCACCGCCCGCGAGATCGCCGGGATGCTCGGCACCAGCGTGCTCATCCCGCCGCTCGCCGTCCGGCACTGGCTGCGCGGAGTCGTCCGCCACCGGCACGCCGAACCCCTGGGAGGTGCCGAGTGAGCAGGCTGTCCGCCGTCCTCTTCGACCGCGACGGCACCCTCGTGGCCGACGTGCCGTACAACGGCGACCCCGACCGGGTCCGGCTGCTGCCGGGCGCCGCCGCGGCCGTCGCGCTGGCCCGCGCCCACGGCCTGGCCACCGGCGTCGTCAGCAACCAGTCCGGCATCGGCCGCGGGCTGCTCACCACCGACCAGGTGCACCGCGTCAACGAGCGCGCCGACGAACTGCTCGGCGGCCTGGACGCCTGGCTCTTCTGCCCGCACGCCCCCGACGCCGGCTGCGCCTGCCGCAAACCCCGCCCCGGCCTGATCCACATGGCCGCCGCCCGGCTCGGCGTAGCGCCGGCCGAGTGCCTGGTGATCGGCGACATCGCCGCCGACGTACTGGCCGCCCGCGCGGCCGGCGCCCGAGGCGTCCTCGTCCCCAACGCGGCCACCGCACCCGAGGAGATCCAGCGCTTCGCCACGGAATCGGCCCCCGACCCCCTCACCGCGGTCCGCGCGGCCCTCATCGAGGCGGGCTTCCGGGCGGGCAGGCGAGCACCGGCACGGGACACGGCGGCCTCCGACCGGACGCGGTCGTCGGCACCGGACGCCGAAGCCGCCGGCGGGCGGCGGCCGTCGGTGCCGGAAGCGGCGGTTCCGGACCGTGCGCGACCGTCTCCGCACGCTGCCGCACCGCTCCCTGACCGTGCGCGACCGTCTCCGCACCCTGCCGCACCGCTCCCTGACGGACGGCGCCGGCCTCCGTGCGGAGCCACGGTCCCCGAACGGACCCCGTCGGCGTCGGCGTTGCCCGGTGCCACCGGTTCCACGGGGAGGTGGAGGGAATGAGATCGCTCGTGGTGCGGCTCGACAGTTTCGGCGACGTGCTGCTGGCCGGCCCCGCCGTGCGTGCCGTGGCCGCCCGTTCCTCCCATGTCACGGTGCTGTGCGGCCCCCGGGGCGCGGAGGCCGCGCGGTTGCTGCCCGGGGTGGACGAGGTGCTGGTGTGGGAGGCGCCCTGGGAGGGGTTCGATCCGCCCCCGGTGGTTCCGGCGGACGTCGACGCGCTGGTCGGGCGGCTGCGGGCCGGAGCCTACGACACCGCGCTCGTCCTCACCTCCTTCCACCAGAGCCCGTTGCCCACCGCGCTGCTGCTCCGGCTCGCCGGGGTCCGCAGGATCGGCGCCGACAGCGTCGACCACCCCGGCCGGCTCCTCGACGTACGCCACCGGCGGCTGGAGGGGCGGCACGAGGCCGAGGCGGCGCTGGACACCGCCGCCGCCATGGGCTTCCCGCCGCCACCGGGCGACGACGGGCGGCTGCGCGTGCTGCCGCCCCCGGACACCAGCGGCCTCACCGGCCACGGCCCCTACGTCGTCCTGCACCCCGGCGCCAGCGCCCCCGCCCGCGCCTGGAGCCCGCACCGCTGCGCCGAGGCGGTCGCGCTGCTCACCGACGCCGGGCACCGGGTCGTCGTCACCGGCGGCCCCGGCGAGACCGACCTCACCCGGCAGGTCAGCGGCGACCTGGCCGTGGACCTCGGCGGCCGGACCTCCCCCCGCACCCTCGCCGGGGTGCTGCGCATGGCCGACGTCGTGATCAGCGCCAACACCGGCCCCGCCCACCTCGCCGCCGCCGTCGGCACCCCGGTCGTCTCGCTCTTCGCTCCCGTCGTACCGGCCGAGCGCTGGGCACCCTACGGCGTCCCCGTCATCCTGCTCGGCGACCAGTCGGCGCCGTGCGCGGACACCCGGGCCCTCACCTGCCCGGTGCCCGGCCACCCCTGCCTGGACGAGGTCACCGGACAGGACGTGGTGCGCGCGGTCCACAAGCTCATCCAGGAGCGGCAGTCATGAACATCCTCGTCTGGCACGTGCACGGATCCTGGCTCACCGCCTTCGTGCAGGGCCCGCACACCTACCTGGTCCCGGTCACCGAGGACCGCGGACCCGACGGCCTCGGCCGGGCCGTGACCTGGGACTGGCCACCGTCGGCCGAGGAACGGACGCCCAGGCAGCTGTGGGACTCCGACATCGACCTGATGGTGCTGCAGCGCCCGCACGAACTCGACCTGGCCCTGCGCTGGACCGGCCGCCGCCCCGGCGTGGACGTGCCCGCCGTGTACGTCGAGCACAACAGCCCCGACGAGTCGCCCGAACGGCAACTCCACCCGCTGGCCGGACAGTCGGCCATCCCCCTCGTCCACGTCACCCACTTCAACCGGCTGATGTGGGACAACGGCCAGGCCCCGACCGAGGTCGTCGAGCACGGCATCATCGACCCCGGCCCGCTGTGGACCGGCACCGAGCGGCGCGCGGCCGTCGTGGTCAACGAGCCCGTGCGAAGGGGCCGTACCACCGGCACCGACCTGCTGCCCCGGTTCTCCCGGTCCGCGCCCCTCGACGTCTTCGGGATGCGCACCGAGGGCCTCGCCGAACACCTCGGTCTGCCGCCCGAACGCTGTCGCGCCCGGGACCTGCCGCAGCACGAACTGCACCGGGAGATGGCCCGCTGCCGGGTCTATCTGCACCCCGTGCGCTGGACCTCGCTCGGCCTGTCCCTGCTGGAAGCCATGTTCCTGGGCATGCCCGTGGTCGCCCTGGACACCACGGAGGTCCGCGAGGCGATACCCGACGGCGCCGGCGTGGTCTCGAACCGCCTCGACGTCCTGGAGGACGCCGTACGGACCTTCCTCGCCGAACCCGAGCAGGCCCGCCGCACCGGCGCGGCCGCCCGGGCAGCGGTCCAGGCCCGCTACGGAGAGCGGCGCTTCCTGGACGACTGGGAGCGCCTGATCAAGGAGGTCACCCGATGAGCCGCATTCCGCACACGGCCGGGCGCGTCGCCATGGTCTCCGAGCACGCCAGCCCGCTGGCCGCGCTCGGCGGACCGGACGCGGGCGGCCAGAACGTGTACGTGGCGCAGGTCGCCCGGCAGCTCGCCAGAAAGGGATACCGCGTCACGGTGTACACCCGGCGGGACTCGGCGGGCCTGCCGGACCGGGTGACCCTCATCGACGGCGTCCAGGTGGTGCACGTCCCCGCCGGGCCGCCCGCACCCGTCCCCAAGGACGAACTCCTGCCCCACATGACCGAGTTCGGGCACTTCCTGGCCCGGCAGTGGCAGCAGAGCCCGCCCGACGTGGTGCACGCCCACTTCTGGATGTCCGGCCTCGCCGCCCTCGCCGGCGCCCGCGACCTGGGCATCCCCGTCGTGCAGACCTACCACGCGCTCGGCACGGTGAAGAAGCGCTACCAGGGCGCCGCCGACACCAGCCCCCCGCAGCGCCTCGCCGTCGAGGAGGCCATCGGCCACGAGTGCGCCCGGATCATCGCCACCTGCAGCGACGAGGTGGCCGAACTGAAGGCCATGGGCCTGCCCGAGGACCGGATCAGCGTCGTACCCTGCGGTGTCGACCCCGACCAGTTCACACCGGTCGGCCGCCCCCGGCCGTCCGGCGCCCGCAGGCGGCTGCTGGCCGTCGGCCGGCTCGTACCCCGCAAGGGCTTCGACCGCGCCATCCGCGCCCTGGCCGGCGTCCCCGACGCCGAACTCCTCATCGCCGGCGGCCCCGAGGCCGACCTGCTCGGCAGCGACCCCGAGGCCGCACGCCTCTACGGCATCGCCGGCGAGTACGGCGTCCTGGACCGGGTCACCCTGCTCGGCGGGGTCGGCCGCGCCCGGATGCCCCGGCTGATGTCCAGCGCCGACCTGGTGCTGTCGCTGCCCCTGTACGAGCCCTTCGGCATCGTCCCGCTGGAGGCCATGGCCTGCGCCACGCCGGTCGTCGCCACCGCCGTCGGCGGCCAGCTCGACACGGTCGTGGACGGCACCACGGGCGTCCTGGTGCCGGCCGACGACGACTACGACCTCGGCGCGGTCGTCCGCGCCCTGCTCGCCGACCCCGACCGGCTCGCCCGGTACGGAGCCGCCGGCCGCTCCCGGGTGCTCACCCACTACACCTGGGACCGGGTGGCCGACGGTGTGGCCGGGGTGTACGGCGCCGTGTCCTCGATCCGCTCGCTCTCGGGAGTCGTCCGATGAAGACCGTCACCGACACCACGCACTGCGACGACCTGGCCAAGGCGCTGGAGGCGTTCCGCGAGCACGGCCCGCTCATCGAACGCTGGGGCACCGAACTCGCCCGGCGGCTGGGTTCGGGCGCCCGGCTGCTCGTCGCCGGCAACGGCGGCAGCGCCGCCCAGGCACAGCACCTCACCGCCGAACTCGTCGGCCGCTACCGCGACGACCGGCCGCCGTTCTCCGCGGTCGCCCTGCACGCCGACACCTCCTCCACCACCGCGATCGCCAACGACTACGGCGTCCAGGAGGTGTTCGCCCGGCAGACCGCCGCCCACGGCCGCCCCGGAGACGTGCTCCTGCTGCTGTCCACCAGCGGCGCCAGCGCCAACCTGCTCACCGCCGCCGACACCGCGCACCGGCTCGGCCTGACGGTGTGGGCGCTGACCGGGCGCGCCCCCAACCCGCTGCAGCTCGGCGCGGACGACGCGCTGTGCGTCGACGCCCCCGTGGCCGCCACCGTGCAGGAACTGCACCTGGTCGCCGTGCACATGCTCTGCGAGGCCTTCGACCAGGCGGTCGAGCGCGGCGACGCCGGCCGGGGGTCCCCCGGCCACGGCATCGACGGCAAGCCCGCGGCCGACGGCCGGCCGGGTGTCGTGGGCCGGCTCGTCGGCCGCGCCCGCACCGTCGGCCGTACCGCGCCCGGCGCGCCGGTGGCCCCGCGGAAGGGACACGCATGACCGCCTCGCAGACACCCCTGGTCGTCGTGGGCGACGCCCTGCTGGACCACGACCTGTGCGGCCGGGCCGAGCGGCTGGCCCCGGACGCGCCCGTCCCCGTCGTCCACGGCACCCGGCGCAGTTCCCGCCCGGGCGGCGCCGCCCTCGCCGCCTGCCTCGCGGCCGCCGACGGACGCCCCGTCACCCTGGTCACCGCCCTCGGCTCCGACACCGCCAGCGACACCCTGCGGGAGCTGCTGGCCGGCCGGGTCGGCCTGGTCGAGGTGCCGCTGGAGGGCACCCTCAGCAGCAAGACCCGCGTCCTGGCCGGAGACCGGCCGCTGCTCCGCCTCGACGACGGCGAGGGCCGCGCCCGCGAGGCCACCCCGGAAGCGGTGTCCGCGATCGCGGCGGCCGGGGGTGTCCTCGTCGCCGACTACGGCCGTGGCACCGCCGACGTCCTGCGGGACGCCCTGACGCACACGGCGGCCCCCGTCGTCTGGGACCCGCACGTGCGCGGCCGGCCCCCCGTCCCCGGCGTCCGCCTGGCCACCCCCTCGGCCCAGGAGGCCCGCGCCTTCGCCCGGCGACTCGACGGTACCGAGACCGGCGACGCGGCCGGACTGCGCACCGCCGCCCGGGACGCCCGCGCCCTCGTCCGGGCGTGGCAGGCCCAGGCCGTCGCGGTGACCCTCGGTGAGCGCGGCGCCCTGCTCTCCCACGGCGAGACCCCGCTGCTCGTGCCGACCCCGGCCGCCGCCACCGGCGACCCCTGCGGCGCGGGCGACCGGTTCGCCGCTGCCGCCGCCGGCCTGCTCGCCGACGGCGCCCTCACCGAGGCCGCCGTCCAGGCCGCCGTCCACGCCGCCACCCGGTACGTCGCCGAGGGCGGCGCCCGCGCGGTCGCCGTCCCGGACGAGCGGGAGACGGCCGCGGAACCGTCGGCCGACGGCGACACCACCGGGGACGCCGTGCGCACCGCCGCCCGGGTCCGCGCCGCGGGCGGCACCGTCGTCGCCGCGGGCGGCTGCTTCGACCTGCTGCACGCCGGGCACGTCGCCCTGCTCCAGGCCGCCCGCCGGGCCGGCGACTGCCTCATCGTGTGCGTCAACTCCGACGACTCGGTACGCCGCCGCAAGGGCGACGGCCGGCCCCTCGTCCCGGCCGCCGACCGGGTGCGGGTGCTGCGCGCCCTGGAGTGCGTGGACGCCGTCGCCGTGTTCGACGAGGACACCCCCGAACGCATCCTCGGCGACCTCCGCCCGCACATCTGGGCCAAGGGCGGCGACTACGCCCGCACCCGGCTGCCGGAACAGCCCCTGGTGGAGAGCTGGGGCGGCCAGGTCCTGCTGCTGCCCTACCTGGACGGCCGCTCCACCACCGGCCTCGCCCGCCGAGCCGCCCTGGCCCCGGGAGGACGACCCAGGTGACGCCCACACACTCCTCACGGCCCCCGGCCGCCGCACGGCCACCACACCGCGCGGCCCCCGGCCCCCCGACTGCGGCGACCGGCCGCCCCCAGCCCACCCACCGACCGACACGCCCCCACTCCGGCACAGGGCCGCGCTCCGCCCGCACACCGCGGACACGACCGCCGGTCACCGGCACGGCCGGTTCCGGCGTGGGGTTGTGCTCCGTTCGTACGCTGCGGACACGGCCGTCGGCTCCCCGCACACCCGGCTCCCCCGCAGGGCCTCGCTCCGCTCGCATGCCGCGGACACGGCTGCCGGCTGTCGGCACGGCCGGTTCCGGCGTGGGGTTGTGCGCCGTTCGAATGCCGGGGACACAGCCGCCGGCTGTCGGCGCTCCCGGTTCCGGCGTGGGGTTGTGCTCCGTCCGTACGCCGGCGACGCGGCCGTCGGTCACCGGCGTGCCCCGCTCCGGCGCAGGGGCGTGCTCCGCTCGCACGCCCCGGACACGAGCGGCTCACCGTGTCGGGTGCCCGCCTGGTCCGCCCGGGGGCGAGCGGGCGGTGGCCCGGAGCCGGGCGGTGGCCGCCGTTCCGCCCCGCCCCCCGTACAGCTCACGCCCCCATTCACCGGAGGTCCCCCTCGGTGACCACTGAGCGCTCCCCGAGCCCCCCACACGTCCTGGTCCTGCGTGCGCTGGGTCTGGGCGACCTGCTGGCCGGTGTGCCCGCGCTGCGCGGTGTCCGCCGGGCCTTCCCCGGTCACCGGGTCGTCCTCGCCCAGCCGCCGGGCCTCGCCGAACTCGCCCTGGCCGCCGGCGCGGTCGACGCCGTGTTCCCGGCCGAGGCACCGGGCCGCGCGGTGCCGGACCTCTCCCACTGGCCCGGCCCGCCCCCCGACGTGGCGATCGACCTGCACGGCAACGGCCCCGAGAGCCGGGACGCCCTGGCGGCCCTGCACCCGCGCCGGCTGCTCGCCCACGCCTGCCCGGACGGCCCGCCGTGGCCGGCCCACGCCAACGAACGGGACCGCTGGTGCGCCTTCCTGCGCGGCTACGGCATCCCGGCCGACCCCCTGGACCTGCGGCTGCCCCCGCCCACCGCGCCGTCCCCGGCCCCGGGCGCGGTCGTCGTGCACCCCGGCGCGGCCTCGGGCTCCCGCCGGTGGCCGGGGGAGCGGTTCGCCGCCGTCGTACGGTGTCTGCGCGCCGCCGGCCACCGGGTGGTCCTCACCGGCGGCCCCGGCGAGGACGCCCTGGTCCGCTCGGTCGCCGAGCGCAGCGGCCGGCCCGGGGGCGACGTGCTCACCGGCGGCCTGCCGTTCGGGGAGCTGTCCGCGCTGGTCGCCGGCGCGTCCCTGGTGCTCAGCGGCGACACCGGCCTCGCCCATCTCGCGGTGGCCCACGGCACCCGCTCCGTCACCCTGTTCGGGCCGGTCTCCCCGCGCCTGTGGGGGCCGCCCCCGAGCCGGGACCACGTCGCCCTGTGGAAGCCGGGCCCGCCCGGTGACCCGCACGGCCGCACTCCCGACGCCCGCCTGCTGCGCATCCGCACCGGCGAGGTCGCCGCGGCCTGTCTGACGCTCCTGCGCGACGCGCGCGGCCGGCACCGGCAGCCCGGACCGGAGGTCGCGCATGTCCACTGAGCACGCCCCCGGACGCGTCCACCGGCCCGCCGGCCCGGGCGACCCCCGCATCACCGTCGCCGTCATCACCCGCGACCGCAGCGCCAGCCTGCTGCGCACCCTGGACGCGCTGGCCGCGCTGCCCGAGCGGCCGCCGGTCATCGTGGTGGACAACTCCCGCGACGACACCACGTGCCGGGCGATCGCCGGCCACCCGGCGATCGCCCGGCTGCTGCGGCCCGCCGCCAACACCGGCGCCCTCGGCCGCAACCTGGCCGTCCGGCACGCCCGCACCCCCTACGTCGCCTTCAGCGACGACGACTCCTGGTGGGAGCCCGGCAGCCTGCGCCGCGCCGCCGACCTGCTCGACCGGCACCCCCGGCTCGGCCTGCTCGCCGCCCGCACTCTGGTGGGGGACCAGGCCGCCGAGGACCCCCTCAACGCCGTGCTCGCCGCCTCCCCGCTGCCGCCCGAGCCGGACCTGCCCGGCCGACCGGTGCTCGGCTTCCTCGGCTGCGCCTGCGTGGTCCGCCGGGAGGCCTTCCTGAGCGCCGGCGGTTACCACCCGCTGCTCTTCTTCGGCGGCGAGGAGACCCTGCTCGCCTACGACCTGGCCGCCGCCGGCTGGGGCGTCGCCTACGAGCCCTCCCTGGCCGCCTGCCACCACCCCGAGGACCACGGCCGCACCGGACGCTCCTTCCTCGTCCGGCGTAACCACGTGCTCACCACCTGCCTGCGCCGCCCCTGGCCGGTCGTCCTGCGTGCCTTCGCCGACCTCGCCCTGGCCGCGGCGGCCGGCCGTCCCGGCGCCCGCCGTGCCCTCAGGGAGACCGTCGCCCGGTTCCCGGCCGCCCTGGCCCGCCGCCGCACCCTGCCCCCGCACGTCGAACACGCCGCCCGCCTGCTCGACCAGGACGCGGCCGGACGCCTGGACGGGGACACCGCGCGATGACCGGACGCGCCGTGACGCCCGCGGGGAGGTGCCGCGCGATGACCGGACGCGCCGTGACGCCCGCGGGGAGGTGCCACGAGATGACCGGACGCGCCGTGACGCCCGCGGGGAGGTCCCGCGCGATGACCCGGACGTGCCCTGACGACCCGCGAGGAGGTGCCGCGCGATGACCAGGACCGCCCCCGAGCGCCATGCCCGGACCGGCCCCGACGACCGTACGACCGTCGTCCTGATCACCCACAACCGCCGCGACGAGCTGCTGCGCACCCTCGCCCTGCTGCGCCGGCTGCCCGAACGCCCGCCCGTGATCGTCACCGACAACGCCTCCACCGACGGCACCGCCGAAGCGGTCGCCCGGGACTTCCCCGAGATGACCCTGCTGCGCCCCGGCCGCAACCTCGGCGCCATCGGCCGCAACCTGGCCGTCCAACGGGTGCGCACGCCCTACGTCGCGTTCTGCGACGACGACACCTGGTGGGAGCCCGGCAGCCTGCGCCGCGCCGCCGACCTGCTGGACGCCCGGCCCCGGCTCGCGGCCGTCACCGCGCGGATCCTGGTGGAACCGGAGGGCACCGAGGACCCGGTCGTGCGCGAGCTGCGCGAGTCGCCGCTGTCCGGCCCTGACTGGCTGCCCGGACCCGCCCTCGGCTCCTTCCTCGCCGCCGCCACCGTGCTGCGCACCGAGGCCTTCCGCGCCGGCGGCGGCTTCCACCCGGGCCTGTGGCTCGGCGGCGAGGAGGAACTGCTCGCGTGCGACCTGCTGCGCCAGGGCTGGTGGCTGGCCTACGCCGAGGAGCTGACCGTCCACCACCACGCCTCCCGGCTGCGCGACAGCACGGCCCGCCGCGTCCTCGGGCTGCGCAACACGCTGTGGTTCACCTGGCTGCGCCGCCCGCTGCTGCCGGCGCTGCGCCGCACCGGGCACCTGATCCGGACCGTGCCCCGGGACGCGGCCTCCGCCCGCGCGTTCGCCCACGCCACCGCCGGACTGCCGTGGGTGCTGCGCCAGCGCGACCCCGTACCGCCGGAGCTGGAGCGCCGGCTCGCCGCGCTGGAACGCGCCCGCAGGGACTCACCCGCACGGCGGTACGTCGGCTGACCGGGACCGCGCCACGACACGCCCTGAGGCGTCGTTGCATCGGGCATCCGGGCGAGGGCACAGTGAGGTCCCGGTCAAGCAGCGGCCGGCCGAGATCCTTCCGCCCCGTGCCCAGGAAGCCCGTTCCCATGGAAATCGGTCAGCCGTCCCCGTCCCCCTCCCGCGTCCGTCCCGGCGGCCCGGCCCCGCTGCTGCTGCAGACCGTGCACGAGCACCGCGCCGGGCTCGGCGGCATCAGCGTCCTGAAGGCCCGCGGCACGGTCGACGCCGCCAACGCCGGGCGCTTCGCCGAGGCCCTCGCCGACCACCTCCGCCACGCCGTCCAGGCCGGGGAGCACCCCCTGCTGGACCTGAGCGAGGTGTACCTGGCCTGCGCCGCCGCGGTGCGCTCCCTGGACCGGGCCACCGGGCTGCTCGCCCGCTCCGGCCGCGCCCTGCCCGTCGTACAGCCCCGCCCGCATGTGCGGGAGGCCCTGGCCAGGGCCGGTGTGCCGGGGATCCGGCTGCACGCCTCCCTGCCGGCCGCCCTGGACGCCCTGGCCACGCTGCCCGGATAGCCGCCGCCCGGCGCGTCGGACCGTGCGGTTGATGGCCGGGGATCTACCGTGCAATGTGGTGCAAAGGCCGGGAAGAGGCCGATCGAGTTCTTTGGGACGTCCCGTCTGGGTGATGCGATGAAACCTTCTTCCGGCCGCCCGGCCGCACCGGCACCCCTCGTCATCGAGTCCTCCGTGGTCGAGGGACTGCCCGCCGAAGGCGCCCTGCTGCTGCGCATGTCGGGCAGCCTCGACGCCGCCGGCGCCGAGGCCTGGTCGGAGGAGCTGCGCGGTCACCTGGAACAGGCCGACCGCGCCGGACTGCGCCCCGTGCTCGACATGGCGCACGTCCAGCTCGGCGGCGCCGCCGTGCTCCGCACGCTCAGCGAGACGACCCGGGCGCGCGCCGGACGCCCGGACCTGATCATCGTCCGCGCCCGGCCGGGCGTACGCGAGGCGGTGCACCTGGCCCGCCTGGACGGCGTCCAGCTGTACGCCACCCTGGACGAGGCACTGCGCGAGCTGGCCCGCGCCGCCTCCCGGGTGGAGGAGCTGCCCGCCTGGCGCTCGCAGATGGCGGACCCGCTGCGCCCCTCGTACGAGGACCTGCACAAGGAGGTCCGCGCGCTGCGCGCCCGGGTGCGCACCGCGCCGGTGATCGGCATGGCGCAGGGCGCGCTCATGGTCCGCTACGGCCTGCCGGACTCCGGCAGCGCCTTCCGTGTGCTGCGTGACGCCTCGCAGCGGTTCAACGTGCCGCTGCGGGTCCTGGTCTCCGCCGTGGTGGTGGCCCGGCCCCCCGACGGCGACGTGTGGTTCCCGGGCCGCCGTTCCCTGCCGGTGCCGCAGCTGCGGATCCTGGCCCGGGGCGGCCGGGACCCGCGCTGCCGGCGGCAGATGATCGACGCCGTACTGCACGAGGCGCTGGCCGCCGGTCACGCCCCCGCCGGGTACGTGCAGTTCGTGGACCCGGCCGTGAACGCCCTGATGCTGGAGACCCACTACGGCTGCGCGGACACGTTCCTCGACCACCTCGTGCGCGGGCGCGGCGAGGGTACGGCCGACGCGGCGGCCCGCGTCCGGGGCCGCCAGGTGAGCGTGCCCGACGTCGCCGCCGACACCCAGCTCTCCGACGACTGCCGGCGCGCCCTGCTGGCCACCGGCACCCACGCGGTGCGGAGCATCCCCGTGCTCTCCGCCGCCGGCTCCTGCACCGGCGTGATCACCCTGCACTGGCCCGACGCCGGCCACCGGCCGACCTCCGCGCAGGCCGAGGCGTTCGCCCTGCTGGCCGCGGAGGCCTCGGCCTGGCTGAGCTGGTACCACCGCTCCGTTCTCCTGGACGCCCTGGAACACCTCCACCGGACGCTGACCCGCCCCGCGCCCTGAGCCGGTCCGCCGGCGGCTGCGTCACCCGCGCCGCCCTGGGAACCCGGACCCCGCACGGAGCACGCACGACCGGAAGGGAGTCCGGCGCATGTCCAATCCGCAGCAGCCCGAACAGCGGCGCAGTGACAAGGGTGGCGCCACCCCGCAGGACAGCGGCGAGCTGAAGGCCCGCCAGACCGGCCGGGACGCGGGCGCCCGCCCGCACGGCACGGACAAGGGCGCCAAGGGCGGGGGCGAGGGCGGCGGGGTGCCTCCGGCACAGCAGCCCGACCACCCCTGACCCGTCCTCGTACGACACCGGCCTACGACGCCGACCTCGTACGGCGTCCTGCCGAGCGGCCCCCTCCGGGGCCGTTCGGCACGTCCGGAGCCGGTCAGGGGTTACGCTCCGGGGTATGCGGATCTCCGTCTCCTCCGACATGGACGAACCCGTGGCCCGCCTCCTGGTCGCGGAGCTGCGCCGGCGTGGGCACGAGGTCCGGGAGCACGGCGCGCTGCGGCCCGGGGCCGACGCGCAGTGGGCGGTCTGCTCGGAGGCCGCCGCCCGGGAGGTGGCCGAGGGCACGGCGGACCAGGCCGTGGTGTGCTGCTGGACCGGAACCGGCGCGTCGATCGCGGCCAACAAGGTGCCGGGCGTACGGGCGGCGCTGTGCACGGACGCCGGAACGGCCGACGGCGCGCGCCGCTGGAACGACGCCAACGTCCTGGCGCTGAGCCTCCGGCTGACCTCGGAACCGGTGCTGAAGGAGATCCTCGACGCCTGGTTCGCGGCCGAGCCCAGCCAGGACCCGGAGGACCGGCAGAACGTGGCCCGCGTCGGTCGCCTGGACGCCGCCCGGGAGACCTCCTAGAAGGCTTCCGGGGGCGTGCGGCGGTCCGGCGCGGGCCGGGTTGCCGTAGGGGGTGGGGCCGGAGTTCAGTGGGCGCCGAGTCCGCCGCCGCCGAACGAGCCGCTGGAGCCCTTGCTCCAGCGCGGGCGCTCCGTCGTGTCGCTCGGCCTGGAGTCCATGTTGCTCAGCTCGTACGGGGTGAGGGGGCGGTCGCCCTTGGGGATCCGTGGCACCTCCGCGGACTCCCTGTTCTGCCGCACCTCGTGCACCGGTCCGTCCGGCGGCAGCTTGGGCTGTTCCTCGGGGCGGGGGCGCGGCGACTCGTTGTACCTGACGCGGGAGGTCATCCAGAAGCCGCCGGCGAGCAGCGCGAGGACGCCCACGGCCACGATGAACAGAACGAGGCTCATCAGGCCGCTCGCCGCGGCCAGCTGCATCGATGCGGTATTCATAGGACAGGAATACCCCGCCCGGAACCGGACGAACCCGGACATTACGGGTTATGGCAGGTGGCGCGCGGCGACCGTCGGCCGGAGTCGGCTCCGGGGCCGCTCCCGCCCGGTCCACGGTGGTTTGCCGCTGTCCGCCCCGGCTACCCGCACGATGTGACATCGCCTACTTCGCAGCAGCTGTACCGCTTCTTGGAAGACCGCTTCACCTGTGCGCAGGCCTGCACGGAGTGCGCCCGCGCCTGCGCCGTGCGCGCGAGCCTGGTCGACCCCGACGGCACCGAGCGCCAGGAGCGGGTGCGCCGGCTGGGCATCATGTGCGCCGAGGTGTGCGACGCCACCTGCCGCGTACTGTGCGAGGAGAACCGGCAGGACGAGGAGGCCATCCGGGTCCGGGTCGACTGGTGCCGGTCGATCTGCCTGGAGTGCGCCCGCGCCTTCGACGAGTACCCCGGCGCCGAATCGGCCGCGGACAGCTGCCGGGCCTGCGCCGCCGCCTGTGAGGACTTCCTGAAAACGCTCCAGTGAGGGCCTGGTCCGCCATTCGCCCCGGCCCCGGCATTCCCAATTTCTGAAACACGTTCTACGGTGTGCGCCGTCAGGACCGCCCTTGGGGAGCCTGGAGGCGCCGTGCACCTCGACCACACACCCGAGCAGCAGCGGCTGCGCACTCAGCTGCGTGCCTACTTCGCCGAACTGGTTCCGGACCACGCCTACGCCCGGTACGCCGACCCGGCCGCACAGAAGCGGTTCTACCGCGACACCATCCGCCGGCTCGGCGCGGACGGCTGGCTCGGCGTCGGCTGGCCCGAGGAGTACGGCGGGCGCGGGATGACGGCGATGGAGCAGTTCGTCTTCTTCGACGAGGCCGCACAGGCCGGCGTACCCCTGCCGCTGATGGCGCTGAACACCGTCGGACCGACGATCATGCGGTACGGCACCGACGAGCAGAAGGCGTACTTCCTGCCCCGCATCCTCTCCGGCGAGATCGACTTCGCGATCGGCTACAGCGAGCCCGGCGCGGGCACGGACCTCGCCTCCCTGACGACCCGTGCCGTACGGGACGGCGACGAGTACGTCGTCAACGGCCAGAAGATCTGGACGACGAACGGCGACACGGCCGACTGGGTCTGGCTGGCCGTGCGCACCGACCCCGAGGCCCCGCTGCACAAGGGCATCACCATGCTGCTGGTGCCGACCTCCGACCCCGGCTACTCCTGCACGCTCATCCGCACGCTCGCCTCCCACGACACCACCGCGAGCTACTACGAGAACGTCCGCGTCCCCGTCTCCCGCCGCGTCGGCGCCGAGAACGAGGGCTGGCGGCTGATCACCAACCAGCTCAACCACGAACGCGTCACCCTCGCCGCCCACGGCACCATGGCGATCCGCGCGCTGCACGACGTACAGCGCTGGGCGAGGCAGACCAAGCTCGCCGACGGCCGCCGGGTCGCCGACCTGCCCTGGGTACGCCGGCTCCTCGCCCGCACCCACACCCGGCTCGACGCGCTCAAGCTCCTCAACTGGCAGATGGTCTCCGCCGTCCAGGACGGCACGCTCACCCCGCAGGACGCCTCGGCCGTCAAGGTCTACGGCTCCGAGGCCCGCCGGGACGCCTACGCCTGGCTCATGGAGATCGTCGCCGCGGCCGGCCCGCTGAAGGAGGGCTCGGCGAGCGCCGTCCTGCACGGCGAACTGGAACGCGGCTACCGCTCGGCGGTCATCTTCACCTTCGGCGGCGGCAACAACGAGATCCAGCGCGAGATCATCTCCTGGATCGGCCTGGGCATGCCCAGGGTGCGCCGCTGACCTGTGGCGCTGCCCCAGGAAGCCGCTCGCGCGGCCGGCGGGCCCAGGGTGTACTGGAGGTCGGGAGGAGCGGCGCGGCCGCAGATGTGAGCCGTGCCAGTGGTCGACGATGGTGCACAACGACGAGGATCTCGTGCGGGCCGTGCGAGCGGCCGGAATCCGCGACGAGCGCCTGCTCCGGGCCGTACGGGCGACGCCCAGGGAAGCCTTTGTCCCCACGGACGCCCGCGCGGACGCCTACCGCGACGTGCCCCTGCCCATCGGGCGCGGACAGGTGACCACGCAGCCCTCGCTCTCGGCGATGATGATCGACAGCCTGGGGCTGAGCGGGACCGAGCACGTCCTGGAGGTCGGCACCGGGCTCGGCTTCCAGACCGCGCTGCTGGCCCGGCTGGCCGCCGACGTCGTGACCATCGAGATGTGGCCGGACATCGGGGATCAGGCACGGCACAACCTCACCCGCCAGGGGATCCGGAACGTCGAGCTGCGCATCGGGGACGGCAGCGGCGGGGTACCCGACCGGGCTCCGTACGACGCGGTCATCGTGTCCGCCGCCTTCCTGGAGGTTCCCGCCCCGCTCGTGGAGCAACTGCGTGCCGGCGGTCGTCTCGTCCAGCCCATCGGGCCGGGCGGCCGGGAACAGGTCGTCTCCTTCCTGCGGACAGCGACGGGACTGGAGCGTCGACGGCTGGTCACGGACGCTCACTTCGTCCGCCTGCGAGGACGGTACGGCTTCTCCTCGTGAGCCCGTGGTGGTCACCCGTCCGCGACGCGCACCACGGCGAGCGTGATGTTGTCGGGGCCGCCGGCCGCGATGGCGGCCTTCCAGAGTTCGAAGGCGGCCCGTCCGTCGTCGTACTCCCGCAGCACGCCGTCGAGAACGTCGTTCGGCAGCGGGTCGGTGAGGCCGTCGGTGCAGATCAGGAATCGGTCACCGGGGGCGACGGGGGCGGCGGTCACATGGGGGGTGACCGCGCGGTACGCCGGAGTGCCGCCCAGTGCCTGGGTCACCAGCGACGTGGTGCGCTGCCCCGGCGCCAGCGGGGGGTTGTCGTCCACGCTGAGCTGGACCACACCGTCCCGGGGCGCGGCGAAGACCCGGCTGTCGCCCACGTTGAACGCCAGCAGCGACTCGGGCCGTACGACGACGCCCGCGACGGTCGTCCCCATCGTGGCCAGGGCGTCGCCGCCGCGCGCGGTCGCGAACACCTGGCGGTTGCAGGCGTGCAGGGCCTCGCGGACGTCGTCCTCGCCGGCCAGCCGGGGCCCCGTCGCGGCGAGCCGTTGCACGACGAGGGCACTGGCCACCTCGCCGCCGGGCTGGCCGCCGAGCCCGTCGGCGACCGCGACGACGAGCGGCGTACCGAGCGGGAACACCAGCGTCTGCGGGTTCTCGGTCACCGTGGAGCACAGGGTCCACGGCCCGGCGACCAGGCTGTCCTCGTTGCGCGTGCGGACCAGTCCGGGATGGCTCAGCGCGCTCACGGCGACGAACGCCATCGGATGGCACCCCCTGCCCGGGGGATCAGCCCGCGTACACCCGCTGGACGAACTCGGCCATCTGGTCGTCGGTGAGGTGACGGGCGATGTCCGCCTCGCTGATCATGCCGATCATGCGCTTGTCCTCGATGACCGGCAGGCGCTTGATCCGGTGGTCCTCCATCTCCCGCAGGACGGCGGAGACGTCGGAGCCGGCGTCGATCCAGCGCGGGGTGCCCTCGCACAGGTCACCGCACCGGACACGCGCGGGGTCGTGGCCCTCGGCGATGCACTTCACGACGATGTCGCGGTCCGTGATGATGCCGCACATCCGGTCGTCGTGCTCCGGGTCGCTGACCGGCAGCGCCCCCACCTGGTGGTCCCGCATCATCTGCGCGGCGCGGTCCAGCGTCTCGGACGCGGGGATCCACTGGGCTCCGGGGCTCATGATGTCCTTGGCAGTCGTCATCGTCCGTCTCTCCTCCGTTGTGGGTGATGAAATCGGGTTCCTGTCAGCTCAGTCGGCGTGACGTCACCGTGAACTGGGCGCCGTCGGGGTCGCGCAGCACCGCCTCGTCCTCGCCCTCCGCCAGCACGCTGCCGCCGTGCTTCTCCGACGCCCGGGCGCAGGACTCCACATCCGTCACGGTGAAGTGGACCTGCCAGTGCGCCCGGACCGAGGGGTCGGGCGGCGCCTCCACCGAGCCCGACTCGATGCGGGCCACCACGGCGTCCCGGCTCCGCAGCAGCACCGCCTCCTCCACGTACTCGACCTCGCAGCAGCCGGGGCGGCCCGAGGCCCAGTCCAGGATCTGGCCGTAGAACATCACGGCGTCGAAGGCGTCGCGGGTGTGGAGGGTGATGAACGTCGGCGCCGCCCGCCGCCACGCCTCCCACTCGGTGACGAGCTTCCCCTGCCACACCCCGAACGCCGCTCCGTCGCGGTCGGCGAGCAACGCCGCCCTGCCGGGAGGGAAGGAGATCGGCCCGACCGCCACGGTGCCGCCGCGCTCCCGGGTACGGGACGCGGCGTCGTCGGCGTTCGTCACGGCGAAGTACGGCGTCCAGGCCGCCGTCCGCTGCCCCACGGCGGCCACCGCCGCGATCCCCGCGACCGGTATCCCGTCCTTCAGCGCGGTCCGGAAGTGCTCGCCCAGCCGGGCCTGGCGGGTCCGCCAGCCCAGCACGGCACCGTAGAAGTCCTGGGTGGCGTCGAGATCGCGGCTGGTGAGGCTCACCCAGCACGGCGCACCGAACACCGAACTCGTGTCGAAGTCATCCGTCGCACCGACATCCGGCGCACCGGATGATTCTGTCGTGCCGTGGTTCATGGCATCGCTCGCACCCTGGTCTCTCAGACCGGCGGCCACCGCTCTGCCTCCAGTGTCCGACGAGAACCCCGACCCTGCACGCCGTGCCCCCCGTGGATGCCTACACTTCCGAGTGAATGTCTCCCTGTCGGAAGGGACGTGCGGTGGCTGTGGTCACACCTGCGGACGGCGGAGATCCCGGGCTGTTCACCCCCGCCTCCGTGACCTGGCAGATGCACGGCGACCCCATGATGTGGGTCGCCGGCGTCCGCGCGCTCTACCTCCAGGCCCTGCACCCGCGCGCCGTCCGGGGCGTGATGCAGAACTCCGACTTCCGGCGCGACGCCTGGGGCCGGCTGATGCGCACCGCCCACTTCGTCGGGACGACGACCTACGGCACCACCGAGGCCGCCGAACGGGCCGGTGCCCGGGTGCGGAAGATCCACCGCATGCTCACCGTCACCGACCCGGACACCGGTGAACGGTACGGCGTCGACGAGCCGGAACTGCTGCTGTGGGTGCACTGCGCGGAGATCGACTCCTATCTGCACGTCCTGCGCCGTTCCGGCTTCCCGCTCACCGACGCCCAGGCCGACCGGTACATAGCCGAACACCGCGTCAGCGCCCGCCTGGTGGGCCTGGACCCGCGGACCGTACCCGGCAGCCGGGCGGAGCTGGCCGCGTACTTCGCGGCGGTCCGGCCGCGGCTGGCCGCCGGACCCGAGGCACGCGCCGTGGACGACTTCCTGCTCCGCCCGCCGACGCACCCCCTCCTCGTCCCGGCCCGGGACCTGCTGTGGCGGCGCGTGGCCCTGCTCGCGTACGCGGCGCTGCCGCCGTACGCCCACGAGCTGTACGGCAGACCGGCCCCCGCGCCCGCCACCGTCACCCGCCGGCTGCGGACCACCGGCGCCCTGCTCCGCCGTGTCCCCGCACGGCTGCGCTGGCAGCTCCCGCCGCAACACATCCTGCGGGCCATGGCACGCCTCGGCCCGGCCGCGCGCCCGGCCCCGGAGAAGGTTCCGGCACCGGAGAGGGCGGGCGAACCGGGGAGGTGACCGGGCCGGTCCGCCTCTGGCCGCCGTGGATCACCGCGTGCTACGAAGAACCATGTCCGCGAACGAGACACCCCGCGCCTACGACGCCGTCATCGTCGGCGGCGGCCACAACGGCCTGGTCGCCGCCGCCTACCTGGCCCGGGCCGGCCGCTCGGTGCTGGTGCTGGAACGGCTGGACCACACCGGCGGCGCGGCCGTCTCCACCCGCCCGTTCGCCGGGGTCGACGCCCGGCTGTCGCGCTACTCCTACCTGGTCAGCCTGCTGCCGCGGAAGATCGTCGACGATCTCGGGCTGAACGTCCGCCTGCGCGCCCGCACCATCTCCTCGTACACCCCGGTGGAGCGGGCCGGCCGGCCCACCGGCCTCCTCGTCGGCGGCGCCGAACAGCGCACCCGCGAGGCGTTCGCCCGGCTCACCGGCGGCGACCGCGAGTACGAGGCCTGGCAGCGGTTCTACGGCATGACGGGCCGTGTCGCCCGGCGTGTCTTCCCGACCCTCACCGAACCCCTGCCCACCCGGGACGAACTGCGCCGCCGCATCGACGACGAGGCCGCCTGGCGGGCCCTGTTCGAGGAGCCGGTCGGCGTGGCGATCGAGGAGAACTTCGCCGACGACCTGGTCCGGGGAGTCGTCCTCACCGACGCGCTCATCGGCACCTTCGCCGACGCCCACGACCCCTCCCTCGCCCAGAACCGCTGCTTCCTCTACCACGTCATCGGCGGCGGGACCGGCGCCTGGGACGTGCCGGTCGGCGGCATGGGCGCCCTCACCGACGCGCTGGCCGCGGCGGCGCGCTCGGCGGGGGCGCGCATCGCCACCGGGCACGAGGTGATCCGGATCGACACCGACGGGGACACCGCCGAGGTCGCCTACCGCACGGCCGCCGGCGAGGGCGTCGCCGCCGCCCGGCACGTCCTGGTAAACGCCTCCCCGCAGGAACTGGCCGCCCTCACCGGCGACCCGGCACCGGAGCCCGCCGAGGGCGCCCAGCTCAAGGTCAACATGCTGCTGACGCGGCTGCCCCGGCTGCGCGACCCGGACGCCGACCCGCGGGAGGCGTTCGCCGGCACCTTCCACATCGCCGAGGGCTACCGCCAACTGGCCACCGCCCACGCCCAGGCCGCCGCCGGCGAACTGCCCGCCGCACCGCCGTCGGAGATCTACTGCCACTCCCTGACCGACCCCACGATCCTCGGCGCCGACCTGGCCGAGCGGGGGTACCAGACGCTCACCCTGTTCGGCCTGCACACCCCGGCCCGGCTCTTCGACCGGGACAACGACGGCGCCCGCGAGGAGCTGCTGAAGTCCACCCTCGCCCAGCTCGACGCCCACCTCGCCGAACCCCTCGCGGACTGCCTGGCCACCGACGCCGACGGCCGCCCCTGCATCGAGGCGAAGACCCCGCTCGACCTCGAACGCGACCTGCGGCTGCCCGGCGGCAACATCTTCCACCGGGCCCTGTCCTGGCCGTACGCGGAGGAGGGCGGCGGACGCTGGGGCGTGGAGACGCGGCACGCCAACGTCCTGCTGTGCGGTGCGGGTGCGGTGCGCGGAGGCGGGGTGAGCGGGGTGCCGGGGCACAACGCGGCGATGGCGGTGCTGGAACGGCCCTGACCGCCGTTCCCGGCCGCCTCAGTCGGCGGACCGCTGCCAGCCGGCCGCTGTGATCCGCGCCGCGTCCGCGGGCCGGGCCCCGTCGAACAGCACCGTCCCGCCCGCCTCGGCGCGCAGCGCGTCGACGTACGCGCCCCGGCCGACGTACAGCCGGTCGGTGGTGTACCGCCAGCGCAGGGTGAGCCGCGGGGCGGCCGGCAGGTCGGCGGTCATCCGGTGCCAGACGCGGCCCGACCAGCCGGTGACCGCGCCCGCCGGGTGCTCCCCGGGGTCCTCGCCGTGGCGGGTGGTGGTGAACGGGACCGGCCGCCAGGTGGCGCCGCCGTCCGCCGTGGACTCCAGGGTCAGCGCGTCGGAGCCCGGTTCGGTGTCCCACCACAGGGCACAGCGCAGGCGGGCCTGGCCGGCGGAGGTGTCCAGCGCCGGGAGGGTGAGCGTCGCGGCCGTGGCGCTCGCCATGCCCGAGAACCAGGCCGTACGGCCGCGAGCCGGACGGACCGGTACCGCGCGGGCGAGGTGGTTGCCGGCGGCGACCCGCGGCGCGGAACCGGACCGCCAGGTGCGCACCGGGTGCACCGAGTTGCCGAGGACGACCAGGAACGCGTCGGTCGAGGGGTCGAGCACCAGTGAGGTGCCCGTGAAGCCGGTGTGGCCCGCCGTGCGCGGCGTGGCCATCGCGCCCATGTACCAGTGCTGGTACAGCTCGAAGCCGAGCCCGTGTTCGTCACCGGGGAAGGCCGTGTTGAAATCGGTGAACATCAGGTCCACGGACTCGGGCCGCAGGATGCGCGCCCGGCCGTAGCAGCCGCCGTTGAGCAGCGTCCGGCCGAGCACCGCGAGGTCCCAGGCGCTCGCGAAGACGCCCGCGTGACCGGAGACACCGCCCAGGCTGTACGCGTTCTCGTCGTGCACCTCGCCCCACACCAGACCCCGGTCCAGCCCGGACCAGGGTCTGCGCGCGTCCTCGGTGGCCGCGATCCGCGGCTTCCAGGAGGCGGGCGGGTTGTAGCGGGTGCTGTCCAGGCCGAGCGGACCGGTGATCTCCTCGCGCAGCAGCGCGTCCAGGGTACGGCCGGTGATCTTCTCCAGGACCAGGTGCAGGGAGATCAGGTTCAGGTCGGAGTAGAGGTAGGCGGTGCCCGGCGGGGTGAGGGGCGCCTCGTCCCAGATGAGCCGGAGCTTCTCCTCGTACGTCGGCGCGTTGTAGAGCGGGATCCAGGAGCGGAAACCGGAGGTGTGGGTCAGGAGCTGACGGATGGTCACGTCCTGCTTGCCCGCGCGGCCGAAGTCCGGAAGGTACGAGGCGACCGTGCCTTCCAGTTCCAGCGCGCCCCGTTCGATCTGCTGGACGGCGAGGACCGAGGTGAACAGCTTGGAGACGGAGGCCAGGTCGAACACCGTGTCCCGGGTCACGGGGAGCTGCTGCCCGGGCGGCAGTTCCACACCGGTGTCGGTCTTCTCGTCGTACCGGGCGTAGCGCACGGCCATGCCGATCGGCTCGTGCAGGGCCACGGTGCCGCCGCGCCCGGCGAGCAGGACGGCGCCCGCGTACCAGGGGTGGCGGGGAGAGGGAGAGAGGAACGTTTCGGCATCGGTGACGAGTTGGCGCAGGTGACCGGCGAGCAGCCCGGCGCGTTCGGGGGAGCCGTGGCGCAGGGTGGGACGGCGGCCGGAAGGGGGTGCGGCGGTGGCCGGGCCCACCGGAAGCGCGCCGAGGGCCAGTGCGCCGCCGGTGGCCAGGGAGCCCACGACGAGCCGGCGACGGGTCGGTCCGCTCGCCGGTCTTCCTGCGGCATCGTCCGTCATGCTGCGGCCTCCTGACTGAAAGAATCTTTCCGGAGCTGCCCTGCACCGTGAAACTTTCCTGTCAGGCACCGGCTGTGTCAACGGGGCGCGTGACGTTCCGAAAAACCTGACGGACCATCAGAAAGGGTCTTCCGTCGTCCGGCCGGCTGCGGCATCCTGCGCCCATGCAGACGGAGCTGAGCAGGAAACTGGGAATCGAGCACGCCGTCTTCGGCTTCACACCGTTCCCCGCCGTCGCCGCGGCCATCAGCCGGGCCGGCGGCTTCGGCGTGCTCGGCGCGGTCCGTTACACCGCCCCCGACGACCTCAAGCGGGACCTCGACTGGCTCGACGCACACGCCGGCGGACGGCCCTACGGGCTGGACGTGGTGATGCCCGCGAAGAAAGTGGAAGGCGTCACCGAGGCCGACGTCGAGGCGATGATCCCGCAGGAGCACCGGCGGTTCGTCCAGGACACGCTCGCCGCGCACGGGGTCCCGGAACTGGCCGAGGGGGAGGCGTCCGGGTGGCGCATCACCGGCTGGATGGAGCAGGTCGCGCGCAGCCAGCTCGACGTCGCCTTCGACTACCCGATCAGGCTGGTCGCGAGCGCCCTCGGCTCCCCGCCCGCCGACGTCGTCGCCCGCGCCCACGACCGGGACGTCCTGGTCGCCGCGCTCGCCGGCAGCGCCCGGCACGCCCTGAAGCACCAGCAGGCGGGCATCGACATCGTCGTGGCCCAGGGCTACGAGGCCGGCGGCCACACCGGGGAGATCGCCACCATGGTGCTCACCCCCGAGATCGTGGAGGCCGTCGACCCGCTGCCCGTCCTGGCCGCGGGCGGCATCGGCAGCGGCCCGCAGGTGGCGGCCGCGCTCACCCTCGGCGCCCAAGGTGTATGGCTGGGCTCCATATGGCTGACCACCACGGAAGCGGAGCTGCACTCGCCCGCCCTGACCCGCAAGCTGCTCGCCGCCGGGTCCGGGGACACCGTCCGGTCCCGCGCCCTGACCGGGAAACCCGCCCGCCAGCTCCGTACCGCCTGGACCGACGCCTGGGACGACCCGGCCGGCCCCGGCACGCTGCCCATGCCGCTGCAGGGCCTGCTGGTCGCCGAGGCGGTCTCCCGCATCCAGAAGTACGAGGTCGAGCCGCTGCTCGGCACCCCCGTCGGCCAGATCGTCGGCCGGATGACCGCCGAACGCGGCGTCCAGGCCGTCTTCGACGACCTCACCCGCGGCTTCGAACAGGCCGTAGACCGCATCAACCGCATCGCCGGAAGGAGCGGCCAGTCGTGAGCGCGCCCCACAGCACACCCCCCGCCGGTTTCTGGGCCCAGGCCGCCCGGGACCCCGGCCGTACGGTCCTGATCGCGCCGGACGGCACGGAGTGGACGGCCGGCCGGCTGCACGGCACCGCCAACCGCCTCGTCCACGGTCTGCGCGCCGCCGGGCTGCGCCGCGGGGACGCCTTCGCGGTCGTCCTGCCCAACGGCCCCGAGTTCCTCGCCGCGTACCTCGCCGCCAGCCAGGCCGGTCTCTACCTCGTCCCCGTCAACCACCACTTCGTGGGCCCGGAGATCGCCTGGATCGTCGCCGACTCCGGCGCCAAGGTGCTCATCGCCCATGAGCGGTTCGCCGTCCCGGCCCGCGAGGCCGCCGACGAGGCCGGGCTGCCGGCGAGCCACCGGTACGCCGTCGGCCCGGTCGAGGGCTTCCGGCCGTACGCCGAACTCCTCGAAGGGCAGCCCGAGTCGGCGCCCGGCGACCGGGAGCTGGGCTGGGTCATGAACTACACCTCGGGCACGACCGGCCGCCCGCGCGGCATCCGCCGGCCGCTGCCCGGCAAGCGCCCCGAGGAGGCCTACCTCGGCGGTTTCCTCGGCATCTTCGGGATCAAGCCGTACGACGACAACGTGCACCTCGTCTGCTCACCGCTGTACCACACCGCCGTCCTCCAGTTCGCCGGCGCGTCCCTGCACATCGGCCACCGCCTGGTGCTGATGGACAAGTGGACGCCCGAGGAGATGCTTCGTGTCATCGACACCTACAGGTGCACCCACACCCATATGGTCCCGACCCAGTTCCACCGGCTGCTGGCGCTGCCGGACGAGGTCAAGGCCCGCTACGACGTCTCCTCCATGCGGCACGCCATCCACGGGGCCGCGCCCTGCCCCGACCACGTGAAACGCGCGATGATCGACTGGTGGGGCCACTGTGTGGAGGAGTACTACGCCGCCAGCGAGGGCGGCGGTGCCTTCGCCACCGCCGAGGACTGGCTGAAGAAGCCCGGTACCGTCGGCAAGGCCTGGCCCATCAGCGAACTGGCGATCTTCGACGAGGACGGCACACGGCTGCCGCCCGGCGAACTCGGCACCGTCTACCTGAAGATGAACACCGGAGGCTTCTCCTACCACAAGGACGAGGACAAGACGCGGAAGAACCGCATCGGCGACTTCTTCACCGTCGGCGACCTCGGCTACCTGGACGAGGACGGCTACCTCTTCCTCCGGGACCGCAAGATCGACATGATCATCTCCGGCGGGGTCAACATCTACCCGGCCGAGATCGAGTCCGCTCTGCTGGCGCATCCCGCCGTCGCCGACGCAGCCGTCTTCGGCATCCCGCACGACGACTGGGGCGAGGAGGTCAAGGCCGTGGTCGAACCCGCCCCCGGCCACGAGCCCGGCCCCGGGCTGGCCGCCGCGCTCCTCGACCACTGCGCCGGGCGGCTCGCCGGCTACAAGCGGCCCAGGAGCGTCGACTTCATCACCGAGATGCCCCGCGACCCCAACGGCAAGCTCTACAAGCGGCGGCTGCGGGACCCGTACTGGGAGGGACGCACACGCCCCGTATGAGACCGGTGTGGTCCCGCCCCATGGGGGACGGGACCACAGACGGGAGCAAGGATCAGTGTGCGCGCACGTGGACGACCTTGAGCGCGGGGGAGGACAGGATGTCCTTCTCGCAGAAGCGCGGTGTCACCCACTTCTCCTGGGAGAACAGCCCGGTCTGGTCGCTGTAGTGAGGCGAGCCGGGGTGGGAGGACTGGGAGTACGTCAGGAGCGTGCGGGCCACCGGGCAGAGGCTGCCGTTCCAGCCCACCGCCTGGATGTGGCTGGAGCCGAACGCCACATCGGTGTAGCCGCCGTGCGCCGGATCCCACACCGGCTCGATCTTGTTCCACACGCCCAGGGCCTCCGTACCGCCCGGAACGGGCATCCGCCGGCCCTGCCGCACGAGGAACTGGTGTGCGCCGAGCGGGGAGTCCAGCGGGATGCCGGCCGCCCTCAGCTCGGTCACCGCGTCCGCGAGGGCCGTGGCGAAGCCCGGGGCGTCCGTGTCGAGCGTGTTCGGGGTGTGGACCGGGTCGGCCGCCGAGAACGGCACCTTCCACCGCTGGGCGTTCGGTACCAGCGCACCGAACCGCCGCCAGAAGCGGTCGAAGAGCAGCGCTCCCCGGCTGCCGGTATCGACGGTGCGGTCCCAGGCCGCGAGCACCGGGCACGCCCCGGAGACGTCGACCTCCTTGCCGTCCTTGTCCCTGGCGACGCCGCCGGGCAGCGCGGCGCAGGCCCGAGCCGCGTCCCCGGCCGCCAGGGCGCCCACGGTCACCCGGTTCGCGAACTGCTGCTTCTGCAGGTCCCGCACGGTCAGCCCGCCCCGCCCGGCCATCGCCGCCACGGCGTCGATCGCGCCCCGGGTGCGCGGTGAGCGCGCGGTGCCGACGGTGCCGAAGATCCGCTCGTATCCGGTGAGCGGCCGGTCGGCGTTGGCCAGCCAGGCGCTGTCGTTGGAGTTCTCCGCGTACGGGGCGTCCTTCAGCGTCGGCATGCGGGCGGGCCCGAATGTGCCGGGCTGCACGGCGTCGGCGTCGCGGCCGAGGGCGCAGGCGCCGCGGGAGCCGTCGAGGACCGCGAGGCCCGCCGCGGGGTAGGTGGCCCTGCCGAGGTCCGTGGAGCAGCGCCCCGCCAGGTCGTCGGTGATCCGGGGCAGCACCTGCGACTGGGTGAACAGCGAGTGCCCGGAGGAGTCCGCGGCGACGGTGTTCACCCAGGGCAGCCCCTGGTGCCGGGTGAGGGACGCCAGGACGTCCGCCGTGTTCCGTGCCGTACCGAAGCCGAGGGAGGTGTCGGCGAACCGCATGTTCGCGGCGTTGGGGTCGTTCAGCGCGAACGCGGTCGTCGCGGTCCAGGGCAGCGGGAGGTCGCCGTCGGCGGAGGCGACGACCGGGCCGTAGCGGGTCCACCACTGGGCGCGGGTCACCGGTGGGCCGTCCTTGACCGGGACGGTCACGGTCCGCCGCCTCATCCGTTCCGGCCGGCCGTCGACCAGGTAGACGGTGGGGTCGGCCGGATCCAGGGTGAGCTGGGTGAGGTTGAAGGGGACTCCGGTGGAGACCGTGTGGCTCCACGCCACCCGGGAGTTGTAGCCGATCGACACGGTCGGCGAGCCGAGCAGCGAGGCGCCGGCGACGTCGAGTTCGCCCGGGATGGTCTGCTGCACCTGCCAGAACCGGCGCCCGCCCTGCCAGGGGTAGTGCGGGTTGCCCAGCAGCAGGCCGCGGCCGTTCGCGGTGGCGCCGCCGGCGAAGGCGACCGCGTTCGACCCCATGTCCGCTTTCTCGGCCCGCTCCCGCATGGCCCGTATCAGAGCCTGGGCGTCCGGCGCGGTGCCGGTTCCGGTTCCGGTGCCCCGGACCGGGGCGGTGGGCGGCCGGGCCGCGGTGATGTCGTCCACGGCGCCGCCCTGCCCGCCGATCACGGCGAGGGCGTAGAAGCGGGAGGCCACATCCAGGGTGGTGACCGGGCGCACCCAGGGGGCGCCCGCGCAGGCCGGGTCGGTGGTCCGGTGCTGCCGCAGCCAGGCGTCGTACCCGGCCGCGTAGCCCCGCATCAGGTCTTTGACCTGCCGGCTCGGGCCCAGCGGAGCCGGTTCGGCGAGCAGCTTCTGCACCGTACCCGCCTCCCGGACGCCCCGGAAGTACAGGTCGCTGGAGAGGTTGTCGCGGGCGGAGGACAGCGAGCCGTCGGTCGCCGCTGTCGCCCCGAAGAAGCGCGAGCGTTCGCCGCGCACGGTCACGAAGCCGTCGGCGAGGACGCACAGCTGGTCGGCGGCCTGCGCCCAGCCGGTGCCGAAGCCGAGGTCCGCGTAACTCTTGGCGCGTATGTGGGGGATGCCGTACTCGGTGTAGCGGATGACGGCGGACAGACCGCCGTGTGCGGGGTGTTCCTGGCGACTCGGTCGCTCGGCCGCGGCGGCCGGCAAGGCGGCCGAGGCGGTGAGCAGGGCGACGGCCGCGACGGCCAGTCGTCTGACGCGGTGACGCACGTCGTGCCTCCCAACATCATCGAGGGAAGGAGCGGTTGAGCGTACCAACCGGTATGTGTCCTCGGCTCCCGGGTGCTTGACCTGCCCCGGCGGGGGACCGAGGATCATGAGTCATGACGCAGGGACAGGGCAGCACGGTTGACGGGGTGCTGCGGCGCAGCGCCCGGCGCACCCCGGCGCGGATCGCGGTCGAGTACGGCGACCGGGCCTGGACGTACGAGGAACTGGACGCGGCCGTCTCCCGCGCGGCGAGCGTCCTGCTCGCCCAGGGACTCGCCGCCGGCGACCGGGTCGGCTCCTACGGCCACAACTCCGACGCGTATCTGATCGGCTTCCTGGCCTGCGCCCGCGCCGGCCTCGTGCACGTGCCGGTCAACCAGAACCTGACCGGCGACGACCTCGCGTACATCGTGGGCCAGTCCGGCAGCTCCCTGGTCCTCGCCGACCCCGGTCTCGTGGACCGGCTCCCCGCCGGCGTCCGCACGCTGCCCCTGCGCGACGCCGAGGACTCGCTCCTGGCCCGGCTCGCGACGGCGCCCCCGTACGACGGCCCCGAGCCGCGCACCGAGGACCTGGTGCAGCTGCTCTACACCTCCGGGACGACCGCGCTCCCCAAGGGCGCGATGATGACGCACCGCTCCCTGGTCCACGAGTACCTGAGCGCGATCACCGCCCTCGACCTCAGCGCCGGCGACCGCCCCGCGCACTCCCTGCCGCTGTACCACTCCGCGCAGATGCACGTCTTCCTGCTGCCCTACCTCGCGGTCGGCGCCACCAACCTGATCCTGGACGGGCCCGACGGGGACCGGCTGTTCGACCTGATCGAGGCGGGACGCGTGGACAGCCTCTTCGCCCCGCCGACGGTCTGGATCGGCCTGTCCCACCGCCCCGACTTCACGACCCGGGACCTGTCCGGGCTGCGCAAGGCCTACTACGGCGCGTCGGTCATGCCGGTGCCGGTCCTGGAGCGCCTGCGCGAGCGGTTGCCGGGGCTCGGCTTCTACAACTGCTTCGGCCAGAGCGAGATCGGCCCGCTGGCCACCGTCCTGGCACCCGACGAACACGAGGGCCGGATGGACTCCTGCGGCCGTCCGGTGCTGTTCGTGGACGCCCGGGTGGTCGACGAGGACGGCAAGGACGTCCCCGCCGGCACGCCCGGCGAAATCGTCTACCGCTCACCGCAGTTGTGCGAGGGCTACTGGGACAAGCCCGAGGAGACCGCCGAGGCCTTCCGCGACGGCTGGTTCCACTCCGGGGACCTCGCGGTGCGGGACGCCGAGGGTTACTTCACCATCGTGGACCGGGTGAAGGACGTCATCAACTCCGGTGGTGTGCTGGTGGCTTCACGCCAGGTCGAGGACGCCCTGTACACCCATGAGGCGGTCGCGGAGGCCGCGGTGGTCGGCCTGCCCGACGAGCGGTGGATCGAGGCCGTCACGGCGGTCGTCGTCCCGCGCGGCGAGGTGACGGAGGACCAGCTCATCCGGCATGTGAAGGAGCGGCTCGCCCCGTTCAAGGCACCCAAACGCGTCCTGTTCGTCGGCGAGTTGCCGCGCAACGCCAGCGGCAAGATCCTCAAGCGCGAGCTGCGCGACCGCTTCAGCGGCTAGCCGGGGCCCGCCCGGGCAGCAGCGCGTCGGCGAGCAACCGCCAGTGCGGCAGCGCCGATTCACCGGGCCCGACCCCGATCACCTGGACGGCCACGTGGTCGGCACCCGCGTCGACGTGGCCCTGCAGCTTCCGTACGACGGTGTCCGGGTCGCCCCAGAACACCAGGTCGTCCACGAAGCGGTCGCTGCCGCCGCCGGAGAGGTCGTCGTCCGTGTAGCCGAGCCGGTGGAACTTCGCGAGGTTGTACGGCGTCGCGAGGTAGCCGCGCAGATGCTCGCGCGCGAGGGCGCGGGCGCGGACCGGGTCGGACTCGAACAGCACGGCGTGCTCCACGGCCAGGAAGGCGTCCGGGCCGAGGATCTCCCGCGCCTCGGCGGTGTGGGCCGTGCTCACGTGGTAGGTGTGGGCGCCCTCGGCGCGGTCACGGGCCAGCTCCAGCATCTTCGGCCCGTACGCGGCCAGCAGCCGCCGGACCGGGGTCTCCGGGTCGGGGTTGGGAGTCTCCAGGGTGTCCAGCTCGTCCAGGTAGGCCGACATGGCGGCCAGCGGCTTCACGCCCGGCCGGGGGTCGCCGCCGAAGCCGAGGCCGAGCACGTGCCGGCCCGGGTAGGCGTCCGCGAGCAGCGTGGCGGCACCCTTCGTCCAGCGGGCCTCGCGGGACCAGATCCGGGCGATGCCGTTGACGACGCTCAGCCGCCGGGTCGCGGCGAGCAGCAGCCCGGCGTGCGTGAACGCGTCCCGGCCGAGCGCCTCCGGAATCCACAGCGCCCGCCAGCCCAGGCCCTCCAGCCGCTGGACGGAGTCCCGGACCCGGGCGGCCGGCTGGTGCTCGAAGTCGAAGGTGTAGATCCCGTACGTGCCGAGGTCCATCGGTGTGCTCCCTTGTTTCGTCGATTCGGAATATCGCAGATTATCGATGTGAGGCGCAAGTGGGGACGCCCGCACCGGCTGGGCCGTTCGGGTGACGCAAGATCGATTCGGCGGCGGCCGGGCCGCACCGGACGGCCCGGCCTCGGGAAGGATGACGCCCGCACGTTGTCGCTCCTTGTGAAGGGACACCCGTTCCATGCGTCTTCGTACCGCCGCGGTCGCCGCCTTCGGCGCCCTCGCCCTGGTCCTGACCGTCCCCGCCTCCGCCTCCGCCGCGGAGGGAGAGTTCCAGTACACCTACACCGGCCTGGACGGCGCGCCGCGGATCGGGCTGCTGGAGGATCCGGAGAACGGGGAGTGCGTCACCCTTCCGGAGGTGGCCGACCCGGGCGCCGCCTCACCGGCCCACTCGCCGCGCAACCGCACGGACGCGCCCGCCGTCGTCTTCACGGAGCCGGACTGCGCGGGCGACTCGTTCACACTGCGCCCGCACACCGGCTACGGCAGCGAACGGCTCAAGCTGCGCTCCGTCCTGTTCCTCTGACGGGGGCCTGCTAGAGCGTCTGCCCCAGCTCCGTGACGAGGTCGGCGATGCGCTGCTCGTCCCGCTTGTAGTGGGTCCACTTGCCCACCCGGGTCGCGCGGACCAGACCCGCGCGCTGGAGTTCCGCCATGTAGGCCGACACCGTCGACTGTGCCAGCCCGGCCTTGGCCTGGATGTGGCTCACGCACACACCCACCTCGGCCGGGTCGGCGATGGCCGCCTCCATCGGGAAGTGCCGCTCCGGCTCGCGCAGCCAGCGCAGCATCTGCAGCCGCATCGGGTTGGACAGCGCCCGCAGCGCGTTGACCAGGTCCGGGTCCGGGGTGGGGGCGGTGTCCGTCATGGTTGCGGAGTATAGGCGCCGCCGACGTTTCGAGGTACGTCGATACGACCTGCCCGTCCGGGCCGACGCCGCGCGTCTCTCAGCCCGCCTCGCGCGGTCGCAGGTCCACGATGCGGCGGATCTTGCCCACCGACCGTTCCAGCGACTCCGGCTCCACGATCTCCACATCGACCGACACGCCGATGCCGTCCTTGACCGCGGCGACGATGGTCCGGGCCGCCGCCTCCCGCACCTCGGCCGGCGCGTCCGGGCGGGCCTCGGCCCGGACGGTCAGCGCGTCCAGCCGGCCCTCCCGGGTGAGGCGCAACTGGAAGTGCGGCGCCACACCGGGCGTGCGCAGCACGATCTCCTCGATCTGGGTCGGGAACAGGTTGACCCCGCGCAGGATCACCATGTCGTCACTGCGCCCGGTGATCTTCTCCATCCTCCGGAACACCCGGGCCGTGCCGGGCAGCAGCCGCGTCAGATCGCGCGTCCGGTACCGGACGACCGGCATGGCCTCCTTGGTCAGCGAGGTGAACACCAGCTCTCCCCGCTCGCCCTCCGGCAGCACCTCACCGGTGATCGGATCCACGACCTCCGGGTAGAAGTGGTCCTCCCACACATGGAGACCGTCCTTGGTCTCCACGCACTCCTGGGCCACACCCGGACCGATCACCTCGGACAGTCCGTAGATGTCGACGGCGTCGATCGCGAACCGCTCCTCGATCTCCCGCCGCATCTGCTCGGTCCAGGGCTCGGCCCCGAAGACGCCCACCCGAAGCGAGGTTCCGCGCGGGTCCACGCCCTGCCGCTCGAACTCGTCCAGCAGCGTGAGCATGTAGGAGGGGGTCACCATGATGACCGACGGCCGCAGGTCCTGGATCAGCTGCACCTGCCGGGCCGTCATGCCGCCGGACGCGGGGACGACCGTACAGCCGAGGCGCTCGGCGCCGTAGTGGGCACCCAGACCACCGGTGAACAGCCCATAGCCGTACGCCACATGGACGACGTCCCCCGGCCGGCCGCCGGCCGCCCTGATCGACCGCGCCACCATGTCGGCCCACATGGAAAGGTCGTTGTCGGTGTAGCCGACCACCGTGGGGCGGCCCGTGGTGCCGCTGGAGGCGTGCAGCCGGCGGATCCGCTCCCGGGGCACGGCGAACATGCCGTACGGATAGTTCTCCCGGAGGTCGGCCTTGGTGGTGAAGGGGAACCGGGCCAGGTCGGCGAGCGAACGGCAGTCCTCCGGGCGGACGCCGGCCTTGTCGAAGGACTCCCGGTAGAACGGCACGTTCTCGTACGCGTGCCGCAGTGTGGCGCGCAGCCGCTCCAGCTGCAGCGCCCGCAGCTCCTCGGGTCCGAGCCGTTCGCCCGCGTCGAGCAGGTCCGTCACATCCGCCATCGCGACGTCTCCCTCACCAGCAGCACCAGCCGGCCGACCGATCATTCGGTCGACCCGTTCGGGGTCAGTAATGCAGGCCACGCGGCCGGAAGCAAGAGGGCGGCGAGGATTTTCCCGGCCGTGTGATCTTCCCGCGGTGTGATCGCGCAGCGGCGTTGCGCGCCCGGGGCGTCCACCCCGATGATCACGGCATGCCGGCCTTCGCCACGACCGACGGCACCCGGCTCGCCTACCACCTGCGGGGTGAGGGCGAGCGCTCGCCGTGCTGCCCGGGGGCCCCATGCGCGCCTCCGCCTACCTCGGGGACCTCGGCGGGCTGACCGCCCACCGCCGGCTGGCCCTGCTCGACCTGCGGGGCACCGGCGACTCGGAGGCGCCGGCGGACCCGGCGACGTACCGCTGCGACCGGATGGTCGAGGACGTGGAGATATGGCGGGCCCACATGGGCCTGGAACACATGGATCTGCTCGCCCACTCGGCGGGTGCCGCACTGGCGATGCTCTACGCGGCCCGCCACCCGCACCGGATACGGCGGCTGCTGCTGATCACCCCGAACCCGTCCGCCCTCGGCATGCGGGCCACGCCCGAGGACCGGCTGGCCGCGGCCCGGCTGCGCGCGGACGAGCCGTGGTTCGCAGCGGCGTTCCCCGCCTTCCGGGCCTGGCTCACGGGGCAGGCGGAGTTCGACGACGTGTTCCTGCCGTTCTTCCACGGCCGCTGGGACGACACCGCCCGCGCCCACGCGGACGCCGAGCCGGCACAGACCAACGAGGAGGCGGGCGAGCGCTACTTCGCCGACGGCGCCTTCACCCCGGACGCGACCCGGACCGCCCTCGCCGCCCTGACCGCGCCGGTCCTCGTGTACGCCGGCGAAGTCGACGGCGGTCCGTGCCCCGCCCTCGCCCGCCGCACCGCGCAGGCCTTCCCGAACGCCGAGTGCGCCGTCCAGCCCGGCGCCGCCCACTACCCCTGGCTGGACGATCCCGAGCGCTTCGTGCGCCGGACGCTCGCCTTCCTCGACCGGTGACGGGCCTCAGCGCGGCAGCGGGCCGTACGCCCCGAGGAACCGGTCCCGGAACGCGTCCATCGCCCAGACGGGGGCGTCCGCGGCCGGCTTGAGCCCCTCCGTCCAGCCCCAGCCGGAGATCCGCTCCAGCACCTTCGGGTCGCGGGCGACGAGCGTCACCGGCACGTCCTTGCGGGGGTCGCCCCCGGTGACCGCCGGGACGGGCTGGTGGTCGCCGAGGAAGACCAGGACGGTGCGCTCGTCGCCGTACCGCTGGAGGAAGCCGATGACGCTGCGCAGCGAGTACGCGATCGCCTCCCGGTACCCGGCACGCACGCTCTCCGGGCCCTTCCGGACCCCCTCGGCCTGCTCGCCGTCCTTCCTCATACGGCGGAAGACCGAGCCGTCGCCCAGGCTCCGCCAGTCGGTCATGCGGGGCACCGGCGCCCACGGATGGTGGCTGGAGGTCAGGATGATCTCCGCCATCAGCGGGCCCCGGCCCCGCCGCCCGAACTCCAGCCGCCGGAAGGCCTCCAGGGTGAACTGGTCCGGCACCTGCGACCAGCCGAAGGCCGGGCCGTGGTAGCCGAGGCGGGCGCGGTCGTGGACGTGGTCCAGGCCGAAGAAGGTGCCCTCCGGCCAGGCCCGCCCCACCCCCGGCATGATGCCGGCCGTCCGCCAGGCGCCGGCCGTCCGGAAGGCGCCGGTGAGGGTGCTCCGGTCGCTGGAGGTGAGGGTGCGGAACCGCTGCTGGTTGCTGATCCACAGCCCGGACAGGAAGGTCGCGTGGGCCAGCCAGCTGCCGCCGCCCGTCACCGGCGAGCGCAGCCAGCCGCTGCGCGCCCCGAACCCGGCCGCCCGCAGGGCCGCGGTGCCCTCCCGCAGGACCGCGCCGATCCGCGGGGCCGTCGCCGGATCCTCGACCGCCGAACGGCCGTAGCTCTCGATGAAGGTGAACAGCACGTCCTTGCCGCGCAGCCCCGTCAGCAGCCGGCCGGGCGGGGTGTGCGCGAAGGCGTCGTGGGCGGCCTCGCGCCGGAAGACCCGCGCGTCCGCGAGGGAGGTACGGACCTGCCGGACGCGCTCGCCGACGAGGTCCGCGTCGATCGTGGCCGCGACCGGTACCCCGTCGGTGCGCAGCCCGAAGGTGACACAGGTGATCCACGCGAGGGCCAGCGCCAGGGTGACGCGGGCCGCGCGCCGCCGGTGACGGGTCATCACGGTCGTCAGCCGGACCGACGCCAGGGTGGTCAGGGTGAGGACGGCGAGCACGAGGACGACGGCCCCGGCGGCGGCCAGCAGTTCACCGGTCCGGCCGGAGGTCTCCCGCAGATAGTCCGCCGCGTTGCCCAGCAGCCCCCAGTCCAGCACCGGGTCGAACGGGCGCAGCAGCACCTCGTGGAAGCCCAGGTCGAGGCCCTTGAGCAGGGCGAGCAGCCCGGTCAGCAGGCCGCCGGCGGCGGCGCACAGGGGCCGCGCCCGGGCCGGCAGCGCGAGCAGCAGGGCGGCGAGCGCGATGCCCTCGGCCGGCAGGCGCAGGAACGCGCCCGGGGTGAGGCTGTCCAGCCGGTTCGGCAGCAGCAGCGCGCCGAGCAGGAGAGCGGCGGCGAGAACGGTCGCGCAGGCGGCCGCACAGCGGGCGAGACGGACGTTCCGGCGGCCGGGCCGGGCGCCGTCCGGCAGGTGACCAGGCGTGAGGTGGGACACCGGAGGTCCTTCCGTGCGGTCCGTCGGCCGTCACCGTGTGTCAGTGAACGGCGCGGTCGTGCGCACAGAGTAATCACCGTTGGCGGTGTCGACCGCCAGGGACACCACCGGGCTACGGCTGCTCCGCCGCCACCGCCACCTCGCGCGCCCACCGGTAGTCGGCCTTGCCGCTCGGCGACCGCTGGACGGCGTCCGTGATCACCAGCTGGCGGGGGACCTTGTACCCGGCCAGGCGGGTACGGCAGTGGCTCTGGATGTCGGCGAGCGAGGGGCTCGGCGCTCCCGGGCGCAGCTGCACCACGGCCGCCACATGGCTGCCCCACCTGCGGTCCGGCACACCGGCGACCAGTGCGTCGTACACATCCGGATGCGCCTTGAGCGCCTGCTCGACCTCCTCCGGGTACACCTTCTCGCCGCCCGTGTTGATGCACTGCGAGCCCCGGCCCAGGACGGTGACCACGCCGTCGGCGTCGACCGTCGCCATGTCGCCGAGCAGCACCCAGCGCTGCCCGTCCTTCTCGAAGAACGTCCCGGCTGTGGCCCCCGAGTCGTTGTAGTAGCCGAGGGGGACATGGCCGCACTGCGCGACCCGGCCCACCTCGCCGGGGGCCACCGGCTCGTGCGTCGCCGGGTCCACCACGCGGGTCCGGGAGTTCACCCGGATGCGGAAGCCGCGCTCGGGCCCCGCGTCCTCGGTCGCGGTGCCGTTGAAGCCGGACTCGGAGGAGCCGAAGTTGTTCAGCAGCACCGCGTTCGGGAGCAGCTCGCGGAACTGCCGGCGCACCGTCTCCGACATGATCGCGCCCGACGACGAGACGCTGAACAGCGACGAGCAGTCCGTCCCCTTCAACGGACCGGCGAGCGCGTCGATCAGCGGCCGGAGCATCGCGTCCCCGACCAGCGACATGCTGGTGACCCGCTCCCGCTCGACCGTCCGCAGCACCTCCTCCGGCACGAACTTGCGGTGCAGGACGACGCGTTGGCCGAAGTTGAAGCCGATGAACGCGGTGAGCGTCGACGTGCCGTGCATCAGCGGGGGAGTGGGGAAGAAAGTGATCCCGGCGCCGCCCGCGGCGACCCGCTGCGCCAGCTCCTGCGGTGCCTTCACCGGCTCCCCGGTCGGCGCCCCGCCGCCCAGCCCGGCGAAGAACAGGTCCTCCTGACGCCACATCACCCCCTTGGGCATGCCCGTCGTACCACCGGTGTAGATGATGAACAGGTCGTCCCCGGAGCGTGCGGGGAAGCCCCGCCCGGGCGCCCCGGCCGCCTCCGCCTCGGCGAACGGCACCGCCCCGGGCACCGCCTCAGCGGCCGGTGCGCCCACCCGCAGCAGATGCCGCAGTTCGGGCGCCCGCGGCAGCGCCCCCGCCACCCGGTCCTCGAACTCCGCGTCGTAGACCAGCGCGGCCAGGTCGGCGTCCCGGTAGAGGTACACCAACTCCTCTTCGACATAGCGGTAGTTGACGTTCACCGGGACGATCCTGGCCTTCAGGCAGGCCAGCACCGTCTGCAGGTACTCGACCCCGTTGTACAGGTGCAGGCCCAGGTGCTCGCCGGGGCGTATGCCGCTGTCGAGCAGGTGGTGTCCGATGCGGTTGGCGGCGGCGTCCAGCTCGGCGTAGGTCAGCCGGCGCTCCGCGCCCGTGCCGGGATGGTCGAGGTGGACGAGCGCCTCTCGGTCCGGGACCACGTCCACGACCGACTCGAACAGGTCGGCAAGGTTGTACTCCACCGCTCCTCCTGACCTCGACAGGGCCTGGCTCTCCGATGGTTCGCCGGTCATCAGAGCAAAGGGCGGCACAACTGTGAAGCCTCCGCGCGAAAGAATCTGACTGTCTGTCAGAAAACCCTTGAAGTGCCTCGACGCCTCCTGCAACCTGTTCTCGTTCTGGCAGAGGGGAGACGGGTCATGGGTGGGACGGAACACCTCACCGTGCGGCGCGAGGGCGCCACGCTGGTGCTCACGCTCAACAGGCCGGAGGCGAAGAACGCGCTCTCGTTGCCGATGCTGGTCGGTCTGTACGACGGCTGGATCGAGGCCGACGCGGACGACTCGGTCCGCTCGATCGTGTTCACGGGGGCGGGGGGTTGCTTCTGCGCGGGCATGGACCTCAAGGCGCTCGCCGGGAACGGCATGGAGGGGGAGCACTACCGCGACCGGCTCCAGGCCGATCCCGACCTGCACTGGAAGGCGATGCTCCGCCACCATCGCCCGCGCAAGCCGGTGATCGCCGCCGTCGAGGGGTACTGCGTCGCGGGGGGCACCGAGATGCTTCAGGGCACGGACATCCGGGTCGCGGGCGAGTCGGCGACATTCGGGCTCTTCGAAGTCGGACGAGGCCTGTTTCCGATCGGCGGCTCCACGGTCCGTCTGCAACGGCAGATCCCCCGCACACACGCCCTGGAGATGCTGCTCACCGGCCGCCCCTACAGCGCCCAGGAGGCCGCCGGCATCGGCCTGATCGGCCATGTCGTCCCCGACGGCACAGCCCTGGCCAAGGCCCTGGAGATCGCCGAACAGATCAACGCCTGCGGCCCGCTGGCCGTCGAGGCCGTCAAGGCGTCGGTCTACGACACCGCCGAGATGACCGAGACCGACGGCCTCGCCGCCGAACTCGAGCGCGGCTGGCCGATCTTCGACACCGCCGACGCCAAGGAAGGCGCCCGCGCCTTCGCGGAGAAACGGCCGCCCGTCTTCACACGTTCCTGACGAGGGAGTCACCGTGCCCGAAGTCCTCAAAGCCCCCCTGGTCGTCGAGTTCCCGTTCACCCGCTCCCTCGGCCCCGTCCAGAGCGCCTTCCTCACCGGACTGCGTGAACGCGTCGTCCTCGGTGTGCGCACCACCGACGGCCGCACCCTCGTCCCGCCCGTCGAGTACGACCCCGTCACCGCCGAGGAGATCCGCGAGATGGTGGAGGTCGCGCCCACGGGCACGGTCACCACCTGGGCCTGGAACCACGCCCCCCGCCGCGGGCAGCCCCTCGACACGCCCTTCGCCTGGGTCCTGGTACGGCTCGACGGCGCCGACACCGCTCTTCTGCACGCCCTCGACGCCCCCGGCCCCGGCGCCGTCCGCACCGGCATGCGCGTCCGCGTCCGCTGGGCCGCCGAGCGCACCGGCGCCATCACCGACATCGCCTGCTTCGAACCGTACGACGGACAGGCCGTCGAACCGGGCGGTCACAGCGGCGCGTTCGAGAACCCGCTCACCGGCATCGTCGCCCCCGCCCGCCTCGACTACACCTACTCGCCCGGCCGCGCCCAGTCCGCCTACATCACCGCCCTCTCCGAGCGGCGTACCGTCGGCGAACGCTGCCCGTCCTGCCGCAAGGTCTACGTCCCACCGAGGGGCGCCTGCCCCACATGTGGCGTCGCCACAGCAGAACAGGTGGAAGTAGGTCCCCGGGGCACGGTCACCACCTTCTGCATCGTCAACATCAAAGCGAAGAACCTCGACATCGAGGTGCCGTACGTCTACGCGCACATCGCCCTGGACGGCGCCGACCTGGCGCTGCACGCCCGCATCGGGGGCATCGCCTACGACCAGGTGCGCATGGGCCTGCGCGTCGAACCCGTGTGGACGGAAGGGGCCCGCTACCCCGACCACTACCGGCCCACCGGCGAACCCGACGCGGACTACGACACGTACAAGGAGCTGCTGTGACCAGCGAGGAAGCCCCCGGCCCCCGGGACATCGCCGTCGTCGCCTTCGCGCAGACCGACCACCGGCGCTCCACCCAGGAGTCCTCCGAGGTCGAGATGCTCATGCCGGTCCTGCACGACGTCCTGGCGCAGACCGGCCTGAGGACCTCCGACATCGGCTTCACCTGCTCCGGCTCCAGCGACTACCTCGCCGGCCGCGCCTTCTCCTTCACCCTCGCCCTCGACGGCGTCGGCGCCTGGCCGCCGATCTCCGAGTCGCACGTCGAGATGGACGGCGCCTGGGCGCTGTACGAGGCCTGGACCAAGCTGCTCACCGGAGACGCCGACACCGCGCTCGTCTACTCCTACGGCAAGTGCTCGCCCGGCTCCGTGCGGGATGTACTCACCCGCCAGCTCGACCCGTACTACGTCGCCCCCTTGTGGCCCGACGCCATAGCCCTCGCCGCCCTGCAGGCACAGGCCCTCATGGACGCCGGACACACCGACGAACCCGCGCTCGCCGCCGTCGCCGCCCGCAGCAGGGCCGACGCCACCGCCAACCCCCACGCCCAGCTCACCGGCCACGTACCGCAGGGCGACTACGTGGTACGGCCGCTGCGCACCGGCGACTGCCCGCCCGTCGGCGACGGCGCCGCCGCCGTGATCCTCGCGGCGGGGGAGCGGGCCCGCCGGCTGTGCGCGCGGCCCGCCTGGATCCGGGGCATCGACCACCGCATCGAGGCCCACGCCCTGGGCGTACGCGACCTCACCGACTCCCCTTCCACCCGGCTCGCCGCCGAGAAGGCGGGCGCCTTCGAACGGCCCGTCGACACCGCCGAGCTGCACGCGCCGTTCAGCGCGCAGGAGGTCGTCCTGCGCCGGGCGCTGCGCCTGGACGACAGCGTGTGCGTCAACCCCTCGGGCGGCGCCCTCGCCGCCAACCCCGTCATGGCCGCCGGACTCGTCCGCATCGGCGAGGCCGCCGCCCGCATCCACCGCGGCGCCTCCGACCGCGCCCTCGCCCACGCCACCTCCGGCCCCTGCCTGCAGCAGAACCTGGTCGCCATACTCGAAGGGGATCCGCGATGAGCAAGGAACCCGTGGCCGTCGTGGGGATCGGCCAGACCAGGCACGTCGCCGCCCGCCGGGACGTGTCGATCGCCGGCCTCGTCCGCGAGGCCGCACAACGCGCCCTGGACGACGCCGAGTCGACGTGGGCCGACATCGACGCCGTCGTCATCGGCAAGGCGCCCGACTTCTTCGAGGGCGTCATGATGCCCGAGCTGTACCTCGCCGACGCGCTCGGCGCCGTCGGCAAACCCATGCTGCGGGTGCACACCGCGGGCTCCGTCGGCGGGTCCACCGCGCTCGTCGCCGCGAACCTGGTCGCCGCCCGCGTCCACGGCACGGTCCTCACCCTCGCCTTCGAAAAACAGTCCGAGTCCAACGCCATGTGGGGCCTGTCCCTGCCCATCCCCTTCCAGCAGCCCCTGCTCGCCGGAGCCGGCGGCTTCTTCGCCCCCCATGTGCGCGCCTACATGCGACGCAGCGGCGCCCCCGACACCATCGGCGCCCTCGTCGCCTACAAGGACCGGCGCAACGCCCTGAAGAACCCCTACGCCCACCTGCACGAACACGACATCACCCTGGAAAAGGTGGTGGCGTCACCCATGTTGTGGGACCCCATTCGCTACTCGGAGACCTGTCCGTCCTCCGACGGCGCCTGCGCCATGGTCCTCACCGACCGCGCCGGAGCCGCCCGCGCCCCCCGGCCGCCCGCCTGGCTGCTCGGCGGCGCCATGCGCAGCGAACCCACCCTGTTCGCCGGCAAGGACTTCGTCTCCCCGCGGGCCGGCAAGGACTGCGCCGCCGACGTCTACCGGCAGGCCGGCATCGCCGACCCGCGCCGGGACATCGACGCCGCCGAGATCTACGTGCCGTTCTCCTGGTACGAGCCCATGTGGCTGGAGAACCTCGGCTTCGCCGAAGAGGGCGAGGGCTGGAAACTCACCGAGTCCGGCGTGACCGAACTCGACGGCGACCTGCCCGTCAACATGTCGGGCGGGGTGCTGTCCACCAACCCCATCGGCGCCTCCGGCATGATCCGCTTCGCCGAGGCCGCCCTCCAGGTGCGCGGCCAGGCCGGGGAGCACCAGCTGGACCGCGCCCGCCGGGTGCTCGGACACGCCTACGGCGGCGGCTCGCAGTTCTTCTCCATGTGGCTCGTGGGCTCCGCGCCCCCCGACTCCTGACCGCCCGGCCGGCCAGGCCCGCCCGGCCGGCCAGGCCCGTCCGGCCAGGCCCGGCCGCAGAGGCAGGTCCGGACTCCGGGAAGGTCGTCCCCACGTGCCCTGTCCGCGGTAGCAACCGGTCGCTAGGCTGGCCCGCGGACGACGAACCGGGAGGAGCACGGACGTGGCCGAGAGCATCACCCAGCAGCAGCCGCTCATGGGCTGGGACAAGCCGGAGCTGGACCTCAGCAGGGCCGAGTGGCAGTCCAGCAGCCGAGGTCTGGGCGATGTCCAGATCGCCTTCGTCGAGGGCTTCATCGCGATGCGCAACAGCGGCCGGCCGGAGAGCCCGTCCCTGATCTTCACCCCCGCCGAATGGGGCGCCTTCGTCTCCGGCGCGCGCGAGGGCGAGTTCGACCTCACCTGAACCGGGGGTGTTGCGACCGGATTCCCGGACACGCGACCGACAGCGCCCTGCCGGGGACCAGACCTGAGCGAGGCTGGCCACAGTAAGGGGAAGGTCGTGTTCCGGAGGTGAGGAAGGATGAGCGCTGCGCCGGTCATCGCCGCGGTCGACGGGTCCGCGGACAGCCTGCGCGCCCTGGACTGGGCCCTGGACGCCGCCCGCCGCCGCGCGGCACCGTTGCGGGTGGTGCACGTACGGCAGTACGCCGCCTGGGGCCAGGCCGACGTCCTGGTCGCCGGGCCGCCCGACGCGGAGGGCGACCCGGTCCTCGACGAGGTCCGCACCCGGCTCGCGGACCGTGCCGGGGACCAGGCCGTGGAGTACGTCGCCCTGGAGGGCGTACCGGGGGCCGTCCTGCCCGAACTGGGCAGCGACGCCCAGCTGTTGGTGCTCGGCTCGCGGGGCCGCGGCGGTTTCGCCAGCCTGCTGCTCGGCTCCAACGGCCTCGCCGCCGCCCGGGACGCCGAGTGCCCGGTGGTGGTCGTGCCCCGGCCCGGCCGCGAGGTGCACGGGGAAGGGCCCGCCGAGCCCGGGCCCCGGGTGGTCGCCGGCCTGCACGCCGACAGCCCCGACGAGGGCGTCCTCTCCTTCGCCTGCGCCGAGGCCGCCCGGCGCGACGCCCGGCTGCAGGTGATCGCCGCCTACCCGTGGCCGCTGCAGACGTGGTCCGCCCCCGGCCAACTGGTGCCGCCCCTGGTCGACCAGGACGCCGTGGAGCACGAGACCCGCGTCCTCGCCGAGGGCTTCCTCGCCCCGCACCTGGAGCGCCACCCCGAGGTCCGTGCCTACGTCGAGGCGCTGCCCGGCGACGCGGCCGGCCACCTGGTCGCCGCCTCGAAGGACGCCGACCTGGTCGTGGTCGGCCGGCACCGGCGGAGGCTGCTCGCCCCGGCCCGCATGATGGGCTCGGTCACCCAGGCCGTGCTGCTCCACGCGGCCAGTCCGGTCGCGGTGGTGCCGCCGGCCCCGCCGGAGGAGTGAGGCCGGCGTCTCCTAGCAGAGCGCATGGCTGCCCGCAATCCGTCCGGCGCCGCCCGGGACACCGACGGCTGTGGTGCGCGGCGCCATGGTGGCCGGACACACCCGAACCTATGGTTCCGCCACCCCCGGTGCTCCAGGCGCCGTCCCCGCGCGGGAGCGGCCGGGATCCGTGTGTCCACCGAAGGAGCCGCCATGCCCCTGCCCACGTCCAGCACGGCACCCGGAGCGCCACCCCGCGCCCGCCTCCTGCTCCGCCTCCTCGCCGTCCTCGCCGTCGTCCTCGGCACCGCACTCGCCGCCCCCGCACCCGAGGCCCGCGCCGCCGTCACGCTCACCCGGGTGACCGGCTTCGGAACCAACCCGGGCGCCCTCACCATGTACGTCTACCGGCCCGCCACCCTGCCGGCCCACCCACCAGTCGTGGTCGCCCTGCACGGCTGCACCCAGAACGCCCAGGTCTACGCCGACAACTCCGGCCTCCCCCGGCTCGCCGACCAGGACGGCTTCCTGCTGGTGCTCGCCGAGACCGGCACCGCCAACAACCCGAGCAAGTGCTTCAACTGGTTCCAGTCCGGCGACAACCGGCGCGGCCAGGGCGAGGCCCTGTCCGTCCGGCAGATGGTGAGCCACGCCGTCACCGCCTACGGCGCCGACCCCCAACGCGTCCACGTCACCGGACTGTCCGCCGGCGGCGCCATGACCGCCGTCCTGCTCGCCACCTACCCCGACGTGTTCTCGGCGGGCGCCGTCGTCGCCGGCCTGCCCTACGACTGCACCCGGGACAACAGCCCCTACACCTGCATGAACCCCGGCGTCGACCTGAGCCCTGCCGACTGGGCCCAGCGGGTGCGCGACGCCTACCCGTCGTACACCGGACCCTGGCCGCGCACGGCCATCTGGTACGGCGACCAGGACACCACCGTCGTACCGCGCAACGCCACCGAACTGCGCGACCAGTGGACGGCCCTGCACGGCCTGACCCAGACACCCACCAGGACCACGGTCATAGGGCCCGACGCCACCCGGCAGGACCAGTACCTGGCCGCCGACGGCACGGTCGCCGTCGAGGTCGACCGGGTCCCGGGCATCGGGCACGGCACCCCGGTGGACCCCGGCACCGGCAGCGAACAGTGCGGGAGCACCGGCGCCCCCTACTTCCTCGACTCGATCTGCTCCAGCCGCTGGATCGCCCGGTTCTTCGGCCTGGACACCACCGACCCGAGCGACCCGGGCCCCGGCGACCCGGGGGACGACGGCACCGCCGTCTGCTGGACGGCGAGCAACTACGCCCAGGTACAGGCGGGACGGGCCACCACCAGCGGCGGCTCCACCTACGCCAAGGGATCCGGCCAGAACATGGGCCTGTACAACACGTACGTCACCCACACCCTGAAGGAGTCACCCACGGGCTACTTCACCCTCGCCGACAGCGGCTGCCCCTGACGGGGAGCCGGGCACCGAAACAGCAGCCGCCATGGTGGCCGACGCCCCCTAACGGGCCGTCATCATGGCGGCTCCACACATGTCGTGAACCCCCACACCAGCCCTAGCCTCCAGCGCGTCCCCAACCGCCGGAGGAACCGCATGCTTCCCCACCCCACCCCACCGCTCGTCCGCCGCCCACGGCCCGCCCGCCGTACCCGCCGTACCGCCCTGGGCGCGCTCTCCCTCGCCGCCGCCTGCTCCCTCCCGGTCACCCCCGCCACCGCGGCCCCGGCCGGCCCGGGGACACCGGTCGCCCACTGTGCGGAGCAGGCCCGGCTGCACGTGCCCGGCGCCGCCCGCCAGCAGGCCGACTGCCTGGACGAGCTGACCACCGCCGGGACCGTGGCCACCGGCCACACCGACCCCGCCGACTACGCGGGCCTCACCCCCAGGGACCTGCCGACCCCCACGGGCGTCCCGGGCATCCAGATCGACGGCTACTTCCCGGACCGCTCCACCACCAACACCAACCACGGCTGGCACCACGACTCCCAGTTCGTCATCCGCCTGCCCGACCACTGGAACGGCGGCCTGGTCGTCGCCGGCACCCCGGGCAACCGCGAGCAGTACGCGAACGACCGGGCGATCGCCGACTGGGTGCTCGCCCGCGGCTACGCCTACGCCGCCATCGACAAGGGCAACACCGGAACCGCCTTCTTCCGCGACGGCCGCCGGCCCGGCGACGCCATCGCCGAATGGAACACCCGCCTCACCCAACTCACCCACGCCGCCCGCACCGTCGTCACGCAGCGCTACCACCGGCCCCCGGCCCGCACCCTCGCCACCGGCCTGTCCAACGGCGGCTACCTGGTGCGCTGGCAGCTGGAGAACCACCCCGAGCTGTACGACGGCGGAGTCGACTGGGAGGGCACCCTCTGGCGCGCCGACGGCCCCAACCCGCTCACCTCCCTGCCGGCCGCACTGCGCCACTACCCCGCCCACGCCGCCGGCGGACCCGGCGCCGCCGAGGCCCGGGCGGCCATGCACCGGGCCGGCTTCCCGGCCGGCTCCGAGTTCCTGTGGCCGTACCACCACCAGGTCTACTGGGACCTCACCCAGCGCATCTACCGCGAGGAACTCGACCCCGGCTACGACGGCGCCACCGAGGCGGGCACCCCGTTCTGCGCCTCCGGCACCCCCGGCTGCGACGCCGACTACGACTACGCGGCCCGGCCCGCCGCCGTCCACCGGGCGGTCGGCCGCATCGCCCTCACCGGCCGCATCGGCAAGCCCCTGATCACCGTCCAGGGCACCCTCGACGTGCTGCTGCCGATCAGCGAGGACGCCGACTCCTACGCGCGCATGGTCCACGAAGCCGGGCGCGGCTCACTGCTGCGCTCCTACCGCATCGAGGACGGCACCCACACCGACGCCCTGGCCGACGCCTTCCCCGGCCGGCTCCGCCCGATGGTGCCCTGCCACCGCTCGGCCTTCGAGGCCCTGGAACGCTGGATCGCGGGGACCGGCGTCCCGCCGGCCGACCACACGGTCCCGCGCCCGCCCGACGCGGCACCGGCCACGCTGCTGACCAGCTGCCCCTTGAGCTGAGCGGACCCGCACATGATCGACGACCCCGTCACGGCACTTCCCGCGGAGCCCACGTACCATGGCCGCATGTCGTTCCTCCGCCGCCGCAGCGCGACCCCTGCCGGACCCGACTTCGACGTGCTGGCCATGGACCCGGGCGACTGGCCGGGCAACCTCGGCGCGGGCCTGCTGCCCGCCCCCGACGGCACCTGCCAGGGCGTCTTCCTGCGCTACGACCTGTTCGGCGGACGCGGCCCCGCCATGATCATCGGCAATCTGCCGGAGGGCTCCCCGGCCCGCGACGTCGCCGAGGGGGAGATCCCCTTCGAGGTGGGCCAGCTGCTGCTGGCGCTGGAGAACGACGAGGAGGTCACCGTCGTCGGCGTCGAGGACACCCCGGTGCTCCAGGGCGACAACCTCCTCATCGTGCGGCGGCTGAAGCTCTCCGAGAGCCGGATCTCCTGCGTCCAGTTCGACCGCAGCGACGGTGTCCTGGTGACCATCGCCGCCTGGGACCGCCCCATCACCGACGACCTGTACGCCCTGCTGAAGCCGCTCCCGGCGGAGCTTTTCCAGCAGGGCTGAGACACGGCAGGGCTGAGAGCAGGACCGGGAAGCCGCCGTTCGGGCTAGCGGGCGGCGGCTTCGAGCGTCACGTCCGCGGCCCGGACGAACCCGACCCGGTGGCCGTACTGGATCTCGTAGTACAGGTCCTTGCCCACGACGACCCGGTGCGAGTCGGGGGTGAAGGTGACCGCGTAGTAGTACTCGCCCGGCACCTCGTCACCGACCACGTACCTCTGCCCGGCCGGGATCGTGTACGGCAGCGGCACCACCGACTGCGCGGGCACGCCCGCCGGATAGGCCTCCTTCTCCGGATAGGCGCGCCCGTACACCGGAACGCTCGCCAGGCCTTCCCTCGGCGTCACCACGAGGCCGTGCGCGGGCACGGCCGCCGGGTCCTTGAGCGGGTTGCGGAACCAGGCCTTCTGCCCCAGGTACCAGATGGCCGTCCAGTCGCCCCAGCGGTCCGCCACCGCGTAACTCTGGCCGGTGGAGACCCGCGAGGACAGATCGTTCACCCCGTCCGTCGGGTCCGTCTTCAGACCGATGTCCTTGACCAGCGGGGCGGTCACGTCGTGGTCCGTGTACAGCCGCACCTCGCTGGAGCCGTGCGCCGCGCACGGCTCGCCCTTGGTGGTGCAGCCGGTGTAGACGGGCCGGTTGGAGGCGTAGTCCGGCAGGATCGTCACCACCCCGGAGCGGGGGCCGGCCGTGCGCCGGAACGGGTGGCCCAGCAGCTGGAAGTAGTGCCGCCAGTCCCAGTACGGGCCGGGGTCCGTGTGCATCCCCGGGATGGTGGACGCGGTCGGCCCGGGCACGTTGTCGTGGCCCAGGATGTGCTGCCGGTCCAGCGGGATGTCGTACGTCCGGGCCAGGTACCGCACCAGCCGTGCCGAGGACCGGTACATCGCCTCCGTGTACCAGGCGTCCGGCGCGGCGAGGAAGCCCTCGTGCTCGATGCCGATCGACTTGGCGTTGACGAACCAGTTGCCCGCGTGCCAGGCGACGTCCTTCGCCTTGACATGCTGGGCGATCAAGCCGTCGGTCGAGCGAATCGTGTAGTTCCACGACACATAGGTGGGATCCTGGATCAGCTTCATGACCCCGTCCCAGGCACCTTCAGTGTCATGGATGACGATGTACCTGATGCTCTGCGAGGCCGGGCGGTCGCCCAGGTCGTGGTTGCCGTAGTCGTTGTCGCCGAACTCCTCGTACGGCGCCGGGACCGACGCGCAGGACACCGACTTCGGGCACTCGGTGCCGTCCGCCGGCAGCGTGCGCAGCCCGGCCCGCCGCAGCGGGGCGGTGTCGGCGGTCAGCTCCGGCCGCGGGGCCAGAGCCACCAGCTGGCCGTCGTCCGTGGTGCGCTCCTCGCCCGTGCGCAGCACGTCGTACACATCGTCGGCGTACGCGGCGGCGGTCGCCGTGTCGTCGGCGCCGGAGAACCGGGCCACCGCGCCGTACCAGTCGGCCGGGTCGGCGCTCAACGGCTCGCCCAGCTCCTTCTGCGCGTCGGCGAGCAGGGCGGCGCCGCCCGCCACGTTCGCCGCCGGGTCGGTGCGCAGCTCCTCGGCCGGGATGCCGGCCAGCTCCGCGGCCCTCGGCAGCGTCTCCAGGCGGGCCGGTAGCGCCGACTCGGCCGACGCCCCGGCGGTGGGGTGCAGCGCGGCCCGGGCGGAGTCGCCCCGGGCGTCCTCCGTCCCCTCGGCGAAGTGTTCCGTGGTGGCGATCGCGGTGCGGGCGTCGGTGAGGTGCATCGGCCCGTAGCCGCCGGTCACACTCGGCGCGCCGCCGTGCGAGTCCCAGCGGGACTGGAGATAGGAGACGGCCAGCAGAACGCTCTGCGGTACGTGGTACTCGGCCGCCGCGGTGGCGAACGCGTGCTGCAGCCGGTGCGTGGAGGAGTCCGTGGCGGTGTGGGCCGGGGTCGCGCCGAGCAGGGGCAGCAGCAGGGCCGCGGAGGCGAACGGGACGGCGGTGAGCCGCAGACGTCTGTGGCCGGGTGTGGATGTGGGGTCGGTGGCGGATCCTCGCAATGCGGCCTCCTGTGACGGGCGGAGCGTGGCGGGGCGTGCGGCGCCGAGCTGGGTCAGTGGTACCGGCTTGCCGACGATCCGTCAATGATGCCCACAGAAAGGCGATTTCCCACGTCACGGAGGGTTTCCGGCGAGTTTCGCGGCGGCGGTGCGCGGGCCTGCGGGGCGTCACTGGCATACACCAGTGGCCACCCGCTCCGCCGCGGATACGAAGGCCCGCGGTGCGCCGCCGCTCAGGGCGCACCGCGGAGCCGTCGCCCCCGTCAGCGAGTGCCGACCGCCGCGCGGACGGCCCGGCGGGCCATCTGGCAGTCGTCGTGCAGCCGCCTGAGCAGCAGCCGCTGTTCCTCGCCGGACGGCGCGGCACCCGGGTGGGCCGCGCCCGGTGCCGCCGGGGCCGTGTCGTGCATCGAACGCTGCACGGCCGTCTCGTACGTACGGATCTCCCGGGTCAGCAGGAGCATCAGGTTCACCAGGAAGGCGTCCCGGGAGGCCGGGCCCGCCGACTGGGCGATCTGGCTGATCTGACGCCGGGCCACCGGCGCGTCCCCGAGGACCAGCCACAGCGTCGCCAGGTCGTACCCCGGCAGATACCAGCCCGCGTGCTCCCAGTCCACCAGCACTGGACCGGCCGGTGACAGAAGGATGTTCGAGAGCAGGGCGTCGCCGTGGCAGAACTGGAGCATGCCGTGCCGGCCCACCTCGTGGGCGATGCCGTGCAGCAGCTTCTGCAGGTCGCCGAGGTCCCGGTCGGTGAGCAGGCCCAGCTCGTGGAACCGGGAGATCCGGGCCGCATAGTCCAGCGGCATGTCGAAGGTGCCCGCCGGGGGCCGCCAGGCGTTCACCCGGCAGATCGCGCCGAGCGCGGCCCGGATGTCCGCCCGGGGCGGCGCCTCCGTGGGGTGCCGCTGGAACGCCGCCGTCCGGCCCGGCATGCGCTCGATCACCAGCGTGCAGTTGTCCGGGTCCGCCGCGATCAGCCTCGGCACCCGGACCGGCGGCCGGTGCCGGACGAACGAGCGGTATGCGGCTATTTCCTGGCGGCTCCGCTCCACCCATGCCGGCGAGTGGTCCAGGAGACACTTGGCCACGGCCGTGCTGCGCCCCGTCGTCCCGACGAGAAGGACGGACCGTCCGCTGCGCCGCAGGACCTGCACCGGGGCGAACTCCGGGCAGATCCGGTGCACCGCGGCGAGCGCGGTGCGCAGCTGCGCGCCCTGGGGGCCGGACAGGTCGAGCCTCCCGCTGAGCGGCTGGGTCCCGGGCTGGCCCGGAATCCGCCGGGGGCGGCCCGCGACCGGTACGGGACCGCTGGGGCGCGCCACCGGATCGAGGTACGGCCCGCCGCCCGCCGGGCGGGGGCGCAGCGGCCGGGGCGGGGCGGACACGGAGGACGATGCTGCGTACATGGGAAAACAGATCCCTTCGTGTGCCTGCGGTGCCTGCCTGTGCGTCTCACGCGCAACCCGTCCCGGCCGCCCGGGCACACCCTGGGGAATGTGCCCGGCAGCTGCCGTCCTTGCCGTCACGCGCCCTCGGGTGGAAGGCGGCGACCGGGTCGGGGTGGCGCTTTCCTACCTGACACCCGATGCCCAGTGGCACACCATCTGGCGGACCCTGGCGAACCGTGGCGAATAGTCGCCCGGCAACCTCCACCGGGCTACTGTCAACTCAGCCGAGAACCTGGGGGCTTGACGTGAGCGGACAACCCAACACCCGACTGGCGGACCTGTTCGGCCTGGCCGGCTGGTCGAAGGGCGAACTCGCGAGACTGGTCAACCGGCAGGCGGCGGCCATGGGCCACCCCCAGCTGGCGACCGACACCTCCCGGGTGCGGCGGTGGATCGACATGGGAGAGATCCCGCGCGATCCGGTGCCGCGGGTGCTGGCGGCTCTGTTCACCGAGCGTCTCGGCCGTGTCGTGACCATCGAGGACCTCGGTCTGGTGCGGCACGGGCGTACGGGGAAGCGGCAGACCGACGGGATCGAGGAACATCCCGAAGGAGTGCCGTGGGCGCCCGAACGGACCGCCGCGGTCCTCACCGAATTCACGGGAATGGACCTCATGCTCAACCGACGCGGCTTGGTGGGCGCGGGCGCCGCGCTCGCCGCGGGATCCACACTCAGCAGCGCCATGTACGACTGGCTGCACACCGACCCGGCCCTGAAGGCCGACGCCCCTGTCCTCGACGACCCCCTGCACGCCGACCCCGCCGGGTTCGACCGGTACGAGGCCGCCCCCATCGGGTCCCAGGAGATCGAGGAACTGGAGCGCTCGGTCGAGGTGTTCCGCGCCTGGGACGCGGCCCGTGGCGGCGGGCTGCAGCGCAAGGCGGTCGTGGGACAGCTCAACGAGGTGGGCGGCATGCTCGCCTACCACCATCCACCCCATCTCCAGCGGCGCCTGTGGGGCGTCGCCGCCAACCTCGCCGTCCTCGCGGGCTGGATGTCGCACGACGTCGGCCTGGAGCCCACGGCGCAGAAGTACTTCGTCATCGCCGCCCACGCCGCGAGAGAGGGCGGGGACCGCCCGCGCGCGGGTGAGGCACTGTCCCGGGCGGCCCGGCAGATGGTGCACCTGGGCCGGCCGGACGACGCCCTGGACCTGATGAAGCTCGCCCAGTCGGGTGCCGGCGACCGCCTGCAGCCGCGGACGAAGGCGATGTTCCACACCATCGAGGCCTGGGCGCAGGCGTCGATGGGCAAGGGCCAGGCGATGCGCCGCACGCTCGGGCATGCGGAGGACCTCTTCGTCTCCGACCGGCAGGACGTGGAACCGCCGGACTGGATGCAGACGTTCAAGGACGAGGACCTGTACGGCATGCAGGCGCTCGCCTACCGCACCCTGGCGGAGTTCGACCCGGGCGCGGCCGCGCACGCCCAGTACTACGCGGAGAAGGCCCTCGCGCTGCGCGTCGACGGCCGGGAGCGCTCGAAGATCTTCGACCATCTGTCCATGGCGTCGGCCTGCTTCATCGCCGACGACCCCGAACAGGCCGACCGCTACGCACGGCTGGCCCTGATGTCGATGGGCTCGAACTCCTCCCGCCGTACCTGGGACCGGCTGCGGCAGATGTACCGGCTGACCGCGGAGTACGCCGGCTACCCCAAGATCCACCAGTTGAGGGAGGAGATCAGGCTCGCCCTGCCCAAGCCGAGGGCCAAGGGAGACGGCAACAGCGCACAGGCATAGGGGGCCTGTGCGCTGTCCGGTCCGACGGGCCGGTTGCCGTTACGCGGTGACCTTCTTTACACGGTGACCTTGGCGACGAGCACGCACGCGTCGTCCTCGCGCCCGGCTCCGCCGAACTCCTCGACGATCGTCCGCACACAGTCCTGCGCGGTGCGCGCCGCGCCGAACCGTGGGGCGAGGCCGAGCAGCCGGTCCACAGCCGCTGTCCTGCTGTGGCCCGACATCAGCCCGTCGGTGTGCAGGAGGAGCAGGTCGCCCGGGTGCAGGGTGACGGTGGCCTCCCCGTAGACGGCGCCCGAGGAAGCGCCGAGGAGGACGCCGTCCGGTGCGTTCAGCGGGCGCCCCGTCCCGTCGCGGTACAGCAGCGGGGCGGGGTGTCCGGCCTGTGCCCAGACCAGCGTGCGGGTCTCCGGCTGGTAGCGGCAGCAGACGGCGCTGCCGAGGGCGGGCTGCACGGTGGTGTCGAGTAACTGGTTGACCATGGTGAGCAGTTGACCCGGCTCCGTGCCGGCCAGTGCCATGCCGCGTACGGCGCCGAGCAGCATCGCCATGCCGGAGGCGACGGCCACGCCCTGTCCGGTGAGGTCGCCGACGGTGAGCAGGGTCTGGCCGTCCGACAGTTCCAGCGCGTCGTACCAGTCCCCGCCGATCAGCGTGGGGGTGGCGGCCGGGAGGCGGTGGGCGGCCAAGTCCAGGGCGGCCGGTCCCTGGTGCGGGAGCCGCAGGGAGCCGCGCCATGGCGGTAGCACGGCTTCCTGCAGCTCTGCCGCGATCCGGTGCTCGGTCTGCTCCTGCCGGCGGTGGCGGTGCAGCGAGTCACGGGTCTCGCGCACCGTCAGCTGGCTGCGGCGCAGTTCGCTGACGTCGCGCAGCACGGCCCACATGGAGGTCGTGCCGCCGTCGGCGCCGAGCACGGGTTCGCCCATCATGTGCACGGTCCGCACGGAGGCGTCGGGCCGTACGACACGGAACTCGCCGTCGATCGGCTTGGCGTCGACCAGGCAGTCCGTGACCATCGCGGTCAGCTTCGGCCGGTCCTCCTCCAGGACCAGGCTGGGCAGCTCGTCCAGGGTGAGGGCGGGGCGGGCCGGGTCGAGGCCGAGGATCTGGTACAGCTCCCCGGACCAGGTGGCCTCGTCGGTCAGCAGGTTCCACTCGGCGCTGCCGACGCGGCTGAGCAGCGAGCCGCTCGGGGCGCCGGCCGGGGCGGTCTGGCCGGCGGGCGGCCCGTCGGGCTCGTCCGGTGCGGGGGAGGGGCCGTCCCGCAGCTGCGCCAAGTGGGCGTCCAGATCGTCCAGTTGGTGCAGGGCGAGGTCGTACAGGGCGCGCTGCCAGCGCTCCTCGGGGTCCGCACCGTCGCTCCGGGTGTCCCGCCGTACGGCGTCCACGTCGCCCTTGAGCCGCCGCGCCTGCGTTATCAGCGCCTCGACCGAGCCGCGCCCGGGCGGCTGGGCGGCTGAGCGGTCCGCGGAGACTGGGGACGGCATGACGCACTCCGATGGGGGACGAAACGGCGGGGACTACGGGGGACCGCTACGACTGTTGCACAGCCCGCGACTCCCTGTAAGGGATTTGGCAACACACGATACGGTGGTGCTTCTGGCATATGCCAGAGTCTTCCCGGGGGGTTCCGGAGGGACGAATGACGTACGCGCGGCGGCGGTCAAGTCGTAGCGGCCTTACGCGAGTTGAGTCAGTCGAGCGGCTCCGGTGCCGGTGTTCAAGCGCGTGTTCGTCGCTCCTGTGTTCCATGGTGCCGCCAAGCGGCCGGTACCCGCCGAAGTCTGACCGGAATTGGCGGCATGTGGCGGGCCTTCGCGGACTCCTAAAGGGCATGGACATCACCGTCGAACAGCTCGCCGAAGCCCGGCTCATCACTGCCCAGGACCGGGAGGTCCCGGTGCCGGCCACCCTTCGCTACACCGCCGACGACCCCCTCGCCGTGTTCGTGGATTTCCCCGCCGAGGCCGCGCTGCACGGTGAGGAGGTCACCTGGATCTTCGCGCGCACCCTGCTCGACCAGGGGCTGCGGGCCCCCGCCGGCCACGGGGACGTGCAGATATGGCCGTACGGCCGGACCCGCACGGTCCTGGAGTTCCACTCGCCGCACGGCATGGCCCTGCTGCTCTTCCAGGCCTCGGCGCTGCGGCGCTTCCTGGTGAACACGTACGAGGTGGTGGCGTGCGGGCAGGAGGACGTGGCCGGGGTGGTGGAGCGGGGGCTGAGCGCGCTGTTCGGCGGTGTGTGAGCAGCACATGTGTGCCCGGCACGCCTTCTGACATTTGTTCATCCCCGCCGGCCACGGCGACGGCGAGACCCTCGCCCGGTGCGGCGGCGACCTGCCCACTCCTGGTCCTCGCAGCCGGACCGCTCCGAATCCCGTTCCACCGCGCGCTCGCCGACCACTCGCACCGTCTGCGACGCCTGCTTCCGCTCCGCCCCCGGCGCGACCGGCCCCCACCGCACCTACGGCGGCGAGCGTCAGCGGCCGGCGGCGTACAGGTCCGGGCGCGGGGCGAGGTCGACGGTCACCCGGCCGCCCGTCCGCAGCGCCCGGACCCCCGCCTCGGCGACGACGGACGCCGCGTAGCCGTCCCAGACGTCCGGGCCGGTGACCCCGCCGCGGCGGGCCGCGTCGACCCACGCCTGCACCTCACGGTCGTAGGCGTCGGCGAAGCGGACGAGATAGTCCTGGGCCACCTCCTCGCGGGCGGTGCCCCCGCTGGTGACCACCATGGTGTGCTCGTCGCCGATCCGGGCGCTGCCCGCCTCGCACACCGCCTCGCAGCGCACCTGGTAGCCGAAGCCGCAGTTCACGAAGACCTCCACGTCCACGAGGACGCCCCGCTCGGTCTCGAACAGCACGAACTGCGGGTCGAGCAGACCCTCGGGGGCGCCGGGGGACGGTGTGGGCCGCAGCACGGTGACCGCCGTCAGCTCCTGCCCGAGCAGCCAGCGGGCCGCGTCGATCTCGTGCGACACCGAGCTGTTGATCAGCATGGCGCTGGTGAAACCGGAGGGGGAGGAGACGTTGCGGTGCGTGCAGTGCAGCATCAGGGGCCGGCCCAGGCTGCCCCCGTCCAGCAGGGCCTTCAGTCGCCGGTACTCGGCGTCGTAGCGGCGCATGAAGCCGATCTGGGCCAGTCGGCGGCCGATCCGCGCCTCGGCCTCCACGACCCGCAGGGCGCCCGTGGAGTCCGGAACCATGGGTTTCTCGCACAGTACCGGCAGCCGGCGGGCGAAGGCGGCGAGCAGCGCCTCCTCGTGCGCGGGGCCCGGGGAGGCGATCAGAACCGCCGCCACGCCGGGCGCGTCGAGAGCGGCCACCGGGTCCGTGTGCACGGTGACCCCGGCCAGGCCGGCCGCGGCCTCCTTCGCCCGGTCGAGGTCGGGATCGGCCACCGCCGCGACCCTGGCTCCGCTGACCACTCGGTCGAGACGCCGTATGTGATCGGCCCCCATGTGTCCGGCACCCAGTACCGCCACACCCAGCAGGTCACCCACGCGCGCGCTCCCTTACGCCGACGATCACGCCGTAGCGTACGCCGACGCAAGGGACGCCTCCTCAGGGGCGCCACCGGCCCGTATCGGGGCAGTGCGGCGGTCCGGGTACGGGGGTCCGTACCGGGTCAGTACCGCAGTACTCCGGCGATCCCGGCGGCGTCGCCCAGCGCGCCGTCGGGCACGAAGCGGACCTCGGCGCCGGTCTCCAGGCACTGCTCGACGATCTCGTCCACGATGTCGTCGCGGGCGTCCAGATCACCGGGTTCGGCCGGCACCAGGTGCTCGCCGAGATCGCGGACCGTGGCCCGGAAGTTCTCCTCCACGGCCAGCAGCCGGACCCGGCCCTCGCGGGCGCTCTGCCACAGCTCGTCCAGCCCGGCCGCGTACGTCCGGTGACCGCGTGCCGAGGTCAGCTCCCGGATCACGGCCGTGGTGTCCTTGCGGGACTCCTCCGCCAGCACCGGCCGCAGCGCCCGCCAGACCGCGTCGGGACCGGCGTGCCCGACGCCGCCGCGCGGTACGTGGACGGCCGCCTTGACGACACTGCCGACCTCGTCCAGCAGGGACAGGGCCGCCTGGTCGCCCATGACGTACAGCGGCCGGGGCTGCTCGCGCAGGACCGTGGCCATGGCGGTGTCCGCCTCGCGCAGGAACTGGCGGGTGCCTTCGTCGCTGAAGGTGCTGGGCAGGCCGCCCGTGCGCATCTGGCGTTCGGGGTCGAAGTTCTCCTGCCGGCGCTCCAGCGGGAAGCCGCCCGAGCGGTCCTGCACCACACGCTCCTCGCCGCCGCTCCACAGGGTGACGCGGTCGGCGGAGACCGACAGCACCCAGAAGGGCCGCTCGGCGGCCTGTGCGGCCACCAGGTTGCGGGTGAGGAAGGTGTCGGACAGCACCACCCGCTCGGGGACGGCGCGCGCCAGGGACCACACCTGGTGCTCGCCGGGGGCGGCGAAGATGACCAGGCCGTCCTCGGCGTGCGCCAGGTCCACTTCCGCCAGCGCCCGGTCGAGCTGCGCGACGACCTCGTTGCGCCGCTCACGGGTGACGGCGGGATCGGCCTCCAGACGTCGGCGGGCCTCGGTGACCACGTTGCGCAGCCGGACGGGATCCTGGCCGTTCTCGGGTTCCCGGCGGTGCGTCGGGGTCAGCACGGACACCGCGGGATACGGGCGCGGGCGCCGCAGTTCGGCGAGGGTCGCGGGACTCAGTGCGTGCTCCATGACACGACGATAGGGCCGATTCACCTGTACGGCATTCGGGGTAATCCGGACCCGGGCGACTCCGGCGTCCGCCGCGGAAGTCACCGTCGGACACCGGTGACGCGGGGCGGTGCGGCCGGTTACCGTACCCGTCAGTAACCGGACCGTGCCGCACCCCAGGAGGCCTCCATGCCGCAGCTCGACGTCGACGGAGCGAGACTGACGTACGACGACGAGGGCCCCCGCGACGCGGCGGACGTGCCCCTGGTGTTCGTGCACGGCTGGACCGCGAACCGGCACCGCTGGGACCACCAGACGGCGCACTTCTCCGCACGGCGCCGGGTGATCCGGCTGGACCTGCGCGGGCACGGGGAGAGCACCGGGGCCGGGGTGCCGACCGTCGCCCACCTGGCGGCGGACGTCGTCGCCCTCCTCGACCATCTCGGGGTGGAGCGGTGCGTGCTGGTCGGCCACTCGATGGGCGGGATGATCGCGCAGACCGTCGCCCTCGCGCACCCGGCCCGGGTGGAGCGGATGGTGCTGGTCAACTCCATCGGCCGGATGAGCTACAGCCGTGGCCGGGGCCTGCTGATGGCGGCCTCCACCCTGGTGCCGTTCAGGCTGTTCGTGGCCGCCAACATCCAGCGGGCCTTCGCCCCGGGCTATCCGCGCGAGGAGATCCGGGCGCACATCCGCGCCTCCGCCGCCACCCCGCGCGAGGTCGTCATGACGCTCTACGGCGCGATGCGGGCCTTCGACGTCCTGGACCGGGCCGGTGAGATCTTTGTGCCCACCCTGATGGTGCACGGCTACCACGACGTCCAGCTGCCGGTGCGGCAGATGCTCCGGCTGGCCAAGGCCTACCCCGACGCGGTCGTCCGCATCCTGGACGCGGGCCACGAGCTGCCGCTGGAGAAGCCGGCCGAACTGACCCGGGCGCTCGACTCGTTTCTGACCGCGAAGCCGTAACGCACCGGCAACTTGAGGAAGTTTTTGCCTGTGGCCGGTTCCTGTCGCCCCCTGTGCGGTAGCACGCCCATCCGCTGATTTTGCTGAGGCAAAACGCGGCCGAAATCGGGGGGCGGCCGGCCGGACCGTGTTACGGCCGCGTTGACGCACCCGGGTGCCTGACGGAGGCTCGTCATATAGGTGCTCGATACAACTGGTTTGCCGGCCGGCCCTCCGTCCCCGCGAAACCGCAGGTGGGGTAGGGGCCACCGGGCAGCCGGAGGCAGGAGGTAGCGCATGTGCGGCATCACCGGGTGGGTCTCCTTCGACCGTGACCTGACGGCCGAGGCCACCACATTGGATGCGATGACCGAGACGATGGCCTGCCGGGGCCCGGACGACCGCGGCACCTGGGCGGAGGGCCCCGCCGCCCTCGGCCACCGCCGGCTCGCCATCATCGACCTGCCCGGCGGCCGCCAGCCGATGACCGTGCGCACCCCCGAGGGCACCCTCGCCCTCGTCTACTCCGGCGAGGCCTACAACTTCACCGAGCTGCGCCGTGAACTGACCGACCGGGGCCACCGGTTCACCACCGACTCCGACACCGAGGTCGTCCTGCACGGCTATCTGGAGTGGGGCGACGCGGTCGCCGAACGCCTCAACGGCATGTACGCGTTCGCCGTGTGGGACGGCCGGCACGACAAGCTGGTGATGATCCGCGACCGCATGGGCATCAAGCCCTTCTACTGCTACCCGACCCCCGACGGCGTCCTGTTCGGTTCCGAACCCAAGGCGATCCTCGCCAACCCGCTGGCCCGGAGCCGCGTCACGCTGGACGGCCTGCGCGAACTGTTCGTCATGGTCAAGACGCCCGGCCACGCCATCTGGGACGGCATGCGCGAGGTGGAGCCCGGCACGGTCGTCACCGTCGACCGGTCCGGCCTGTCCACCCGCGTCTACTGGCGCCTTCAGACCCGCCCGCACACCGACGACCGCGACACCACCATCGCCACCGTCCGCTCGCTCCTCGACGACATCGTGCGCCGTCAGCTCGTCGCCGACGTGCCGCGCTGCACCCTGCTCTCCGGCGGACTCGACTCCTCCGCCATGACCGTGCTCGCCGCCCGCCAGCTCGCCGTGCACGGCGAGAAGGTGCGCAGCTTCGCCGTCGACTTCGCCGGCCAGGCCGAGAACTTCGTCGCCGACGAACTCCGCGGCACCCCCGACACCCCCTTCGTGCACGACGTCGCCCGGCTCGCCGGCACCGACCACCAGGACATCGTGCTCGACGCCGAGGCCCTCGCCGACCCCGCCGTGCGCGCCCAGGTGATCCGCGCCCGCGACCTGCCCTCGGGCCTCGGCGACATGGACAGCTCGCTGCTGCTGCTCTTCCGCGCCGTCCGGGAGAAGTCCACGGTGGCCCTGTCCGGCGAGTCCGCCGACGAGGTCTTCGGCGGCTACCTGCAGTTCTTCGACGAGGAGGCGCGCCGCGCCGACACCTTCCCGTGGCTGGCGATGATGGGCCGCCACTTCGGCGAGGACGCCGGTGTGGTGCGCGCCGACCTCGCCAAGTCCCTCGACCTGCAGGCCTACATAAACGACGGCTACCGCACCGCCGTCGCCGGCATCGACCGGCTGGACGGCGAGAGCGACTTCGAGTACCGGATGCGGCAGATCAGCCACCTGCACCTGACCCGCTTCGTGCGCGTGCTGCTCGACCGCAAGGACCGGATGAGCATGGCCGTCGGCCTGGAGGTCCGGGTGCCGTTCTGCGACCATCGGCTGGTCGAGTACGTCTACAACGCCCCGTGGGCGCTGAAGTCCTTCGACGGCCGGGAGAAGAGCCTGCTCCGGGAGGCGGCGGCGGACGTCCTGCCGCGCTCGGTGTACGAGCGCGTCAAGAGCCCGTACCCGTCCACGCAGGACCCCCGGTACGCCCGCGCCCTCCAGGAACAGACCAGGGAACTGCTCGCCCGGCCCGCCCACCCCGTCTTCGACCTGGTCGACCGGGACCGGGTCAAGGTGGCCGCCGAGCGCGAGGCGCCGGTCAGCACCCAGGCCGCCCGGCGCGATCTGGAGCGCACCCTGGACCTGGCGGGGTGGCTGGACCTCTACTCGCCCGAGCTGGTCCTCAGCTGAGCCCGATGGCACGGTCCGCGGCCGCCGCGGACCGCTGCCACCACGTCGTCACCGGCTCCCACACCAGGACCCGCCGGCCGGTGCCGAGCTGCGCGGCGGTGAAGGAGCGGCCCCAGTGCGCGGCCGACGCCGCCACCGTGACCGCGTCCACCCGGCGGGCCTCGGGATCGCGCGGGTCCTTGATGGTCCGGACGTCGGCGTAGGCCGTGCCGCGCACCGCGAGCCGGTACGTCCCCGTGCCGCCCTCCGGCACGGGCAGCGCGGCCCCGTCCAGGTCCCCGAAGGTCACCGTGGGCACACGGTCCACGACGCACGCGCGCGTGCCGTGGTTGGTGACGCTGACCCGCAGCACGGTCGGGTGGCCGGGCACGGCCTTCGCCCGGACCGTCAGCGCCTTGTCGGCGCAGCGGGCGGTCCGGTCGGGTCCGGCGGCGGCCTGGCTCTGCGGCGCGGTGAGCAGCAGGCCTGCCACGGCGGCGGAGGCGGCGGGTGCGGCGATGGCGGCGCGGATGCGCATGACGGTGTCCCCCTGTCGCGGTCACGTACGGGATACGGCGGCCTGGGCGCGCCTTACCCGGTCTGACGACCGGGGTTGCCGGAAGGTTGCCCCGGTTCGCGGCTGTTACCCGGTTGCACCCCTCCTGTCACCGTCCGGCGGGACAGTCGGCCGCCGGCCGGCGACAGGAGGGGCCGTCAACCGGTGCTGTCCGAGGTGATGTGCGCGCGCGGCGCGTCCGCCGGGCAGGAACTGCCGCTCGGGGGCAGCGAGCCGTACAGCAGGAAGTCGTTGATCTTGCGGTGTGCGCACTTGGAGGAGGAGTACCCGGTGTGGCCCTCGCCCTTGTTGTCGAGCACCACCGCCGACGGGCCGAGCCGGCGGGCCGTCTCCACGGTCCACCGGTACGGCGTCGCCGGGTCGCCGCGCGTGCCGATGAGCAGCATCTTCGCCGAGTGCACGTTCTTCACCCGGTCGCGGATGAAGTCGGTGCCCCGGGGCCGGCCGTAGCACATCAGCAGCTGGGTCAGCCGGTAGCGGCCGAACACCGGCGAGGCCTGGTCGTACGCGGCCCGCAGGTTCTCCAGGTCCTTGGTGAGCCGGGCCGCGGTGGGCCGGTCGGGGTCGTCCGCGCAGTTGATCGCCATCAGCGCGGCCGGCAGGTTGTCCGCCGGGACCTCGGAGGCGTCGACCAGCCCGCCGTCCGTCCGGTGCCGGACCGGGGGCAGGCCGATGCCGCCCGTGGAGAAGGCCAGGACGCGCCGGGTGTCGCCGTCCTCGATCAGCGAGGCCAGCGCGCGCTCCAGCGAGGGCCACAGCTCCCTGCTGTACAGGGCCTGCCCGATGGCGCCCACCAGGTCCTGGCCGGAGAACGAGCCGCCGAAGTCGGTGGGCACCGGGTTCTCGTCGAGCGAGCGCACCAGCCGCAGCACCTGGGCGCCGGCCGTCCGCCCGTCCTGCCCGAACGGACAGCCGACATCCGTCGTACACCAGTCCAGGAAGTCGTCCAGAGCCGTCTGCTGCCCCTCGGCGCCCGCGATGCCCTGCTCGGCCAGCGGCTCGGTCAGCGTGTCCACGCCGTCCAGGGCGAGCCGGCCCACCTTACCCGGGAACTGCGCCGCGTACACCGCGCCGAGCCGGGTGCCGTAGGAGAAGCCGAGGTAGTTGAGCTGCTTGTCGCCGAGCGCCTGGCGGATGACGTCCAGGTCGCGGGAGGCGTTCACGGTGCCGATGTGCGGCAGTACCGGGCCGGAGTTCCGGGCGCACTGGTCGGCGGCCGACTGCAGCCGCTTCAGCAGCGCCTGCGGGCGGCCGAGGTCGACGTCCTCCTCCGTCACGGCCGAGGCCACGTCGCTGCCCTCCCCGCAGCTGACGGGGGAGGACCGGCCGACGCCGCGCGGGTCGAAGGTGACCACGTCGTAGCCGTTCGTCAGGTCCATGAACTGCTTGCCCTCGGCGGCCAGCTCGGGGATGCCGGCCCCGCCCGGGCCGCCGAAGTTCAGCACCACCGAGCCGCGCGACTTCCCCGTGGCGCGGTAGCGGGCCAGCGCGATGTCGAGGGTGCCCGCCCGCGGCCGGGCGTAGTCGAGCGGGACGGTGACCTTGGCGCACTGCAGGTCCTTCGGCATGTCCGGGCCCTCGCAGGCACCCCAGGCCGGCTTCTGCCGGTAGAAGCGGGACAGGTCGGGCTGCGGCGGGTCGGCGGCAGCCGCGGGCAGCCCGGCTCCGAGCAGCGCCAGGGCGAGAGCCGAGGCACCCGCGCAGCGCCGCACGGCGGGCCGTGTGGACAGCTTGGCCAGCATGGATCGCCTCCCGGGCGCCCACCGGCGCCCTCGGATCACCATAAGCGGGCCCCGGACGGGCCGCCTCCGGACGAGCGGGCCGCCGGCTCCCGCCGTACACTGCGCGCCCTCCATGCCCCATTGGTGATCATTCTGTGGCTTTACATCCCGTTCGATAACAGTGCCGCTCGATGGGGTGAAAGACCGATAAGCCATCACTCCGATGGTTCGCCTGCGTTTTAGTGAGGTGCGGGTGACCACCCGCGACGACGTCTGGAAGGCAGGGAACCTATGAGACGGGCTACCCGAAACGGTGTGATCGCCGTCGCCGCCGCGTCCGGCGCGATGGCCGTGGCGCTGCCGGTGTCCGCCGCCTTCGCGGCCGGCGGAGCCGACGCCGACGGTACGGCGGCCGGCTCGCCCGGGCTGGTCTCCGGCAACGGCATCCAGCTCCCGGTGCACGTACCGGTCAACGTCTGCGGCAACACGGTGAACGTCGTGGGTCTGCTCAACCCGGCCGCGGGCAACGCGTGCGCGAACCGGAGCGCCGGGAAGAGCGGCACGGGGCAGGGCGGCGCGTCGACCGCGTCCGGCGGGGCCTCCGCTCACGGCCGTACCACCGACTCGCCCGGGGTGATCTCCGGCAACGGCATCCAGCTCCCGGTCGACGTGCCGGTGAACGTCACCGGCAACAGCGTCGACGTGGTCGGCGTGGGCAACCCCGCCACCGGCAACCACTCGGCCAACGAGCCCGGCGACACCCCCCGCACCCCGAAGCCCCCCACCGCGACGCCCCCGGCCCCGAAGCCCCCGGCCCCCGCCCGCTCCCACCCCGCCCCGCACACCCCGCGCCCGGCGGCGTCCTCGCTGGCCCACACCGGAGCGGACCTGGCCGCCCCGGCCGTCGCCGGCAGCGCCGCGCTCCTCGTGGCGGGCGCGATCCTGTACCGCCGCTTCCGCCCGGACCGCCCCTGCTGACCCGCCCGCGCACGGCCCCACCGGACGCCGGGCCGGTGGGGCCGTGACACCGGCGAGCGACAGCGACTCGCACCCGAACTCCCTTGTTCCGCCCCGTCAACGGCCGATCTCCCCGTGGCGCTGCCCGGTGTTGATCGGGAAGGATGCTGCGGGCGGCGCGGCCGAGCCCCGTGCCGTACGACAGCCGACCCCGACGGAAACGGAGCGCACGATGACCTCTGCGGCCCCCCACGACCTCGTCGTCACCCAGGCCACCCTCGCCGACTGGCCGGTGATCAGCGGGTGGGCGGCGGCGGAGGGCTGGAACCCGGGGCTGTCCGACGGGCCCGCGTTCTTCGCCCAGGACCCCGAGGGGTTCTTCCTCGGCCGGATCGACGGGGAGCCGGTGTCGGCCATCTCCGTCGTCAACCACGGCCCCGACTACGCCTTCCTCGGCTGCTATCTCGTCCGCCCGGACCTGCGCGGCCACGGACACGGGCTCACCACCTGGAAGACGGCCCTGGCCCACGCGGGCAACCGGACCATCGGCCTGGACGGAGTCGTCGCCCAGCAGGACAACTACCGGCAGTCCGGCTTCCGGCTCGCCCACCGCACCATCCGGTACACCGGCACCGCCCCCGAGAGCGCGACGCCCGCCGGTGTGCGTCCGGCCGGGCCCGCCGACCTGGCAGCGCTCACCGCCTACGACAGCGCCTGCCACCCGGCCGACCGCCCCCGCTTCGTCGCCGAGTGGCTCACCACCCCCGGCCACCGTGCCGTCGTCCGTGAGGACGGCGGGCGCCCGACCGGCTACGGCGTGATCCGCCCCGGCCACGACACCCTGCGCATCGGACCCCTCTTCGCGGACACCGCCGACGACGCCCGGGCCCTGTTCGCCGCCCTCACCGACGGCGTGGCCGGCCGCGAGATCGCGATCGACGTGCCCGAGCCGAACACGGCCGGTGTCGCCCTCGCCGAAGCGGCGGGACTGCGGCCCTCGTTCGAGACCGCCCGCATGTACACCGGCCCGGTGCGCGCCCACGCCCGGGAGCGGGTGTTCGGCGTCACCACGCTCGAACTCGGCTGAGTCCCAGGCGGGGTGGGAGACCGTACGGTCCCCGTCCGCCATCAGGTTGCGGTCCTCGCCGGCACGGTGCCGTCCCCGGCGACGGGCACCGATCTGAAGGTCTCGTCACCGGCGTCCGGCGCCTCTGCCGCCGGCTCCGCACAGCGGCGCGGACGCCGCGGCTCACCGTCCGCCGTTATCGGCGCACCTCCGCGCCGCATGATCTCCGGCGGGGTGGGCCACGGCCACCGTGGCCGCGGGCCGCCGGGCCGGGAAGGCGTACCGGCGCCCCGCCGCGACCGTCGCGAGCGCCACCAGCACCGGCGGCAGCGCGGTCCACGGCAGGGCTGCGGCGCCCGCCGCGTCCAGCGCCAGGCCGCCGGTGAGGGAACCGGCGGCGATGCCCGCGTTGTACACCGTGGTCTGCAACGAGGTCGCCACATCGGCGTCGGCCGGACCCGACACCTCGACCAGCGCGGTCTGGATCAGCGTGGGCGCCCCGCCGAAGGCCACGCCCCACAGCGCGACCGCACCGACCAGCAGGGAGGACACCCCGGCGCCCAGGCCCAGGACCGTCAGCACGGCCGCGATCAGCGCGAGCGCCGCGAGCAGCGTGGGCCGCGGCCACCGGTCGACCAGCACACCCGTGAGCCAGATCCCGGCCACCGTGGCGGCCCCGAACACCCCGAGCAGCACGCCCGTACGGCCGTACCCGGCCCGCGCGGCGAACGGGGCCACGTACGTGTACATCACCTGGTGCCCCAGCAGCAGGAACAGCGTCACGCACAGCACCGGGCGGATCCCGGGGCGTACGGCGACCCGGCCGAGGGGCACGCGCGCGTGCGGCGGTTCGCCGGGGAAGCCGGGTACCCGGAGCCGCACCCAGCCCACGAGCGGTACGGCGAGCACGGCGAGCGTACCGAACGCGGCCCGCCAGCCCACCGCACCGGCCAGCGCGGTACCGGCGGGCACGCCCAGCGCCAGGGCGAGCGTGATCCCGGCCAGCACCACCGCGATGGCCCGGCCGCGCCGCTCGGCCGGCACCATCCGGGCCGCGTGACCGGCGAGCATCGCCCACAGCGTGCCGCCCATCGTCCCGGCCAGCAGCCGGGCCGCGACGGTGAGCGGGTACGACGACGACAGCGCGACCAGCGCGTTGCCCGCGGCGAACCCCAGCAGCGTGCCGCACAGCACCGCCCGCCGGGGCAGTCCGCGCAGCGCCGCGGTGACCGGGACCGCGGCCACGAAGGAAGCGGCCGCGTACGCGGTGACGAGGAAACCGATCCGGGACTCGGCGACACCCAACCCGGGCGCCATCACGGGCAGCAGGCCCGCCGGGAGGAGTTCGGTCAGTACGGCGGTGAACGCGGCGCAGGACAGGGCCAGCAGCCCCGACCACGGCAGGCGACCGCCCTTGACCTGGGAGGACAGGGTCATGCGACCATGGTCGAAGTCTGACATCAGTGTGAAGGTCAAGCACGGACCCCGGAGACCGCTATGCGGATCGGTGAACTGTCCCGCCGCACGGGCGTGCCCACCCGGCTGTTGCGCTACTACGAGGAACAGCACCTGCTCCACCCGGAGCGCACCGGGAACGGCTACCGCAGTTACCCGGACTCCGCGGTCGCCCAGGTACAGCAGATCCGGGGTCTGCTGGACTCCGGGCTCACCACCGAGATGATCCGGGCGATCCTGCCGTACCTCTGCGGCCCCGGCCGTCTCGTGCCGGCCCCCGAGAGCCTGCCGCCGGAGACGGCCGCCCTGCTGCAGGGCCACATCGACCGCATCCAGGCCCGCATCGACTGCCTGGCCCGCAACCGCGACCGGCTCACCGCCTACCTGGCGGCGGTACGGCCGCCCGCCCGGTAACTCCTTTGAACCTGCCCGGCTTCCGTGCTGAAGTGACGTCATGGATCACGCCGCGGTGCTCGCCCTGTACGACCGGGAGATGCGCGAGGGTGCCCGGCCCGACGGGCCCGGGGCGCGGATCGAGCGGGCCGGCGGGGTGGTGCGGCAGGTCGCGGACCCGACCGCCTGGAACGGCGTCCTCTGGTCCGCCCTGGACGCGGCGGGCGCGGACCGCGCGATCCAGGACCAGATCACCCGCTTCACCGGCCTGGACCGGGAGTTCGAGTGGAAGCTCTACGCCCACGACGAGCCGGCGGACCTGGCCGCCCGGCTGCTCGCCGCCGGGTTCCGGGCCGAGCCCGCGGAGACGCTGATGGTCGCCGAGGTCGCCGGACTCGCCCTGGAGATCGAGCCCCCGGCCGGTGTCCGCTTCGTGCGGGCCACCGGTCCGGCCGGCGTCGACCTCGTCGTGGACGTGCACGAGAAGGCCTTCGGCACCGACGGCACCCGGCTGCGGCACCGGTTGCTCGCCCGGCTGGCCGCCGACCCCGGCACGGTCGTCGCCGTGGTCGCCCTCGCCGACGGCGAACCCGTCTCCGCCGCCCGCATGGAACTGGTGCCGGGCACCGCGTTCGCCGGACTGTGGGGCGGCGGCACCGTCCCGGACTGGCGGGGCCGGGGCATCTACCAGGCCCTGGTCGCGCACCGCGCCCGTGCCGCCGCCGCCCACGGCTACCGCTACCTGCATGTCGACGCCCTGCCCACGAGCCGCCCGATCCTGGAGCGCCTCGGCTTCCACGCACTGAGCACCACCACGCCGTACCTGTACGGCAACTGACTCAGCGCCGGGCCAAGGCCCGGTCCAGTGCGGCCACGCCCACGGCCGCCAGGGCTATCTGGATGAGCCACTCGATCCAGTCCGGCCCCTTGGTGTCGGCGACCCCGACCCCGGCGGCGATCGCCGAGCCCAGCAGCGCGGCCACGATGCCCACGACGATCGTCCAGAGGACACCGATGTGCTGCCGCCCGGGGACGACCAGCCGGCCCAGTACACCGATGACGATGCCGATGACGAGGGCGCTGAGGATGCCCGAGACCTCCATGACCGTCCCTCCTCGCGGTTTCCGGTCGTTCAACCCGCTGATGTGGCATGTGCCCGCTGTAAGCGGACCCACTCCGCTCCGGTTGCCCCCGGACGCCTCTGTTCACCGGCCCTTCATGCCATGTACCTTTCAACCAATCGACGCGTGGAGAAACCTCAAACGGGTTCTACGCGCGCAGACTTGGGCGCCCGCACCGCCTCTCCCCACCCCTCATGGAGGTTCGACGGATGCTTGGATCGAGGAGATCCCGCCACAGACGCACCACCGCCCTGGCCGGCCTGGGGCTGCTGCTCACCGGAGCCGCTCTCCAGCTCGGGACCGGCACCCCCGCCCACGCGGCGACCACCCACCGCATCCTGTTCGACAACGCCCACGCCGAGACGGCCGGCAACGCCGACTGGATCATCTCCACCAGCCAGCCCGACCCGCTCGGCCAGGACTCCTCCCCGTCCGCCGAGACGGACTGGACCGGCGCCCTCTCCTCCTGGGGCGTCGCGCTGCAAAAGACCGGGAACTACAGCCAGAAGACACTGCCGTCGGGGGCCGGCCTCAGCTACGGCGGCAGCTCCGCGACGGACCTGTCGAACTTCGACACGCTCGTCCTGCCGGAGCCCAACGCCCCGTACAGCAGCGCGGAGAAGACTGCCATCATGACGTTCGTCAAGAACGGCGGCGGTCTGTTCATGATCTCCGACCACACCGGAGCCGACCGCAACAACGACGGCTACGACGCGGTCGAGATCTTCAACGACCTGATGACGAACAACAGCGTCGACTCCACCGACCCGTTCGGTTTCTCCATCGACTCGCTGAGCATCAGCTCCGACCACCCCGCCGCCATCAGCGACAGTACCGACCCGGTGCTGCACGGCTCCTTCGGCACCGTCAGCAAGAGCCTCATCGCCAGCGGTACGACCGCCACGCTGAAGCCCGCCGACAACCCCAGTGTCAAGGGCCTGCTCTACCGCACCGGTTACTCCGGCAACACCGGCGCGTTCTTCGCCACCAGCACCTTCGGCAGCGGCCGGGTCGCCTTCTGGGGCGACAGCTCCCCGGTCGACGACGGCACCGGCCAGTCCGGCAACACCCTGTACGACGGCTGGAACGACTCCGGCGCCACCAACGCGGCCCTCGCCCTCAACGCCACCGCATGGCTGGCCGGCGCGAGCGGCAGCAGCGGGGGCGGTGGCGGGGGCGGCGGCACCTGCACGGCCGCTCAGTTGCTGGCCAACCCCGGCTTCGAGTCCGGCGCCACCTCCTGGACCGCCTCCAGCGGCGTCATCACCAACGACACCGGCGAGGCCGCCCGCACCGGCTCCTACAAGGCCTGGCTGAACGGCTACGGCTCGGCGCACACCGACACCCTCGCCCAGTCGGTGACCGTCCCGGCCGGGTGCACGAGCGCCACCCTGAGCTTCCACCTCCACGTCGACACCGCCGAGACGACCACCTCGACGGCCTACGACACCCTGAAGGCACAGGTCCTCAACAGCAGCGGAACTGTGCTGACCACGCTGGCGACGTACTCGAACCTGAACGCCGCGAGCGGCTACACCCCGCGCAGTTTCAACCTCGCGAGCTACGCGGGCCAGACGGTGACGATCAAGTTCACCGGCACCGAGGGGTCCACTCTCCAGACGTCGTTCGTCATCGACGACGCCGCGCTCGACGTGAGCTGAGCCGGAAAGGAAAGGGGGTGGGCCGCTGTGGTCCACCCCCTCTTCTCAGGGGCGCGTCAGCCCGCCGGTACCGTCCGCTCCGGCGTGTTCCACCCGGAGACCCGCACACTCGGTGCCGAGCCGTGCAGGTCGGCCGTGCGGTAGGTGGCGGTCAGCGTCACCGACTCGCCCGGCCACAGGCTCACCTCGTTGTCCGACCAGCGCACCGGCAGCACCGGCCTGCCCTGCGCGTCCACGAGGTGGGCGTCCGTCAGCAGCGCGGGCGTGGTCCCGCTCCCGCTGTGGCGCAGGGTCACCGTCGTGGTCGACGTTCCGTCCGAGGAGCGGGTGGCCGCCGACGCCGACACGGGGACCCGCGCCATCGAGCCGAGCCCCTTGAGGTCGGCGTAGCCCGTCGTCGGCGTGTAGTACCAGGTGGTGCCGCTCCAGTCGAGGGTGTCGGCCCGGGTGGAGAGCCAGTACACGTTCCGGCTGACCTCCGTGCCGTCCGCGTCCGTCAGCACCAGCCGGAGCAGATACGTCCGCGCCAGCCCGCTCACCGAGGACGGCAGGGTGAGCGGAGTGCCGTGCGCGCCGTCCCCGTTCACCGCCACCCCGCTGACGGTCTTGTCGTACCGCTGGGTGCCGTCGGGGTTGAACAGCGTGGCCCGGGCGGTGAGGCCCTCGGCCGGGGCGTGCCGGTTGTTGACCACGACGACCGAGCGGTTGTCGTACGAGTACTGGATGTGCAGCGGTTCGTTGGCCTTCTTCGCGCCGAAGTAGGCGCCGTTCTGGTCGAGGAAACGGTCCGTCAGCTGCCAGTGCAGGGAGGTCCAGCCGCTGTTGAACATCCAGTGGATCACCCCGGTGGCGGGCCGGTCCGTGTCGGACGCGTTGCGTCCGTACGCCTCGAACTGGGCGCGGACGTTCTCGTACTGGGCGAGCTGCGCCTTGCGCACGTAGTCGGTGAGGCTCGCGGGGGCGCCGTAGCGGCCGGTGAGGGCGTTGTCGTAGATCTTGAGGGTGCCGAAGACGGAGGACGGCGAGCGGTGGTACTGCCGGGCGTCCGGGTTCCTCCACAGGGTGTCGAGTTCGGCCGGCGTCATCATGCGGCGCAGGGTGTCGAGGGTGGGGATGCTCGGGCCCGCGCTGGTTTCGGAGTTGAAGCCGGTGGCGCCGCCCTCGCGCTTGGCGTACCAGTAGCCGGGCGGCACCCAGTCGTAGGGCCCGGTCATCTTCATGCCGGAAGCGCCCAGCTGCGGTGCGGACGCCTCGGAGGCGGCGGGGACCACGGGGACGGGCCAGTCGGCGGCCCGCAGGGCGTCCAGATAGCCCCTCTCGATCTTCGCATCGGGGGCGGAGTCGCTGCCGATCAGGAAGGACAGCACACTCGGATGACCGCGCAGGCGGGCGGCCTCGGCGGCCATGGAGGCCTTCGCCACGGCATGGTCGCCGTCGCTCCACTTCTCCCCGGAGCCGCTGGGGTTGACCTCGCCCTCCCACTTGTCGCAGCACTCCCAGCCCGGCAGGGTGAGCAGGCCGTGGCGGTCGGCCAGGTCGAAGAACTCGTCCGGTTCCAGGTGGCCTTCCAGCCGGAGGGTGTTCAGGCCCAGGTCGCGGGCGTACTCCAGGCGGTCCTCGACGTAGGCGCGGTCCCAGCGCAGGAACTCGTCCGGGGACCAGCCACCGCCCTTGACCAGCAGCTTGCGGCCGTTGATCCGGAACTGGCGGGCCCCGTCGGAGTTCAGCGGGGCCTGGACGTCCCGGATACCGAAGGTCTCGTGCGCGGTGTCCGACACCGTACCGGCCACCCTGGCCGTGACGTGCAGGCCGTACAGCGGCTGTCCGCCCATCCCGGCCGGCCACCACACCTTCGGTTCGGTGAGGTGCAGGCCGGGGACGTCGGCGGGGGAGAACGTGACGGTCTTCGTCTCGTGCGCGGCGAGCGACACCGTCGTGCGGAACTCCGTCCCGCCGACGCTCCCGCCGACCTCCGCCGTGACCGGCGCGTCCGTGTCGTTGCGGGCCCGGGCCTTGACCGTGAGGTCGGCGGTGGCGAGCGAGGGGACGGCCAGCTTCGTGACCACGTGCGCGTCGCGCAGCGCGACCGGGCCGCCCCGGCGGACCAGGACGTCCCGGACGAGGCCCATGTTCCGGTCGGGCGGCGGCTGGAGCCAGTCGAGCCAGCCCATGGTGAGGTGCTTGTTCGGGTCGTTGGGCCGCACCCGGAAGGCGACCGTGTTCGTGCCCCGCCGGACCAGGGGGGTGATGTCCAGCTCGTGGTGGGTGTAGGCGCCGGTGACCTCCGAGGCCGGCGCCACCTGGCGGCCGTTGACGTAGACGTCGGCCGCCGAGACCACGCCGCTGAAGTCGAGGGCGGTGCGCGGGCCGGTGTCCTCGACCGTGAAGTCCGAGCGGTACCACCACGGGACCCTGAAGTCGGCCTGGGGGATCTTCCGCAGGTTCGTGGAGTGGAACGGGTCGGCGTACACGCCGTCGGCCAGGAGCGCAGCGAGGACCGTCGAGCGGGGGCCCGCCGGATACCAGCCGGTCGCCGGATAGCCGGGGGAGGAGACGGCGGTGGGGGAGTCGCTCACCTCGGCCGTGGACCGGATGGCGAAGCCGGAGAGCGGGGTGCTCGATCCGGCGGTGCCGGGGACCCGGGTGGCTTCGACGCGTCCGTGCGGTGCGGCAGGGCGCCGGTCACCGGCCCAGGCGCCGGAGGTCAGGCCGCCGAGCAGTCCGAGGACCAGGGCGGTCGTGGTGTACCGGCGTGCGAGGGCGGGGCGAGGGAACACGGCGGTCTCCAGCCTCGTAAAGTTAGGAAACTTTACTAACCAGGGTCACGGTAGGGCGCGGGGTGGGCCCTGTCAACGAGCCTCGCCGTGGTGGCCGTTGCACGGGTCGGCCATGGGGCCGTCGCGGCCCGTCGGCCGTGGTCACCGTTGCTCGGGTCGCGGTCGTGGTCGCCGTTGCCCGGGTCGGTCGTGGTCGCCGTTGCGCGGGTCGGTCGTGGGCGCCGTCGTGCGGTCAGGTTCCGGCCGTCCGGCGCTCGAACACCAGGTCCCGGGCGGTGTCCAGCGCCGTGGCCACCGCGCCCAGCAGGACGGCGTCCTCGCCGAGGCGGCTCGGCGCGACGCGGGGGCGCAGCGGGGTGAGCGCCTGCAACCGCTCCCGTACGGGCCGCAGCAGCAGGTCGACACTGTGGCCGACCCCGCCGCCCAGCACCACGAGGTCCGGGTCGAGCACGGCTGCCGCCGCCGCCACGGTGTGCGCGATCCGCTCTCCCTCCAGCTCCACCGCCCGCACGGCGGCCGGATGCCCCTGCCGGGCCGCGTCGAACACGGCCTTCGCCGTGAGCTGCCCGCGCATCCCGAACTCCCGGGCCGACTCCACCACCGCCCCTCCCGACACCGCGTCCTCCAGCCGCTCCGGCGTCCGCCCGCCGTGCCAGGGCAGGAAGCCGATCTCCCCGGCCAGGCCGTGCGCGCCCGTGAACAGCCGTCCCCCGACCACCACGCCCATTCCGAGGCCGGTGCCTATCAGGATGTACGCGAAGAGCCGGCTGCCCGCGCCGGCGCCGTACGTGTACTCGCCGAGCGCCGCCAGATTGGCGTCGTTGTGCACCTCCAGCGGCACGCCCAGCTCCGCCCGTATGCGGTCCACGAGCCCGGCCCGCCCCCAGCCGGGCAGATGCATCGCGTACCGCACCCGCCGCTGCTTCTCGTCGTACACCCCGGGCGCGCCGACCACGCCGTGCACCACCTCCGCCGGGTCCACGCCCGAGTTGGCGATCACCTGGCGGGCGGTGGTCACGACCAGGTCGGTCAGGGCGGCGGAGGCGCGGGCCCGGTTGCGTACGTCGGCCCGGGCGACGACCGTGCCGTCCAGGTCGACCACCGCCACCCGCAGCCAGCCCCGGCCGATGTCCACGCCGAGCGCGTACCCGGCGGCCGGATCGGGGGCGTACAGCACGGCGGTGCGTCCGCGTTCCGGGGCCTGGGTGCCGACCTCGTGCACCAGGCCGGCCGCTGCCAGCGAGGCCAGTGCGCTGGAGACCGTCGGCTTCGACAGGCCCGTCTCGCGGGCCAGCTGGGCGCGGGAGGCGGCACCGAGCGCGCGCAGCCGGTCCAGGAGCAACCGCTCGTTGGTGCTGCGCAGGCGACGGCGGCTCCAGGGCTGTTCCTGCTGCTCTTCGGCTTCGCTGGCGGGCATCGCACCATTCTCGTGCATGCGTGTCGCACACTTGACGACCTTAGTAAGGCTCCTTAACTTTGTCGGCCTGTCCGCCTCCGCCGGGTGCGTCGCGTGCCCGCCGCGTCAGGAGTCCCCATGTCCGGTAGCCCGCCGCCCCCGGGTGGTTTCGTCCGCCGCGTCGGCCTGTTCCAGGCCACCGCGATCAACATGAGCCAGATGTGCGGCATCGGGCCGTTCGTGACGATCCCGCTGATGGTGGCCGCGTTCGGCGGTCCACAGGCGGTCGTCGGGTTCGTCGCGGGCGCCGCGCTGGCGTTGTGCGACGGGCTGGTCTGGGCGGAGCTGGGGGCCTCGATGCCCGGCTCCGGCGGCAGTTACGTCTATCTGCGCCAGGCCTTCCGGTACCGCACCGGCCGCCTGATGCCGTTCCTGTTCGTGTGGACGGCGATGCTGTTCATCCCGCTGATCATGTCCACGGGCGTGGTCGGCTTCGTCCAGTACCTGGGCTATCTCGCCCCCGGCCTGGGGCGGACCGCCGGCGACCTGATCGGGCTCGGTGTCATCGCGCTGGTGGTGATCCTGCTGTGGCGCGGCATCGAGCACATCGCCCGGATCACCGCCGTGATGTGGGCCGTGATGATCGCCTCCGTGCTGCTGGTGATCGGTGCCGCCGCCACCCACTTCAGCCCACACATGGCCTTCACCTATCCGGCAGGCGCCTTCGATGTGATGAGCGGCCACTACTGGCCGGGCTTCGCCGCGGGTCTGACCATCGGCATCTACGACTACCTCGGCTACAACACGACCGCGTACATGGGTGCCGAGATCAAGGACCCCGGCCGTACGCTGCCGCGTTCCATCGTCTTCTCGATCCTCGGCATCATGGCGATCTACCTGCTGCTGCAGATCGGCACGCTCGGCGTCGTCGACTGGCACCGGATGACCGACCCGCACGACATCGCCTCCTCCTCGGTGGCCTCCGCCGTGCTGGAGGAGACCTGGGGGCGGGGCGCGGCCGACGCGGTGACCGTGTTGATCCTGGTCACCGCGTTCGCCTCCGTCTTCGCCGGCCTGCTCGGCGGCTCCCGGGTGCCCTACGACGCCGCCCGCGACCGGGTCTTCTTCCGCCCGTACGAGAAGCTGCACCCGAGGCACCGGTTCCCGGTGTTCGGCCTCGCCAGCATGGGCGCGATCACCGCCGTCGGTTTCCTGATCGGCCGCCACACCGACCTCGCGACCCTGATCCAGCTGCTCACCACGGTGATGGTCATCGTGCAGGCGCTGGCCCAGATCGTCGCGCTGACGGTGCTGCGCAGACGTCGGCCGGACCTGCCCCGCCCGTACCGGATGTGGCTGTACCCCCTGCCGAGCGTCGTCGCGTTCACCGGCTGGTGCGTCATCTACGGGTACGCCGACGACAACTCCCCGGGCCGCCGTCCCGTGGAGTGGTCCCTGGCCTGGCTGGCCCTCGGCTGTGTGGCCTTCCTGGTGTGGGCGCGGCGGGAGAAGGTGTGGCCGTTCGGCCCGAAGGAGACCGGCGAGGACATCGGCGGAGGCGTCGGCGATGAGCGCAACGCCCTTGAAGTGAGCTAGAGGCACGGACGTCGAAACGAACCTCCCCGGCCGGACCGCGATCCGCCGGGGAGGCTTTCGTTCCTGACCGGCATCATCACCGCGGACATCACCGTCCGCCCAGCGACCCCGAGGACCGGCCCGCCGTGGAACGGCTGTGGCTGATGTTCCGTCACGACCTGTCCGAGTGCGGCGGCGCCCTGCCCGCCGCCGACGGCCCCTTCCGCGGCGAGCGCGTGGCGTCCGCCTTCACCGGGCCCGGCTGGGCGCCGTACCTCCTCACCTGCGGCGAGCACCTCGCCGGGCTCGCCTTCGTACGCCGGTGCTCGCCCTGCACCCCGGGCCGGCCGGAGCTGTCGGCCACGGATCCCGGGGTGGTGCGTCGACAGGTCCGAGCGCCCGCGCCTCCTCGCGCACGGGCCGGGCACGCGCGGGCCGGTCCGCCCGGGCGGACCGGCCTCGCCGTTCTCTCCCTTCTTCTCCTCGATCTTCTCTTCTAGAGCTCTTCTACGGCCTGGGGGTGCTCTTCGCCGCCGTAACGGCGCATATCAGTCCGAGGACGAGGGCCAGGGCTCCGATGACGATGTTGTTGACGATCACACCCGCGTCCGGGCCGCTGCCCACGACCCATGGGGCGATGATCATCCAGATGCCCATGGCGCACATGGCCCAGCTGAGGCCGTACATACGTTCGGGCGCCCGGCTGAATCCCAGTGCCAGCAGGCCGATGGCCACGCCCATGATCAGGTTGTGCGTCACGAGGGCGGGCTGGCTCGCCGTGTAGTGCACGATCCACGGGGAGGCAGCGCAGTAGAGGCCGAGCAGGAAGACCGGCCCGTCCACGAGCGCCACATCACGACCGCCGAGCATGCGGGCGTAGCGTTCCCGCATTTCGGAGACATCGGGGTGGCTCGCTATGTCACCTCTGTGCAAGTTGGCCATGAGTCGTCTCCTTTGACTTTGCAGGCCAGACCGCTTCTGGTGCAGTGTGCGGTAAACGCCGCATAGTCCAGTTTGCCCTTATTTCATCTTTATGTGTAGGGGTGGGTGGGGGTGCGCGGCCGAAAGGGGGTGACATGTTCGCGCTGATCGGGGGCAGGCGGGTCGGTACAACACGTACATTCCGTCCGGGTCAGCTACGCAGGAGGTGGCCGCCGTCATGAGTGCGAGGGTGCTGGAGCGTTTTCCCGCCGGGGCTCCGCGTGGTTCGTGGCCCGCTGAGGAGTACGCGGCCGCCCGACGCGCCGAGGGAGAACCGGCGACCGTGGTGATGGATCTGAAGTCGGACGCCTTCCTCGTGGTGGTCGAGGGGCGGAAGGAGGACGGCGAGTCCTGAGGGGCGTCCGCTGTTGCGCCTTCGTGAAATCAAGGGTTCCTGACGCCGGACCGGTCCGGATCTCCTTGACTGCCGTCGCCGGCCGCTGCCACGATCGGCGGCATGACGATGCGACTGGACCTCACGCGGCGACGCCATGTCGACCTCGCGCGTGTCTCCAGCGCGTCCTGTCGCCGCGCGGTCTGATCCGCCCGCCGCGTTCCTTTTCCTCTTCCGGTTTCCCCCGGCGCGCCTGAGTTCCGGCTCCCCTTCTCCGCGCCCGGGATGCCGCGCGCCCGCGAATGCCGTCGTGTGCACGTCCTGTGGCAGGAGTCGGGAGAGGCCTGCTCTGATCGGAGACCCCACGTGTCCCTCACCTTCCACTGGTTCCTGCCCACCAACGGCGACAGCCGTGACGTCGTCGGCGGCGGTCACGGCACCCCGGCGACCGCCTCCGGCCGGGACCGGCCGCCGACCGTCGCCTATCTGAGCCAGATCGCCCGGGCCGCCGAGGATCTGGGGTTCGTCGGCGCGCTCACCCCGACCGGCGCCTGGTGCGAGGACGCGTGGCTCACCACCGCCATGGTCAGCCAGAACTCCGAGCGGCTGAAGTTCCTGGTCGCCTTCCGGCCCGGCTTCCTCTCGCCGACGCTCGCCGCCCAGATGGCGTCCACCTTCCAGCGGCACACCGGCGGACGGCTGCTGCTCAACGTCGTCACCGGCGGTGAGAGCCAGGAGCAGCGGGCCTACGGCGACTTCCTCGACAAGGACGCCCGGTACCGCCGTACCGGCGAATTCCTGGAGATCGTGCGGCAGTTGTGGGACGGCAAGAGCGTCGACCTGCACGGGGAGCACCTGCGGGTCGAGGAGGCGAGGCTCGCCCGGTTGCCCGAGCCGGTCCCCGAGGTGTACTTCGGCGGTTCCTCGCCGGCCGCGGGCGAGGTCGCGGCCCGGTACGCCGACGTGTACCTCACCTGGGGAGAGCCGCCCGTGCAGGTCGCCGAGAAGATCGCCCGGATCCGGAAGCTCGCCGCGGAGCACGGCCGTACCCCGCGCTTCGGCATACGGCTGCACGTCATCACCCGGGACACGTCCGCGCAGGCCTGGGCGGAGGCGGACCGGCTGCTCGCCGGCTTCGACGCGGAGACCGTACGGGCCGTACAGGCGGGCCTCGCCCGCAGCGAGTCGGAGGGGCAGCAGCGGATGCTCGCCCTGCACGGCGGCAGCCGGGAGAGCCTGGAGATCCACCCCAACCTGTGGGCCGGAGTCGGGCTGGTGCGCGGCGGTGCGGGCACGGCCCTGGTCGGCAGTCACGACGACGTCGCCGAGCGCATCAAGGAGTACCACGCCCTGGGCATCGACGAGTTCGTCCTCTCCGGCTATCCGCACCTGGAGGAGGCCTACTGGTTCGGCGAGGGAGTCCTGCCCCGCCTCGCCGCGCAGGGACTGTGGACCCACCCCGACGGCAGCCGGAGCGCTGCGGCCACGGCGGTGCCGTTCGCGGGCTGAGCGGAGCCGGTCCGACCGGTGAGGAACGGAGGCCGTGGACCACCGCCGGTTCGGCACGGCGTCCGGCGGCCGGCCCAGGGACCGTGGTTCCGCTGCTCACCGGCCGGCCCACGGACCGTCGTTGCGGCCCACCGCGTGCCGCACCCGCGCCGGCCGGGACGGCTGGCGGGTCTCTTGCAGCGGGGCGCCCAGGGCTCGCAGGTGTGCCGCACGGACTCGGCTGTCCGGCCCTGTACCAGCAGGAACAATCCCCTCCCGGGCGTGACGCCGGGCGCGGCTCGTCAGCGCCGTCGCCCGGTCGCCGCCGGCCACCACCGCCGCCGTGGTGGCCGCACGCAGCACCTCGTACGCCTCCGCCCGCACCGCCAGCCCCCCCCGGCCCGTACCTCGGGCGCCGGAAGGTTCGGCCAGGGCGTAGGCCCGGTCGCGGACGTCGGCTAGATGAATGAGTCCGATGTTTGTGCTGGCCGCGACCATGGCGAAGGGCGCCCGTTGGCTCGTGTGTGACTACCAGCCTGGACGCCCTTCTCGCGGCACTGTACGTGTTCATCGACGACCATGTGGCCCCCCGTCGCCGGATCGGGCGACCCCCGAAACTGACGGACGCCGAACTGCTGTGCCTCGCGGTCGCACAAGTGCTGCTGGGCTTCCCCTCGGCCCGGCACTGGATCCGCTTCGCCCACGCCCGGCTGGGACACCTCTTTCGCTACCTGCCCCAGCAGTCGGCCTACAACAAGCGCCTCAACGCCGCCGGACCGCTGATCAGCCGTGTGATCGAAGCTCTGGCCAGGCAGGTGCCGACTTGGAACGACGACCTGCGGCTGATCGACTCCACTCCGCTGCCTTGCGCCGCCTCCCGCGAGACGGTCAAACGCTCCGACCTGGCCGGCCACGCCGGATACGGCTACTGCCGAAGCCACTCCCGCTTCTTCTGGGGACTCCGGCTCTACCTCCTCACCACGGCCGAGGGCATGCCCGTGTCCTGGTGCCTGGCCCACCCGAAACTGGGCGAGCGGGAGGTGATGACCGCGCTGCTGGAGCGCGACCACCACCTCATCCGCAGCGGGCAGGTGATCCTCGCCGACAAGGGCTTCGCCGGGCGGGAGTTCGAAACGTTCCTCACCGAGCACCTGGGCGTCCACCCGGTGCGGCCGGACCGCAAGGACGAGCCGGTCCGGCACGGTCGCCTGGCCCGCGTCCGCCAGTGGATCGAGGCCGTGTTCGACACCCTCAAAGGCCAGCTCAGCCTGGAACAACACGGCGGCAGAACCCCGGCCGGAGTCTTTCGCCCGCACCGGCCAACGACTCCTCGCCCTCGCCACTGGCATCTGGCACAACTGGACCACCGGCGCCAAGATCAAACGATCTCTCATCGCCTACGACCACTGAGAACATCGGAGCGGCCCCACGGAGCCGCATGCGAAGCGGCTGGGCCGTCGAAGATCGCGCCTTTCCGATTCCGTCGAGTGGCCGCCAAAACGACTTCATGAGAGATTGAGAGCATGGTAGACACGCCGACTCTTCAATCATTCGGGCACGGGTCTATAACACAGAACGGTCGCAGCGCAATTGGCAATCGCATTGTGTCAATCATCCTCGCGGAATACAGTGACTTCCCGCCGCTGAGCAACACACATCCTAATTCCGCCGATTACTATTTCAAACTTACTACTGGTGGGCCAACATCACCACCCTTCTCGACTCGGGATCCGGTCAACCCGGCGAGTTTGTTTGAATACTTCCTAGAGAACAGCAACAACAGGTTTGTGCTAGGCCCTGCACTACTCGGCAATGTGCAGCTCGACCCTACCCCGTCAAACGATATCAGCGCAGAGCAGCAATTCGCTGACATACTGCGCCTCTTTTACGATGAGAGCAAAGTCAACGTTCTCGTCGGGAGTGACATCAACGAGGACGGCCAGGTCGGCCCCGACGAACAGTGTGCCCTGATAATCCGGAATATAACCGGGGCGTGGCCGTTAAATAGAGTCAACAATCCCGTGACGTTTGCTTTGCAGCCACGGGATGAGACTCTCGTGACGCGCTGTGCTGGCGTCGGACCTACCACGCCTTTCTATCAGATAGCCCATGAGATGTCTCACTCACTGGGCACGGTCGACCTCTACAATTCCGGAGTTCTGCCCTCCAACGCCAACAACATGCTTTTGACCCTGATGGGTGCTTACTCTTTTACGAGCGACGACCAGGGTACGGTGCACCTGGACATATGGCACAAGCTCGCGCTCGGGTGGGCTGAACCCCGCATATTCGATCTTTCGGTTCATGGCGAGACGCACGTGGACACCACGGCGGACGGCGCCGTGCTGCTATGGCACCCCACCCGCGAAGCGAGAGAGTACTTCCTGATCGAGCGCCGGGGGCCGGCTCTGCCGGGGCGGAAGTACGACGCGAGCTTCCCGGACGACGGCGTGCTGATCTGGCGTGTGCAGGGAGGGATGCCCACGCATCTGGGCGCGCCGTATCTCACTCCAGGTGGTCCCGGAGTGTGGCATGTCGGGCAGAAGACACCGCTGCTGATATGGAGCGACGGGGATCTGACCGGCGTCCAGATCTCCGTGACCGAAGCCGATGACGGCAAGCTACACGTGGCCTGGCATTCCCCGGTGACTCTGAGGAAGGATGCCGTGGGCCCGTTCGGCCCGTTCGTAAAGCAACTTCAGCGCTCCCTGAACGACCTCGTTCCTGGAGATCCGATCGCGATCGACGGAGTTTTTGGCCCGATTACGGAAAGTCGGGTTCGGGAATTCCAACGGCGCGCCGGAATCACCGATGATGGTGTCGTGGAAATGCAAACATGGGGGGCCATTACGAAGCTCGCTCCCAGGCCCGGTGACGCAGGCACACCGACGCTGCGGAAAGGTTCTCAGGGTGTGGCAGTGATGCGGCTTCAGCAGCTCCTCAACGAGCGCACTCCGGATTTGGCTCCGATCGCAGTCGAC
>NZ_JBVHVI010000006.1:119766-225627 GCF_055564915.1 Streptomyces sp. NPDC028928
ACGGGGACTTCGGACCAATCACCGACGGTAGAGTCCGAGAATTCCAACGGCGCACCAAAATCACCGTTGACGGCCTGGTCGGGCCACAAACCTGGGGATCTCTGTTTCACGATCCAGCTTTGCAGCAGGGTTCTCAGGGCCCAGCAGTGATGCGGCTTCAGCGGCTCCTCAACGAGCGCACTCCGGATTTGGCTCCGATCGCAGTCGACGGGGACTTCGGACCAATCACCGACGGTAGAGTCCGAGAATTCCAACGGCGCACCAAAATCACCGTTGACGGCCTGGTCGGGCCACAAACCTGGGAAGCGCTTACACGGCAGGACGGTACGCTGTGAGAGCCAATCCGACATGGCAGCCGAGTCGTCGTGGGGCACCGGGCGGCCAATCACTGAGAGCCACAAGCGGCAGAGCCTGTGCCCCTGGGTGGGTGAACCATACGAAGGGCTCACCGTCTCCCGCAGAACAACGTAGGGAGTTCTTTCCAACCCCGCGTGCTAGCTGGGCAGTTGGCCTGACAGGCGAATGAAGCCCCTGGTAGATGGGTTTTCGACCAAGAGAACCGTCTCCACCAGAGGCTTCGCATGCTTGTCTACCCGTCCGGCACCGACGTGTCCAGCTCTGCCCTGCGCTTCCTTGCCGCCCGCCCGAGGGAACACCGCCGCGCTCTCGGAACCAGGTGGCAGCGCCTGAACGACGGCCGACAGGCTCTGCTCACCCTCGCCCACCTGCGCAACGGCCAGCCCTACGCCCAGCTCGCGGCCGGATTCGGGATCGGCACCACCACCGCCTACCGATACATCACCGAGGCCGTCAACCTCCTGGCCGCCCTCGCCCCCACCCTCACCGAGGCCGTACGAGCGGCGTCGACGAAGGCGTACGTGGTCCTGGACGGGACGCTCTTGCCCATCGACCGGATCGCCGCCGATCGCCCGTTCTACTCGGGCAAACACAAGAAGCACGGCATGAACGTGCAGGTCATAGCCGATCCGAAGGGGCATCTGATGTGGACTTCACCGGCCTTGGCGGGCGCCGTCCACGACGTCCGGGCCGCGCGCGAGCACGGCATCATCGAGGCACTCGCCGAGGCCGGCGTCCTCTGCTGGGCGGACAAGGGCTACCAGGGTGCAGGCGGCACGGTCCGTCTGCCTTACCGCGGCCGATGGGACAGCCTCTCCACCGGCCAGCAGGCCGTCAATCGCTCCCACGCGAAGATCCGCGCACTGGTCGAGCAAGCCATCGCCACCCTCAAGTCCTGGCGCCTCCTCCGCAAACTCGGCTGCTCAACGACCCGGATCACGAGCCTCGTCCAAGCCGTCCTGGTCCTCCACCTCGCCGCCACGGGCTGAAATCAACCCGCAGCATTCACCAGATCCGTCAATTCGGCCTCGGTCATCCCAGCCGCACGAACGTCGAAGGTGTAGCCCTCATCGCAAAACACCAGGTCAAGGCTCATGGGTGCCAGACTGCGGAAGACGATCGCCAACCCTCGCGTCTTCCTCCCAGACGTCCATGTACAGGCAGGTACCGTCCTCGTGTAGATACGCCTCACCCGGGCCGTTCTCCGTCTCAATCTCCCATGTGAGGCTGCGCACTTCGCTGCGGTGCATCGAGTCGACCTCGGCCTCAGGCCACCGGGCACGGATCGCGTCTGTCCGAGCATCCCGATCGACGCACCATCCGCCCGCATTGCCCTCGACCACCACCACGAACGTCATAGCCAGGGTCTACCAGATGTCCGTGACACAGCGCCGATCGGCTGCCGCCTGAAGTTGGAATGGGCTCAATGAGGACCTGAAAGCGTCCCCGGCTCTTCGGCCGGCAGCTCGTCGGCTCATCGGCCGTCCAGGTGAGCCCCAGGCCCCGGCTCAGCTGCCCAGGGAGGTGAGACCTCTAACCTCGATCTTTCTTGATGGTCCGCCGACGGAGTCGGCGGACCATCTTGTTGCGGTGGCGGAGGCTGGGCAGGCTGAGGGCCCGAGTGTCGTCTCGGGGTGGCGCCGGGTTCCACTGCTCCGGGTGGTGAGTTGTTGTCGTAGGGGCGGGGAATTCGCTGGTCAGCCGGGGTTCGGCAGGAGTGCGAGCTGCTCGAGAGCTGTGGTGATGTGGCTGGTCCAGGGCCAGTGCCGGGCCAGGCGGAGGATCCGCCTGCGGCCGGTGGTCACGAGCTGTCCCGCTGTGGTGAAGAGCCGGAATCGCAGGCGGCGGGGCTCCCCCAGGCGGACCTTGCCGGTCAGTGCGAGCATCGGCATCCAGGCCAGCAGGTCGAGAGCGATCTGCACGATCTCGAGCCAGATCTGGTTCTGGGTGGTGCGGTGCAGGGGCAGGTTGCGCAGGCCGGTGGCTCGGGCGGCCCGGCTGCGGTCCTCGGCCCGGGCCCGCAGCCGATGGCGAAGCTCGAGTTCAGCGATCGGCTGGCCCGGCGTGTTGGTGGCGAAGCAGGTCAGCCGCATGCCGTCCGCGTCCGTGAGCCGCAACTGGGCTCCAGGATGCGGCCGTTCCTTGCGGACGATCAGCCGCATCCCCTTGGGCCAGCTGTCCAGGACGTCACCGGTGAGTTCGGCGACCCAGGCTCCGTCACGGATCTCTCCGTCGGCCTCGACGGCCGCTGTCCAGGCGCCTTGAGAACGTGCTGGTGGATCGCCTCGGTGATCACCATGCCGACCGAGTAGGACAGCCACCGTCCCCGCTGGGCGAGCCAGGCGACGAAGTCGTGGGTGCAGTTTCGGGGGTCGCCCGATCCGGCGACGGGGGGCCACATGGTCGTCGATGAACACGTACAGTGCCGCGAGAAGGGCGTCCAGGCTGGTAGTCACACACGAGCCAACGGGCGCCCTTCGCCATGGTCGCGGCCAGCACAAACATCGGACTCATTCATCTAGGCGGGAGCGGAGCGGGGCGGCCGCCCCGTCGTCCAGGAGGGGCGGGGCGGCGTCCGCCACGCATCGGCGCCGACGCCCGCAGCCCCGGCTGCTCGCACGCCTCGGCGAACGCGAACAGCACCTCGTCGGAGTCGGTCACCCCGGCCGGCAGCATCACGTCGTTCAGACCCCACCCGGTGTACCAGGGGACGGTCCCGTCGAACCGCCAGCCGTCGCCCTGCCGGCGGACCCGCACCGGGCGGCGCGGATACGACCGCAGGTGCGCGTACGTCACTCCGGACAGCAGCCCCCCACGGGAGAGCGGGCCCGACAGCCGCTCTCGGACGGGGAGTCCGCTCCGTGCCAGGGTCTGCACCGGCGTGTGGTGCTGGGTCTGTACGAACCAGGTCGCGCAGCACACCCGGCGAGGATCTCCGCGGTCACCCCTGGTCGACCCGCTCGGCCTCGGGGGCGAGCAGGTCCGTGGCGAGCCGGCGGGCGCAACCCCTGCCCGGGCGACGGGAGGCCGCGCACCCGGTCGAGTGACCCTCGTCACGCCTCGGTGTCCCAGGAATGAACTTGAGGACATGAAAGGTTGGTATTTGCATCTGACCTGTCAGCAGCCTCGGGCCGACGGCCCGTGCACCCCAGCGAGGCACCCGTGAACCACTCCCTGTCCGAGCAGCCCGCCGACGTCGTCGCCCGGCTGCGCGCCACCTTCGCCGCCGGCCGCACCAAGCCCGTCGAATGGCGCACCGGCCAGCTGCGCCGGCTCCGCGCGCTGCTCACCGAACGCGGCGCCGACCTCGCCGCGGCCCTCCACGCCGACCTCGGCAAGAGCAGCACCGAGGCCTACCGCACCGAGATCGACTTCACCGTCCGCGAGATCGACCACACCCTGGAGCACCTGGCGGACTGGCTGCGCCCCGAGCCCGCGCCCGTCCCGGCGCACCTCGGCGCCGACGCCACGGCCTGGACGCAGTACGACCCGCTGGGCGTCGTCCTCGTCATCGCGCCCTGGAACTACCCGGCGCAGCTGCTGCTCGCCCCCATGGTCGGCGCGCTGGCCTCCGGCAACGCGGTCGTCGCCAAGCCGAGCGAGCTGGCCCCCGCCACCTCGGCCGCGCTGGCCGAGCTGATCCCGGCCTACCTGGACACGGACGCGGTCGCCGTCGTCGAGGGTGGTGTCCCGGAGACCACGGCCCTGCTGGCCGAGCGCTTCGACCACATCTTCTACACCGGCAACGGCACCGTCGGCCGTATCGTCATGCGGGCCGCCGCCGAGCACCTCACCCCGGTCACCCTCGAACTGGGCGGAAAGTCCCCGGTGTTCGTGGACCACGGCACCGATCTGGACGTGGTCGCGGACCGGCTGGCCCGCGGCAAGTTCCTCAACGCCGGCCAGACCTGCGTCGCCCCCGACTACGTCCTGACCGACCCGGAGACGGCGCCGGCCCTGGAGGCCGCGCTGGTCCGTGCGGTCGAGGGCCTGTTCGGCAGCGAGCCGGCACACTCGCCGGAGTACGGCCGGATCGTCAACGAGCGGCATTTCGACCGACTGTCCGCCCTGCTCGACTCGGGGCGCGTCGCCGTCGGCGGTGTCGGCGACCGGGCGACGAAGTACCTCGCGCCCACCGTCCTCGCGGACGTCGACCCGGCCTCGCCCGTCATGCAGGAGGAGATCTTCGGTCCGATCCTGCCGATCGTCACCGTGCCCGGCCTGGACGAGGCGATCGACTTCATCAACGAGCGCGACAAGCCCCTCGCGCTGTACGTCTTCAGCGAGTCCGAAGAGATCCGTGCGCGCATCGCCGCCGAGACCTCCTCCGGCGGCCTCGGTCACGGCCTGCCCCTGGCCCATCTCACCGTCTCCGACCTGCCGTTCGGCGGGGTGGGGGAGAGCGGCATGGGCAACTACCACGGCCGCTACTCCATCGAGACCTTCAGCCACCGCAAGGCGGTCCTGGCGAAGCCGCTGAGCTGACGCTTCCGCGACCCTCCCGGGCCCGGCCGCCGACGCGGCCGGGCCCAACTCGTACGCCCCGGCACGGAGTTCGCCGACACAACCGGTGTCCGATTGACTGGTCTACACCCTTGACTGGTACAGACCAAGACGGTTGAGTGGGCCCAACCCCCCACCACGGCCGTTCCCGGCCTTCCCGGGTACGGCCGTGCCGCACAGAGGAGTTGGTCCGTGTTGAAGCACCGCATCGCCGCACTCCTGACCTCGCTCGCCCTGGGAACCTCCGCCCTGGTGCTCCAGGCTGCCCCCACGGCCAGTGCCGCCGGCTTCGTGGTCAGCGAGGCCCAGTTCAACCAGATGTTCCCGAACCGGAATTCCTTCTACACCTACAGCGGCCTGACCGCCGCCCTCGGCGCCTACCCCGGCTTCGCGAACTCCGGCAGCGACACCGTCAAGAAGCAGGAGGCCGCCGCCTTCCTCGCCAACGTCAGCCACGAGACCGGCGGTCTGGTGTACGTGGTCGAGCAGAACACCGCCAACTACCCGCACTACTGCGACTGGAGCCGGCCGTACGGCTGTCCGGCGGGGCAGGCCGCGTACTACGGGCGCGGCCCCATCCAGCTCTCCTGGAACTTCAACTACAAGACCGCCGGAGACGCGCTCGGCATCGACCTGCTCAACAATCCGAACCTCGTGCAGAACAACGCGTCCGTCGCCTGGAAGACCGGCCTGTGGTACTGGAACACCCAGACCGGACCCGGCACGATGACCCCGCACAACGCCATGGTGAACGGCGCCGGCTTCGGCCAGACCATACGCAGCATCAACGGCTCCCTGGAATGCGACGGCAAGAACCCCGCGCAGGTGCAGAGCCGCGTCTCCGCCTACCAGCGCTTCGCCCAGATCCTCGGGGTCTCACCCGGCGCCAACCTGTACTGCTGACACCGCCCGGCGGCCGGGCCTCGTGTGCGACACTCCACCGATGACCGCACAAACGATCACCGCGGACGCCTCCGGCACCTGGAAGCTCGGCGACCTGCCCGTCCACCGCATCGGCCTCGGCGCGATGCGGCTGACGGGCAGCGCCGCCTTCCACCACGGCACCCCGAGCGACCGGGAACGCTCACTCGCGGTGCTGCGCAAGGCCGTTGAACTGGGCGTCAACCACATCGACACGGCGGCCTTCTACTTCTCGTCGCTGCGTTCCGCCAACGAACTCATCAACACCGCGCTGTCCCCGTACGGCGACGACCTGGTCATCGCCACCAAGGTCGGCCCCTACCGCGACCATGACGGAGAGTGGGGCACCTCCGCCCGGCCCGACCAGCTGCGCGGGCATGTCGAGGAGAACCTGCGCCAGCTCGGGCGCGACCATCTCGACCTCGTCTACCTCCGCCGGACGCGCCAGGACTCCATCGCCGAACACTTCGGCGCACTCGCCGAGTTGCGTGAGGCGGGGCTCGTCCGGCACCTCGGGATCTCCAGTGTCGAACCCCGGCACCTCGCCGAGGCCCTGGAGATCGCGCCGGTCGTGAGCGTGCAGAACCGGTACGCCGTGGACCGCCCCGACCCCGCCGATGACGAGGTCCTGCGGCTGTGCGGCGAGCACGGCATCGCCTTCGTCCCCTTCTACGCCGTGGCCGGAGCGGCCGGGGAGCACGGCGCGACCACCGCTCACGACGACGCGGTGCTCTCCGTCGCCCGGGCCCACGGCGTCAGCCCCGCGCAGGTCCGCATCGCCTGGACGCTGCACCAGGGACCGCACGTCCTCGCCATTCCCGGCACCGGCGACCCCGAGCACCTGGCCGAGAACGTCGCCGCGGGCGCGCTGCGGCTCACGGACGAGGAGCTGGCGCGGCTGGGCGCGGCCCGTGACCAGGTGAACGGAGGCCGATGACCAGCAGGGCTGTGCCCGCCCCCGCCGCGTACGGCCGCGCGACCGTGGAGCGGGACCCCGGCTGACTGCGATCGTGTAGACGAGACGGGCCCGGACACCGGACCAGGACGGGGTGAGGAACCTTCCCATGACCGACGCCAAGGACGAACGCCGGCCGGCCGGCGAACTCGAAGCGAGCGTCATGGCCGTCCTCTGGGCCGCCGACGCGCCCCGTACACCCGGCCAGGTCCAGCAGAGCCTCGGCGTGGACCTCGCCCGTACGACGGTGACCACGATCCTCACCCGGCTGCACCAGAAGGGGGTCGTCGACCGGCAACGCCAGGGCCGCGGCTACGCCTACTCTCCGGCGCCGGACGTCCAGGACGCCCACGGTCTCACCGCCCGTCGGATGCACAGCGAACTGGACCGGGACAGCGACCGCCCCACGGTGCTCGCCCGCTTCGTCGCCCAGCTCAGCCCGGACGACGTACGCACCTTGCGGCACCTGCTGGCATCCGACGGCCGATGACCGTACGGCTGCTGCTCCTGCTTCCAGTTCTGCTCCCGTGCGCCCTGCCGGCCCCGGCCCCGGCCCCGGCCCGCAGGGCCCTGGCGCGGCCGGCCCCGGTCACCGCGCGGTGATCCGTCACCGGGCGCGCGGTGTTCCTCGCCGGCTGCTCGCTCGCCGCGCTCGGCGAACTGGTCCACCCCCTGCGCACCGCGTCCGACCTCTACGTCGTCCCGGCCGCCGTCGCCTCGGCCGGCGCCCTGGCCGGCTCCGGCTGGACCCTGATCCGCTCGGCACTGCGGCAGAGCCGCGCCTTCCCGGTGGCCAGGGCCGAAGCCGCGCGCGGGTCCGGCGCCGGTGACCTGTGCGTGGCGGACTCGCCCCACCCCGACGCCTACGCCAGGCATGTCGCGCACCTGGCTGCGGAGTCCGCAGAGGCCCGTGGCTGCTTCCCGCGTGTGGTCGCGGACGCCACGGGCGGACGCCACGGATTTCCCTGACGGGGACATGCCTCCGGCTCTGCCCCGGTTCGCGCGTCCCCGGAGTCCCTGACGGCAGCGCTGTCCCGGCGCGCCAGGCGTGGCTGTGGGCACGGAGACCCCGCCTGGCGGGGAACGACGCGAAATCCCCGGCGGGGCATGTCCCCGCTCAGCCACGGGTCGCGGCGGCCGCACAGGCCCTGCTGGGAGCGCCTCTCCCGGCCGCCGTGCGTGGCTGTGGACACGGAGACGCCCCCTGGCGGGGAGCGCCTCCCGAGCGCGCTGTGCTCGGCTGAGGACACCCCGCCACCCCGCCTCCCGGCCTCGCCGCCCACCGCAGTCCCGGCCCCGCCGCACCCCGCAGTCCCCGCTCCCGCGAGCGTCCCTCGCCACCCCGCCCCGCACCGTCCCGCCCGCGTCCGATGACGCGCGTAGACCCAGACTGGCGTCTGCTGGGTTTTACGTATAACCTCACCGGCTAACCAAGCCCACCGGAAGGTCGCCATGCGCCGCGTCGCCCTGGTTGCCCTCGTCGTCCACGACTACGACGAGGCCATCCGCTTCTACACCGAGGCCCTCGGGTTCCGTCTCGTCGAGGACGCCCCGCGGGCCGACGGCTCGCGCTGGGTCGTGGTCGAGCCCGGCGGCGACGGCGCCGGGACCGGACTGCTCCTGGCGCGGGCCAAGGACGCGGACCAGCGGGCCCGGGTCGGCGACCAGACCGGCGGGCGGGTCGGCTTCTTCCTGCACACCGACGACTTCGCCCGCGACCACGCCCGGATGACCGCAGCCGGCGTGACCTTCCTGGAGGAGCCGCGCCACGAGCCGTACGGCACGGTCGCCGTCTTCCAGGACCTGTACGGCAACCGCTGGGACCTGCTCCAGCCCGCCGGCCACTGATCCACCACCGCACCACCTGCCCGAGGACCTGAGGAAACGAAACGCCCATGACCGCGTCCCGCATCGACACCGAGACCCTCCGCCGGCTCCCCAAGGCCGTCCTGCACGACCACCTCGACGGCGGCCTGCGCCCCGCCACCGTCGTCGAACTCGCGGACGCGGTCGGCCACACCCTCCCCACCACCGACCCCGACGAGCTGGCCGCCTGGTACTTCGAGGCCGCCAACTCCGGCGACCTGGTCCGCTACATCGCCACCTTCGAGCACACCCTCGCCGTCATGCAGACCCGCGAGGGTCTGCTGCGCACCGCCGAGGAGTACGTCCTCGACCTCGCCGCCGACGGCGTCGTCTACGCCGAGGTCCGCTACGCCCCCGAGCTGAACACCAACGGCGGGCTGACGATGCGCGAGGTCGTGGAGACCGTCCAGGAGGGTCTCGCCGCCGGCATGGCCAAGGCGGCCGCCGCCGGCACCCCCGTCCGCGTCGGCACCCTGCTGTGCGGCATGCGGATGTTCGACCGGGTCCGCGAGGCCGCCGACCTGGCCGTGGCCTACCGTGACGCCGGTGTCGTCGGCTTCGACATCGCCGGCGCCGAGGACGGCTTCCCGCCCGCCGACCACCTGGCCGCCTTCGAGCACCTGCGCCGCGAGAACGTGCCCTTCACCATCCACGCCGGTGAGGCGCACGGCCTGCCCAGCATCCACCAGGCCCTCCAGGTGTGCGGCGCCCAGCGCATCGGCCACGGTGTGCGCCTCACCGAGGACATCCCCGACCTCGCGGCCGGAAAGCTCGGCCGGCTCGCCTCCTGGGTGCGGGACCGCCGTATCGCCCTGGAGATGTGCCCCACCTCCAACCTCCAGACGGGCTGCGCCACCTCCATCGCCGAGCACCCGATCACCGCCCTGAAGGACCTCGGCTTCCGGGTCACCCTCAACACCGACAACCGGCTCGTCTCGGGGACGACGATGACCCGGGAGATGTCCCTGCTGGTCGAGGAGGCCGGCTGGACGATCGAGGACCTGCGCACGGTCACGGTGAACGCCGTCAAGAGCGCGTTCATCCCGTTCGACGAGCGCAAGGCCCTCATCGAGGACGTGGTCCTGCCGGGGTACCAGAACGCCCTCTAGACGAGCCCCCTGAGGTAGGCGGCCTGTCCGACGTGCTGAAGGTCGTCGGACAGGACGCTCACCAGACGGACGCCGAGCGACACCGGGGGGTCCCACCGCTCGTCCACGATGCGTTCCAGATCCTTGGCGGCCAGCGTGCGCAGGGCGCCGAGGGTCTGCTCGTGCACGGCGTCGTAGTACCCGGTCAGCAGGTCGGCTGATTCCACCCGGACCTTCGCGACCTTGGCCGGGGTGTGTCCGTAACCCGTGTCGTGCCGGGGCAGGCCGAGGCCGAACCGCTTCTCCCAGCCCTGGGAGAGCCACACCTGGTCGAGATCGAAGGCGTCCGCGATGTGGTCGTCCTGCACCCGCGTGAGGTGCCAGACCAGCCAGGCGACGGAGTTGGCGTCGGGGGACGGGCGGTGGTGCAGCTGGTCCGGGCCGAGGCCGTCGAGGGCGGCATGGACTTCTTCCTGGATGCGGCCGTAGCCGTCGATGAGGATGTCCTTGGCATGCATACCGTCCACCATCGCAAACCACCGTCGCCCACGCGTCCGGAACGCCGTCGCCCACGCGTCCGGACCCGGTTCACCGCACCCCGTCCGAGGACGCGGCCGGCACCCCCGTCTCGAGCAGCGTGACCAGCGCTCGCGCGGCCGGACTCGTGGCCCGCTCCGGCGGCAGCAGGGCGACCGTCTCGTACTCCGCCTCGCCCACGCCCTTCAGCGGGAGCGCCGCGAGCGCCGGCCGCTTGTGCCGGAAGTGACGGGGTACGACGGCGATCCCCAGGTTCTCGTCCACCAGGTCCAGCAGACTGTGCACGTCGTTGACCTCCAGCGCGACCGTGCGCCGGACGCCGGCCGCGGCGAACGCGGCGTCGGTGGTGCGGCGCGGACCCCAGTCGGGATGGAAGTCCACGAAGACCTCCCCGGCGAGGTCGTCCGGGCCGAGCACGGCCGGGGCGGAGGCCAGGCGGTGGCTCGGATGGCACAGCACCGTCATCGGCTCGCTGGTCAGCGACACCGAGCGCAGCTGGTCGGTGTCGGCCTGGGTGCGGTAGGCGAACGCCAGGTCGAGCCGCCCGGCCGCGACCTCCTCCGCCAGGGCGCCCGAACCGGCCTGCCGCAGCCGGATCTCCACATCCGGGTGCCGGCCGCGGAAGGCCGCCAGCAGCCGGGCCACCTGCACCCCGGCGATGCACTGCTCGGTGCCGAGGGCCAGCGTGCCCCGCAGTACGCCCTGCACCGCGGCCACCGCCTCGTGCGCCGAGCGCACCTGCGCCAGGATCCGCTCGGCCTCCACCAGCAGCGCCCGCCCCGCCTCGGTGAGCGTCACCCTCCGCGTGGTCCGCACGAACAACGGCGCCCGCAGCTCCCGCTCCAGCGCCCGGATGGACGCCGACAGGCCCGACTGGGACACCATCAGGCGTTCGGCGGCCCGGGTGAAGTGCTGGTCCTCGGCGACCGCGACGAAGTGCTGGAGGTGGCGCAGTTCCATGATTGAGAAGCCTAGCCGCTGAATTTCATCGGATTCTCCTGTTGGACCGCTGTCCGCTGCCCGGGGAAGAGTGGCACCGGTAGATCGTGTGCCAACCCCTCTGGAGTCGCGTTGTACACCGCACACCCCGACCGCTACGCCGACATGCCCTACCGGCGCACCGGACGCAGCGGACTGAAGCTCCCCGCCCTGTCGCTCGGCCTGTGGCACAACTTCGGGCCCGACCGGCCCGTCGAGACCCAGCGGGCCATCCTGCGCCGCGCGTTCGACCTCGGCGTCACCCACTTCGACCTCGCGAACAACTACGGCCCGCCGCCCGGCGCCGCCGAGTCCGCCCTCGGCGAGGCGCTGAAGGCGGACTTCGCCGGCTACCGCGACGAGCTGGTGATCTCCACCAAGGCCGGCTATCTGATGTGGCCCGGCCCGTACGGCGAGTGGGGTTCGCGCAAGTACCTGCTGTCCTCGCTCGACCAGAGCCTCACGCGGGTGGGCCTGGAGTACGTCGACATCTTCTACTCCCACCGGTTCGACCCGGACACTCCCCTGGAGGAGACGATGGGCGCCCTGCACACCGCGGTGCAGCAGGGCAAGGCCCTCTACGTCGGCGTCTCCAACTACTCGGCCGAGCAGACCCGCGAGGCCGCCCGCATCCTCGGCGAGCTGGGCACCCCGCTCCTCGTCCACCAGCCGCGCTACTCGATGCTCGACCGGCGCCCCGAGGACGAGGGCCTGCTCGACACCCTGGACGAACTCCAGGTCGGCTCGATCGTCTACTCCCCGCTGGAGCAGGGCCTGCTCACCGGCCGCTACCTCGACGGCATCCCCGAGGACTCCCGGGCCGCGAGCGAGAGCCCGTTCCTGAACTCGGACGCGGTCACCGAGGACCTGGTCGCCCGGCTGCGCGCGCTCGACGAGATCGCCAAGTCCCGCGGCCAGACGCTCGCCCAGCTCGCCCTGGCCTGGGTGCTGCGCGGCGGCCGGGTGACCTCCGCCCTGGTCGGCGCGAGCAGTGCCCGGCAGATCGAGGACAGCGTCGCGGCCGTCCGCAACCTGGACTTCGACACCGAGGAACTGGCGCGGATCGACGCGATCGTCAGGCCGTAGCACCGGGCGGGCGACCCGGGGGAGGGCTACGACCACAGCCCCCGGGTGGCGCGCGCGGCGGAACTCGTCGGCGGGCGGTGCCGTCAGGCGCCCGCCGGCACCCGGTCCAGGAAGCCCAGGACCTGCCGGATGCGTCCCTCGGCGTCCAGTGTGATCACGTCGAACCCTGCGACCGGCGCCGAACCGTCGGCCTCGTTCACCAGTTCCCAGCCGAAGCGCGCGGTGTCGTGGTGGCCGTCGACCGCGCCGAGCGGGCGGAACACGAAGCCCGGGAACTGCTCGTGGGCCGCCGCGATCACGGCCGCGATCCGCTCGTGGCCGCGGACGTCCGTGAGGGGGTCGGTGTAGCCGCCGTCCGGGGCCCACGCGGCGGCGACGGCCTTCGCGATGGCCTCCGGCCCGGTGGCGTTCCAGGCCTCGAAGTAACGGGCGGCGGCGTTCTCGTGACGGTCGGTGCGCACGGCCATGGTGAAGCTCCTCCAACGAGGTCGTCTTTGCTGGTCAGGGCTCGGATCGGGGTTCGCCGACCCGGTGTGACCATCCTGCGGGAGGGGTCGTGGGCGGGTCGATTACCTCAAAGGTCATGCGCGGGGCGCCGTACGGACGCATCGTTTCGGCCAGAACGGGCGCGGAATATGCCAAGAGACTGGCCGGAAAGTCATGGTGACAGTGGTTCAGTAGTGAACATACTCGACTGTACGGACTTCACTTCCCGCGAGGTTCCGATCACGCACCGCACATGATCCGCACCGAAAGCGAGGCCGTTCCGCAGGGGAACGACGCGACGGGGGAGTGCGCATGCACGACGAGTTCCTGTGCCATGTCACCGCGTACGGCATCTGCGGCGGACAGCGCATCGGAGTACCCCTCGGGACCTACCGCGCGCCCACCCTGGCCCTCGCCCTGTGGTGGCTGCGCGACCGCGCGAACTGGATCGCCGACCGCCTCGACCCGCGGCCCGAGGCCGGGCACCTTCCGGCCGGCTCGCTCGTCCCGGTCGCCGACACCGTGCCCGACGTGCCCGCCGTGCTGCGCGCCTGGTGCGGCGACCCCGGCCGGCAGGAACAGGTCGCCGACGAGCTGGCCGCGGGCAGGCTGGTGCGGATCGCGACCGGCGACGACACCACCGAGTACGAGCTGCTCGCGGAGTCCGTCGACGCGCTGCGCATGCAGCGGACCGTCCCGGGTCTCGTCGTACCCGTCGCCTGACCGGCCGCCCCCGCTCGCCCTCGCCTTCCCCGCACGGGGCGCACATCTGGACGAATCGATAGAATTCCGGCATGGCTGAGTGGCCGGTCCGCCCGACTGGGCCCGCACTCGTCCCGGCGACCGAGACGGGCTCCGCGCTGATCCCTGACGCGGAAGCGGGCAGGCGATGAAGACCCCCGGATTCCGGGCCACGCACGTCGTCCCGCCGCACGGTCTGCCCGCCTGGGAGGCCCCGGACCCGGCGCGGCCCACGGTGCCCCTGGACCCGCTGCTGCCGGTCCAGCTCGTGGAGCGGCGCGGCGACTGGGGGTACATCCGCTGCGCCAACGGCTGGGCCGCCTGGGTCGACGGCCGGCTCCTCGTCGCCGTACCCGACGACCCGCCCGCCGCCGGCGAACCCGAGGCCACCGCCGATCCGCGCCCCCTGCTGGCCCGGGTCGAGCAGGCGCTCGCCGACTACCGGGCCGCCGTGGAGGACCTGGCTGCCGGCGGCCTGGACGGCGAGGCCTTCGAGACCCGCACCGAGGGCCTGCGGATCGGGCTCGTCGTCGACGGCGCGTCCATGTGGCTGTACGACGCGCAGGAGGAGCGGTGGGTGTACGGCGACGGACGGCGGCTGAGCACCTACGCCACCGACGCCTCGGTCACCGGCGAGGACGACCCCGGCCACGCCCCCGCCGGGCCGGCACCCGAGGGTGAGCGGTGATGTCGAGCGAGACCAGCCTGTTCGCCGGACGCCCCTCGGAGCTGATCGGCCGGCAGGTGGCGAGCTACCTGATCGAGAGCGAGGTCGGCCGCGGCGGCATGGCGGTCGTCTACCGCGCCCGCGACCTGCGCCTGGACCGTACCGTCGCGCTGAAACTGCTCGCTCCGGAACTGGCCCGCAACGACACCTTCCGCAAGCGTTTCACCCACGAGTCCCAGGTGGCCGCGGCGATCGACCACCCGCACATCGTGCCCGTCTTCGAGGCCGGCGAGACCGACGGGGTGCTGTACATCGCCATGCGGTACGTCTCCGGCAGCGACCTGCGCCATCTCCTCGACGTGCGCGGCCCGCTGCCGCTGCCGGACGCGGTGCGCATCGCCACCCAGGTGGCCTCCGCCCTGGACGCCGCGCACGAGCACGGCCTGGTCCACCGGGACGTCAAGCCCGGCAACATCCTGGTCGCCGAGGGCACCGACAGCGACCACCCGGAGTACGTGTACCTGACCGACTTCGGGCTCACCAAGAAGTCGCTCTCGCTGACCGGGTTCACCAGCGTCGGCCAGTTCGTCGGCACCCTCGACTACGTCGCCCCCGAGCAGATATCCGGCCGCCCGGTCGACGGCCGCTGCGACGTCTACGGCCTCTCCTGCGTGGTCTACGAGACCCTCACCGGTCGCCCGCCGTTCCAGCGGGACGACGACATGGCCCTGCTGTGGGCCCACCAGTACGACGAGCCGCCCGCGCCGAGCGTGGTCCGTCCCGGTCTCCCCCCGGCGGTCGACTCGGTGTTCACCCGGGCCCTGGCCAAGAGCCCGGACGCCCGTCACGACACCTGCCTGGACTTCGTCGCCGCCCTCCGCGAGGCCGCGACCGCCGCGCCCGCGGACGGCCGCGCGGATCAGGGACCGGGCCCGGCGCAGCCCCCCGAGCCCGCTCCCCGGCCCCCGCACTGGGCCGAACCGGTGCTGGGCGCAGGCCCGGACCAGGGGCCGCCCGCCGGGCGGGCCCTCGGCTTGCGAGCCGCCGGGTAGTCCGGCACACAATGGTGTCAGTGTGCAGCCAAATGCACCAAAAAGGGTTTAACGGATTTATCTGAGAGAGCCGCGCATCGCGACGGGAAGTAGGGCTCGTGAGCGTCGAACCTCCGTCCTCCGGCCGCCCCACCGGTCCGCCCTCCGGCCCGCTGTCGGGCTCTTCCCGGCCGCCCGCCGGCCCGCCGCCACCGCCCGGCGGTCGCGGCGGACACAGGGAGCCGCACGGCCCCTGGTGGAAGTCGGTGCCCCGGGTCGCGGCGCTCACCGCGGCCCTGATCGCCGCCGCGACCCTCGCGGTGTTCTTCACCCGTCCGGGCGGCGGCGGAACCTCCGCCCAGCGTGGCGAGGTCTTCCTGGAGGCCGCCAACAGCACCGGCCAGGACCCCTTCACGGAGTCGACCGCGACGAACGGCACCGCCACGCCCGCCACCACACCGGGCAAGCCCACCGGACCGGGGAAGTCCACGCCGGGCAAGCCCACCACACCGGGGAAGTCCACCCCGGGACAGCCCACCACGCCCCGCAGCACCGTCTCCCTGCCCGTCAGCACACCGAAGGGCGGGGCCAGCGAGGTCCGCGGGGTGCAGGGCGGGGCACCCGGCCTCTACGGCGGCACCCGGAGGACGCCCAGCTGTGACGTGGAGCGGCAGATCAGGGCCCTGCAGGCCGACACGAGCAGGAGCCGGGCGTTCGCCACGTCCATCGGCGTTCGGCCCTCCAGCGTCCCCGACTACCTCCGCTCCCTCACCTCGGTGCAGCTGCGCACCGACACCCGCGTCACCAACCACGGGTACCGCAACGGCGGCGCCCGCAGCTACCAGGCCGTCCTGCAGAGCGGTACCGCCGTCCTGGTCGACGGACACGGCGTGCCCCGGCTGCGCTGCGCCTGCGGCAACCCGCTGAAGGAGCCGGTCGCCCAGCACACCGCTCCCAGGCTCGTCGGCCGGCAGTGGTCCTCGTACCGGCCCGCGAACGTCGTCGTGGTGCGGCCGGCCCCGGTGGTCGTCAAGGTGTTCGTGATCTACGACCCCCACCACCACGAGTGGCTGAACCGCCACCGCGGCTACTCGAACATCCGGCACGACCAGCACGGCAAGCCGCCGAAGTACCCGGACCCGTGGAAGTCCCCGTTGCCGTGCGCCCCGGGTACGACGAGTAAGCCGGGCTCCGGCTGCCCGCCGGCCTCGCCCGGGACCGGGATCACCACACCACCGATCTCCCCGTCGCCCTCGACCCCGCCCGGTTCGACATCCCCGACGTCCCCGTCCTCCTCGAAGTCCACGTCGCCGTCCGAGAAGTCGTCCTCGCCGTCGTCGGAATCGTCGTCGCCCTCCGAGAAGTCGACGTCGCCCTCCGAGAAGTCGTCCTCGCCGTCGGAGAAGTCGTCGTCCCCGTCGGAGAAGTCGTCCTCGCCCTCCGAGGAGTCGTCCTCGCCGTCGGAGAAGTCGTCGTCCCCGTCCGAGAAGTCCTCCTCGCCCTCCGAGTCCGAGTCCGCCTCGTCGCCGGAGTCCAAGTCGCCGTCGAGCGAGAAGAGCGAGGCGACCGAGACCCCGTCCAAGGAGTCCTCGGCAGAGACCTCGGCCGGCGAGTCGTCGGCTCCGTCGGCCGGCTCGCCGTCGATGGAGCAGTCCGGTGCCACGCCTGAGACCCCGGCCGCCTCCGAGACCGGCCAGCAGCAGACACAGCAGCAGACGCAGCAGCAGACGCAGCAGGAGACGCAGCAGCAGACGCAGGAGCAGCAGACCCAGGAGCAGCAGCAGGAGCAGCAGCAAGAACAGCAGCAGGAGAATCAGCAGCAGGAGAACCAGCAGCAGGGACAGTAGTGCTCTCCCGGGGCGTGAGCCGCAGCGGCGGCCCGCCCCGGACCTCTGCCGTGACCCTCGCCACTGTGCGCGCTCGGCGAACGCATCCGGTGGACTGGCGGGCCGGGCTCGGGGTACGAGGACTGGTGCACCAATGACCGGCCGGACCGGGTTTTCCTAGAGGGACAGCATGAGCGAGCACCTGGGCGGGGCAGTGATACCGACTGGCTTCGACGTACCCGTGGAACCGCTGCGCAGCGCGGCGCACTACACCGGCGAACCCGGAAGCATCGCCGAGGCCCGCGCCTTCGCGGCCCGGTTCCTCGAGCAGCTGCGCACCGAATGGTGCGCCACCGTCGGCGGCCGGACCGACGGCGAGCTGCTCCTGCTGGTGAGCGAGCTGGTCACCAACGCCGACCGGCACAGCAACGGCCCCTACATCCTGGAGCTGGAGGGCACGGACACCTCGGTCACGGTGTCCGTGTACGACAGCAGCACCGCGCTGCCCCGCCGTTTCCCGAAGAACCCCGAGCGCGTCGGGCGGCACGGTCTGGAGATCGTGCACGCCCTCGCCTCGGAGCTGACCGTCGAGCGCGTCCCCGTCGGCAAGCGGGTCCGGGCCGTCTTCGAGCTGCGGCGGGACTGAGCCGCGGCGGAGCACTGAGCCACGGCGGGGCCGAGCCGGCCACGGCGGGCAGCGCCGTGGCTCAGGCCGTGTGTCAGGCGCAGCCCAGCTCGCCGAGCATCCCCTGCCGCAGCCGGGTGATGATCCGCTTGATCAGCCGGGAGACATGCATCTGTGAGCAGCCGAGCCGTTCCCCGATCTCCGCCTGGGTCGCCTCCTCCACGAACCTCAGGTGGATGATCTGCCGGTCACGGTCGCTCAGCTCCGCCATCAGCGGGGCGAGCGCGTGGAAGTCCTCGACGAGCCGCAGCCCCTCCTCCTCCACACCGATGAAGTCGGCGAGCACCGCCTCGCCGTCCTCGGGGCCGTCGCCGGTGAGCGCGGCGTCCAGGGAGGCGGAGTTGTAGCCGTTGGAGGCCAGCTGGGCCTCGACCACCTCGTCCTCGGAGATGTTCATCAGCGTGGCCAGCTCGGCGACCGTCGGGTCCCGGTCCAGCCGGCTGGACAGCTCCTCGCGGGCCTTGGCCAGCTCCACCCGCAGCTCCTGGAGCCGGCGCGGCACATGGACGGCCCAGGTGGTGTCGCGGAAGAACCGCTTGATCTCGCCGACGATGTACGGCAGCGCGAAGGACGTGAACTCGACCTCGCGCGACAGCTCGAACCGGTCGATGGCCTTGATCAGGCCGATCATGCCGGTCTGGACGATGTCCTCCATGTCGTCTCCGCGGCCCCGGAAGCGTCCGGCGGCGAACCGCACCAGCGACATGTTCATCTCGATGAGGGTGTTGCGCGCGTACTGGTACTCGTGCGTCCCTTCCTCCAGCTCGGTCAGCCGGCGGAAGAACTGACGGGACAGCTGCCGTGCGTCGCGCGGGGCGACGGACGCCGGGTCCGCGATGCCAGGCAGTGACCCCTCGCCCGTCCTGTCCTGCTCGGTCCGCTCGACGACCTCTGCTTCCGACCGGATCCCGGCGGCGGTGTTCATTGCCTCTCCCACGAAAGTCACGGTTCGACGTCTCTCCCTGTACGGCCTCTCCGCAGGTCGCGTTCCTCGCGGGTACCCGTTCCACGGCGGTTCATGCAGGTCCGCAGGGCCGCTCACGGGGCGGGTACCCCCGGTGACCGGGCGCATGCACCCCTCGTCCCGCACTGGCGCGAAACCGCCGGTCGCCCACGATGGTTTCCCTCAGGGCGAACCTCCGCTCCCTTGTCCTGGACGGCTCTCCTCCTAGGCTGACGGGATGAGCAACCCGGTCAGCGAAGAAGCCCGCGTGATCCCCCTGCGACCGGCGCCCGCCCGCCCGGCCGCGCCGGAACCCGAGCCCGCCCCCAGGGAGCCGCTGTGGCGTGATCTTGTCGGTGAGGTGCTGCGCAGGGAGCGGCAGGCGCAGGAGCGCACGCTCAAGGACGTGGCCGACGCCGCCCGGATCTCGCTGCCCTATCTGTCGGAGGTCGAGCGGGGCCGCAAGGAGGCCTCCTCCGAAGTGCTCGCCGCCGCGGCCCACGCCCTCGGCCTGGGTCTCGGGGACCTGCTGTCGCTGGTGCACGGCGAGCTGACCCGGCGCACGTCCGCGCGGCGCTCGCCCGCCGCCGCACCGCACCGGCCGTACCAGGGGCTCTGCCTGGCCGCCTGATCCGTCACTCCTTCCGCAGCCGCCGGGCGGGACGGCACGGCCGATGGCGCCAGTACGCGGGGGGCGCGGTCATGATCCGCATGCCAGGGCCGATGAGTTCCGGCGCGTGCGGGAGTCGATACAGACGACCGCGTTCCACGCCCCCAGGAGGTGCTCATGTCCACCGACGGATTCGTCACGTGTCTCTGGTTCGACGGCCAGGCGGAGGAGGCCGCGCACTACTACGTCTCGATCTTCAAGGATTCCCGCGTCGGGCGCGTCGTCCGGTGGACGGAGTCCGGGCCCGGTCCGGCCGGCTCCGTGCTGACCGTGGAGTTCACGGCCAACGGCCAGCGGTTCGTCGCGCTCAACGGCGGCCCCGAGTTCAGGTTCAACGAGGCCGTCTCCTTCCAGATCCTCTGCTCCGACCAGGAGGAGATCGACCACTACTGGACCAAGCTCACCGAGAACGGCGGCGAGCCCGGCCGGTGCGGCTGGCTCAAGGACAGGTACGGCGTCTCCTGGCAGGTCGTCTACGCCCCGCTGCTCGACATGATCGCCGACCCGGACCAGGAAAAGGCCGCCCGCGCCATCAGCGTCATGATGGGCATGACCAAGCTGGACGCCACGGCACTGGACAAGGCGTACGCGGGCGAGTAGCGGAAGCCGTGCGGGAGGGGCCCGGGCGTCGTACGGGCAGTCGGTTCGGCGCGCGGGGCGGCCCCCGGATGGCTAGCGTGAACAGACGGGACAGACCACATCAGGAGGGCCGCCAGCATGGCCGTGCAACCGGAAGGAACGCCCTGTTGGGCCGATGCGATGTTCAGCGACGTCGAGGGAGCCAAGCGGTTCTACGGTGACGTCCTCGGCTGGACCTTCGGCGAGTCGTCGTCGGAGTACGGCAACTACACCCAGGCCTACGCGGACGGCAGGGCCGTGGCCGCCGTCGTCCCGCCCATGCCCGGCCAGGAGGGCCAGTCGCAGTGGTGCCTGTACTTCGCCTCGCCGGACGCCGCGGCCACCGCGGAGAAGATCCGGGACAACGGCGGCGAGGTGCTGATGGATCCGATGCAGGTCGGCGAGTTCGGCACCATGTGCCTGGCCCGGGAGCCCAGCGGAGCCGTGTTCGGCGTGTGGCAGGCGGGCACCCACGAGGGCTTCGAGGCGACGGCCACCCCCGGCGCCTACTGCTGGGCCGAGGTCTTCACCCGGGAGCCGGAGCAGGCGGACGCCTTCCTCTCCGCCGTCTTCCCGTACCGGATGAAGGAGATCGAGGACGACGCGGTGGACTTCCGGATGTTCGATGTCGGCGAGGACACCGTCCTCGGCCGGATGCGGATGACCGACGACTTCCCGCCCGAGGTGCCGTCGTACATCAACGTCTACTTCACCGTGGACGACTGCGACGCGGCCGTCGACCGGGCCGTCAAGCTCGGCGGGATCCTCCGCTTCGGGCCGATGAGCAGCCCCTTCGGCCGGTTCGCGGCGCTGAGCGACCCGCAGGGCGCGAACTTCTCGGTGATCGACATCACGACCACCGAGGGCGAGATGCCCAAGATCAAGGACGTCTGACCGGTCCCGGAACGGCTCCGTCCGCGGCCATGGCATGATCGGGCCCATGCGTGAACGTGTGGTGGCCGCGTGCGACGGGGCTTCGAAGGGAAACCCCGGCCCGGCCGGATGGGCGTGGGTGGTCTCGGACGGCGATGAGCGGACCCCCGCCCGCTGGGAGGCGGGCCCGCTCGGCCGGGCCACCAACAACGTCGCCGAGCTGACGGCCCTGGAGCGGCTGCTCACCGCCGTCGATCCGGACGTTCCGCTGGAGATCCGGATGGACTCCCAGTACGCGATGAAGGCCGTCACCACCTGGCTGCCCGGCTGGAAGCGCAACGGCTGGAAGACCGCCGCCGGCAAGCCCGTCGCCAACCAGGACCTGGTGGTCCGCATCGACGAACTCCTCGGCGGCCGGTCCGTCGAGTTCCGCTACGTCCCCGCGCACCAGGTCGACGGCGACCCGCTGAACGACTTCGCCGACCGCGCGGCCAGCCAGGCGGCCTCCGTCCAGGAGCCGGCCGGCAGCGCGCTCGGCTCGCCCGAGCCCCCGCCGTCGCCCGACACCCCGGCGGCGGCCGGGGCGCCGCGCCGGAAGGCACCCCGCCGCACCGGCGGCGCCGCGTCCGCGCGCACCGGTGGGGCCGCGTCCTCCCGCACCATCAAGGCGAAGTTCCCCGGCCGCTGTCTGTGCGGCCGGTCCTACGCGGCCGGCGAGAAGATCGCCAAGAACGCGCAGGGCTGGGGCCACCCGGAGTGCCGTACCGCCGAGGTCTGATCAGACGTCGAAGGTGTAGTGCTTGGTGTGGTCCAGCAGGTCCGCCGGGCGCACGGTGTTCCACGGCTTCATGGTGTCGTTCAGGTCCACCACGTCCGGCGTGCCGCCCCCCGGCACATAGGCGGAGTCCGGGTGCCGGCGCTGCCACTCCGCCCACAGCTTGTCGATGTAGGCGTGGTGCAGCCAGAACACCGGGTCGTTCGGGGAGACCCCGGTGGCCATCTGCCCGCCGACCCACACGTGCACCCTGTTGTGCAGATTGACCCCGCGCCAGCCCTCCAGGTGGTTGCGGAAACCGTCCGAGGAGCTGTTGTACGGCGCCATGTCGTACGTCGCCATCGACAGCACCGACTCCACCTCGGCCCGCGTGGGCAGTTCCCGCACGCTGGTGCCGAGCGAGCGGCGCAGGAACGTACGGCCGTCGACACGCACGTTGATCGGCCAGTTCCCGGTGGACGCGGCGAACGGGCCGTCCATCACCCGGCCGTCGGTGCTGCGCCCGGTGCCGCCGAGGAAGTCCGGCGCCCACAGCGAGGCCCGCACCGTGCGGTCGGTGCTCCAGTCCCAGTAGGGCAGCGTGACCGAGGAGTCCACCGACTGCAGCGCCTGCTCGAAGTCGAGCAGGAATCTGCGGTGCCAGGGCAGGAAGGAGGGGGAGCGGTGGCCGGTCCGCTCGCCGTTGTCGGTGTCCGCCATGATGAACTCGTTGTGCGTGCGGACGAATTCGTCGTAGCGCCCGCTGCGCTTGAGTTCGAGGACGGCGTTCACGAACCGCTTCTTCTCGTCGGCGGTCAGGTTGGCCTGGTTCTTGCGTACGGTCATGGTGCGGGGTGCTCCGGAAGTCCTTGCGGGGGCGGTCAGTTGGCGGCGGGGAACGGCAGCAGCGGTGCGCCCTGCAGCTCGTCCACCGCGGCACGGGCGGCGGCGCGCGGGGTGGGCACCGGGTCGTAGTGGCTGACGACGCTGATCCAGCTGCCGTCGGCGTTCCGCATCACGTGCAGCTGCACGCCGTCGACGAACACCGCGTAGCCGCCGCCGTGTTCGTGGTGGTGTCCGCCGCCGCTCGACGGACGGCCCTGTATCCGGCGGCCCTTGTAGACCTCGTCGAAGGAATCGGGCGTGGCGGGCGCGTGGTGGCCGGCGGCCGACGCGGCGGGCGCGGCGAGCGTGGCGACCGAGGCCGTCGCGGCGACGGCGGCTGCCGCGGTGAGCGCGCGGCGCCGGGTGATGTCGGGCATGCGTGTCCTCCTGAAGAGTGGTTCGGTGGTGACGACGCATGCCTATCGGGACCTCGCGGAGCGGAAGAAATCGCCCGGAACCGGTTGGCTGTGATCCGGACAATTAGTCACATGTCATACAGAGTTGAACTAAGATGATCTTGCTGTGGCGGTAGCCCGATCCACCCCGGAACGGGGAATTCCTTGCCGGACCGCCCCGCTTCCCGATGATCTTTTCCGACTGGGGTCCGTCCGAGTGGCGCGGCTCACCACGCCAAACTGACGTGATCGGGCGGGCCCGCCGCCCTGCTACCCTCCGGTGCCGTTCGACCACGTCCGGTGACGGCAGGGGAGTGTGCGTGAAGGTCGTCTGTGTCGGAGGCGGGCCCGCGGGCCTGTACCTCGCCATCCTGCTCAAGCGGCAGGACCCCGCCCACGACATCACCGTCCACGAACGCAACCCCGAGGGCTCCACCTACGGCTGGGGCGTGACCTACTGGCACGGACTCCTCGACAAGCTCCGGGCGCACGACCCCGAGACGGCCGAGGCGATCGAGGAGCACTCCGTCCGGTGGAGCGACGGCGTCGCGCACGTCCGCGACCTGACGACCCGCCACCACGGTGACGAGGGGTTCGGGATCGGCCGGCACCGGCTGCTCGACCTGCTCGCCGGCCGGGCCCGCGCCCTCGGGGTCCGCCTGGAGTACGAGAGCGAGGTGACGCGCCCGCCCGCCGGCGCGGACCTCGTCGTCGCGGCCGACGGAGTGCACAGCGCCCTGCGCACGAACGCCGCCCACCACTTCGGCACCCGCGTCGCCTCCGGCCGCAACCACTACATCTGGCTCGGCACCGGCAAGGTCTTCGACGCCTTCACCTTCGCCTTCACCGAGACCGCGCACGGCTGGATCTGGGCCTACGGCTACGGCTACGGCGACGACCGCAGCACCTGCGTCGTCGAGTGCTCCCCGCAGACCTTCACCGGCCTCGGCCTCGACCGCGCCGACCAGGACGAGGGCCTCGCCCTGCTGGAGAAGCTCTTCGCCGGTGTCCTCGACGGCCACCCCCTCACCGCCCGCCCCGGCGCCTCCTGGCAGACCTTCCGCACCCTCACCAACCGCACCTGGCACCACGAGAACCTGGTCCTGCTCGGCGACGCGGCCCACACCACCCACTACTCCATCGGCGCCGGCACCACCCTCGCCCTGGAGGACGCCATGTGCCTCGCCGGCGCCCTGCGCGAACACGCCGGCCTGCCCGAAGCCCTCGTCGCCTACGAGCGCCGGCGCCAGGCCGAGCTGCTGTCCGTGCAGAGCGCGGCCCGCTACAGCGCCCAGTGGTACGAGACCCTGCCCCGCTACATCGACCTGCCCCCGCACCGGATGTTCGCCCTGCTCGGCCAGCGCCACTCGCCACTGCTGCCGTACGTCCCGCCGCAGCTGTACTACGGCCTGGACAAGGCGGCCGGCCGGCTGGAGGCGCTGCGCAGGCTCAAGCGCTGGCTCGGCCCACGAGCCGCCCGCGCCCTGCACGCCCGCGCCACCTCCCACCGGGACTAGCCCGAGCCTCCGCCCCCCACACACCACACCCCCACACCCCCCACGCAGAAGGAGTCCCCGCATGGCCGTACCCGTCGCGTTCGACCACACCTCGACCGGCTACAGCCTCCAGCGCGCCTACTGGCTGGCCCGCGCCGCCGACCTGGCCTACAAGGACGAGGCCACCATCGAGGACCAGGCCGCCCAGTGGGGCTTCGAGGAGGTGCGGCACCACCACACCCGGTTCACCCCGCCCTTCCCCCTCCAGGACACCCAGGCCTACACCCTGGCGAGCGACCGGATGATCGTCACCGCGTTCCGCGGCACCGAGCCCGCCCAGATCAAGGACTGGCTCTCCGACGCCACCACCCCGCCACGGCGCGGCCCCGGCGGCCACGGCTACGTCCACCACGGCTTCGCCGAGGCCCTGGAGTCCGTCTACCCGGCCGTGCACGACGCGCTCCAGGAGCTGCGCACCGACGGCCAGGCCGTCTACTTCACCGGGCACAGCCTCGGCGGAGCGCTCGCCATGCTGGCCGGCGCCCGCCTGTACCTGGAGGAGCCGCACCTGGCCGCGGACGGCGTCTACACCTACGGCCAGCCCCGCACCTGCGACCGGCTGCTGGCCGAGGCCTTCCACAAGGGCTTCGGCGGCCGGATGTACCGCTTCGTCAACAACAACGACATCGTCCCCCAGCTCCCGCCGGAGCCCGCCTACACCCACGTCCGGGCGCTGCGCTACTTCGACTCCAAGGGCCGGCTGCACGAGTCGATGCCGATGCTGTCCGCGCTCGGCGACCGGGCCAAGGGGATGACCGCGGACCTGTTCGCCCCCGCCTCCGACGGCGTCCGCGACCACTTCATGGGCAACTACCTGGCCGCCCTGGAGAAGAACCTGGCCTGAGCCGCGCCCCCCCGCCACGGGCCCGCCGCGTCAGCGCAGCAGCCGGTCCAGGAAGGCGTTGCCGAACACCCGGTGCGGGTCGAGCCGGTCCAGAGCGGTGACCGCCCGCTCCCACACCCGCCCGCCGAACGAACCCGGTACGACCGTGCCGAGCACCCGCTCGTCGCTCCAGGCCGCGTCGGCGGTGTACGCCCAGCCCTTGGACCACTCCACGCGGGCCAGGGCGTACCCGCCGTCGTACCTGCCGAGCAGGAAGTCCTCCAGCTCGCTGAGGAAGGCCTCGGCGTACGGCGTGCCCGGCAGGGTCAGCACGTCCAGCCAGACCGCGGTGTCCCACTCGGGGTGCTCCGCGCTGGGCCGCAGCGCGGACAGCAGCGGTGTCCGCGCGCCCGGGACCCCGGTGGCGGCGGGGTCGTCCAGGCCCGTCACCCGGATCTCCACCGAGCCGTTCACCGGGAAACGGCCGCGTGCGGCGTAGGCGGCGAGCCGCCGGCGGTAGTACGCGGTGAACTCGTGCACCACCCGCTGCACCCCGGCCCGCGAGGTGAGCACCGCGTACCCGTTCGCCTTCACCCGCAGCGTCGTCGGCCGCAGGTACAGCAGTGTGTTCTTCGACGGCCCCCACAGGTCGGCCGACGCCGTCGCGGCGAGCCCGAGGCGGGCCACCTGCAGCTGCGCGGCGCCGAGCACCGGCGCCAGATACCAGGCGGCGCCGGCGACGAGCCGCCCCACCAGATCGGCGACCGGCTCCGGGACGCTGTCGGAGAAGGGGTAGTTGTACGGCGCGGTGACGTGCCGGGAGCCGGCCGGCCGGACCGGGGCCACGCTCCACTCCTTCAGCCAGGGGAACTCGGTGAACGCGAACCAGATCGCCTCCACCCGCCCCGAGCGGCGCAGGAAGGACTCCAGGGTGCGCCCGCCGGAGCCGGGGGCCGCGAACAGCTCGCGGGCCGGAACGTCCGTACGGCTGACACAGCGCAGGGTGCTGTCCGGGCCCACCCGCAGCACCGCCTCGGTGACGAAGGCCCGGCCCAGATGGGTCAGCAGTGCGGCGCAGTCCGGCTCGTCCCGGCGGAACGTCCGCAGCACATAGGCACCGCTGTCCGCGTCCCACACCACCGCCGTCAGCTCCAGCACCCGGTTGCTCAGCGAGCCGTAGCCGCCGGGCGGCGGACGTTCGCCGTCGGCCGGTACGGCGGTGCCGTGCGCGTCGATCGCCAGGGCGCCGCCCAGACTCAGATCGCCGGGCGCGGGCGTCGCGGTGAGCCCCAGCCCGTGTCCCTCCAGGAAGGTGAGCAGGGCCTCCAGGGTGGCCCCGGCGCCGGCGCGGACCGCCGTGGCGGACTCCAGCGCCAGGCCCGTCAGATGGCGTGTGGTGTCGACGAGCAGGACCCGGTCGGCGGCGGACGTGCCCTCGGTGACCGTGAGCGGGGACCAGCCGTGCGAGCAGCCCCGGGCGCGCACCCGCCAGCCGTGGCGCCACGCCCAGTTCACCACGGCGAGCAGCTGCTCCGGGCCGGTCGGCGCACAGGCCCACAGCCCCTGGGCGGTGATCTCGCCCACCCAGTTGCGGTAGGCGGTGCGGTAGAGCGTCACCCGGTCCGGGAATCCGGGCAGTTCGGCCGCGGCCGCCGCCGGGTCGGCCGCGACCGGCACCGGTACGGCGGCCAGCGCGGCGGCGGTGCGCAGCAGAGCACGGCGGTTCACTGAACGATCTTTCACGCGGTCACGCTAAGGGCCGCCCGCGCCACGTCAGCCGCCCGTCGCCGCGTCTCACTCGTTCGGGTGATATCGGCGGGCGGAGCCGTCCGCTCCGCGGGACGCCGTACCGGATGGCAGACTGACGCCATGGACGAACGCGTCATCGGCAGGTCGGGTCAGTGGGCGTCGGTGGTCGGCCTCGGCACATGGCAGCTGGGCGCCGACTGGGGCGACGTGGACGACAAGGAGGCCCTGTCCGTCCTGGAGGCGGCGGCCGAGGCCGGGGTCACCTTCTTCGACACCGCCGACGTGTACGGCGACGGGCGCAGCGAGGCGACCATCGCCTCGTTCCTGCGCGGCCGGCCCGATCTGCACGTGCTCGTGGCCACCAAGATGGGCCGCCGGATGGAGCAGATCCCCGAGACCTACGTCCTGGACAACTTCCGCGCCTGGAACGACCGCTCGCGCCGCAACCTCGGCGTCGACCGGATCGACCTGGTGCAGCTGCACTGCCCGCCCACCCCCGTCTACTCCTCGGACGCGGTGTTCGACGCGCTGGACACCCTGGTCGAGGAGGAGCGCGTCGCCGCGTACGGGGTGAGCGTGGAGACCTGCGCGCAGGCGCTCACCGCGATCGCCCGGCCGAACGTGGCGAGCGTGCAGATCATCCTCAACCCGTTCCGGATGAAGCCCCTGCACGAGGTGCTGCCCGCCGCCCGCGAGGCCGGTGTCGGCATCATCGCGCGCGTGCCGCTCGCCTCCGGACTGCTGTCCGGCAAGTACACCAGGGACACCGTGTTCGCGGCCGACGACCACCGCGCCTTCAACCGGCACGGCGAGGCCTTCGACCAGGGCGAGACCTTCTCCGGCGTCGACTACGAGACCGGGGTCGAGGCCGCCGCCGAGTTCGCCGCGCTCGCCCCCGAGGGATACACCCCGGCCCAGCTGGCGCTGCGCTGGATCATCGAGCAGGACGGCGTGACCACGGTGATCCCCGGCGCCCGCCACCCGGAGCAGGCCCGCGCCAACGCCGCCGCGGCCAAGCTGCCGCCGCTGCCGCGGGAGACGTTCACCGCGATCCGCGAGCTGTACGAGCGGCGGATCAAGGACCAGGTCGAGTCCCGCTGGTAGGCGCCGCGGACCGTTTGAACGAAGGGGCGGGCGGTTACACGCACCGCATGACGGCGGACGGACGGCGCAGGGGGCGCAACGAGACCGAGGAGGAGCGGGCCGACCGGATGTGGGGCGAACTCATCCAGGAGGTCCGGGTGGCCCAGACGGGCGTGCAGATCCTGTTCGGCTTCCTGCTGACCGTGGTCTTCCAGCCGAAGTACGAGCAGCTCACCCCCACGGACCAGGCCATCTACATCGTCACCGTGGTCCTCGGCGCCTGCGCGACGGGCGCCCTCATCGGCCCGGTCTCCCTGCACCGCCTGGTCTCCGGCCGCCGGGTCAAGCCGCAGGCGGTGCGGCTGGCCTCCCGGATGACCCTGGTCGGCCTGGCCCTGCTGCTCGCCACGATGACGTCGTCGCTGCTGCTGATCCTCCGGGTGGCCACGCACGACGGCTATGTGCCCTACCTGGTGGCGGCCGTCGTCGCCTGGTACCTGCTGGGCTGGTACGGCCTGCCCCTGTGGGCCCGCCGCAGGTACTCCTCCCGGTCGGACGACCAGGCCGGGCACCCGCGGCTGCCGCGGTCGCCCGGCTAGGGGCGGACGTAGGGCCGGGTCATGACCTCCATGTTGTGCCCGGAGGGGTCGGTGAAGTAGGCACCGCGGCCCCCGAAGAGGCGGTTGATCCGGCCGGGCTCGGTCAGGTGCGGGTCGGCGTAGTAGGTGACGTCGAGCGCCTCCAGCCGGGCGATCACGCCGTCGAAGCTCTCCTCGGGCACGAGGAACGCGTAGTGCTGCGACTGGACCGGCTCCTCGCGCTGCTCGTAGAAGTCGAGCGTCACGCCGTTGCCGAGGTCGACGGGCAGGAACGGGCCGAACGGGGCGCCGACCGTCAGGCCCAGGACGGCGGCGAGGAACTCCGCCGACAGTCGCCGGTCCCGCGCGAGGACGGCGGTGTGGTCGAGCCGGACCGCGGCGGTCGGGGCGTGCTGCGGTGCGTGCTGCGGGGTGGTCTGCATGGGAGGGTGTGTCTCCGGTTCGTGAGGTCCGCGGGAAGAGGCGCCTTCGCGGGCGCCGGGGCTGGAACTCGGAGACGGCGGCGGGCCTCTCGCCCGCCTCGCGCTCACGCCGAGGCCGGGAACCTCACTCGTGTGTGGCCCATGGCCGACCCGGCAGTCACCCGGGTGACTTTACTGATCATCGCGGGCCGGGGCAACGCCCGTCAGCGCGCGCAGCCGGCGGTCGTGCACCCGGCTGAGCAGCAGCAGCGACAGCACCGCTCCGATCAGGGCGCAGAACATGTCCCACTGGGTGTCCCACACATCGCCCTGGGTGGCGAGGAACGCGTCCGCGCCGTGCCCGCCGGTCTCCGCCGCCAGCCACTCCAGCAACTCGAAGCAGGCGCTGAAGGCCAGGCAGGCGCACACCGTGAGCGGCGCCAGCCAGCGGCTGCCGCGCAACGGGGAGGTACGGCTCAGCAGTTCGCGGACCAGCACGGCCGGGACGAAGCCCTGCACCAGGTGCCCGAAGCGGTCGTACGGATTGCGGTCCAGGCCGAACGTGTCGCGCACCCAGTCGCCCGCCGGGACCTCGGCGTAGGTGTAGTGCCCGCCGAGCGCGAGGACCAGTGCGTGCGCGGTCAGCAGCCCGCACAGCAGCCCCGTCAGCGGGAAGCGCCGCCAGGCCAGTACCACCAGGGGCAGGCCCACCAGCGCCCACACCGTCTCCAGGAACCAGGTGGTGCGGTCGCGTGCGCCCCACGCCGACACGGCCAGCCCCACGGCCACCACACCGGCGAAGAGGGCGGGCGGCACACGGCGCGGCGCGCGGAGCGGGGCGGGGTGCACTGCGGTCACGGGGGGCTCCTTGCCTGAGGACGGCCTCGGGGGTGTCGTAGGAGCCCCATCGTGGTGCCCGGCCCGGCCGGCGGGCATGAGTACGGCTACTCAGCCGTGGAGAGGATCTCCGCCAGCAGCTCGTCCACCGGGAGGCGTTCCCGCCCCGGCGGCACGATGTGGTGGGTCTCGCGCAGGAACGCGGCGACCGCGGGTGCCCAGGCGAGCACCACCGCGTGGTGCCGGCCGCCGTCCGGCCGGGCGTCCCCGAGGAACTCCAGGCGCAGCTCCTGCCACAGCCCGGCGTCCTGCGGCCGCATCCGCACGTCACCGACGCCGACCGGCCGGTCCAGGCCGTCGCAGAGCATCTGCCGGTCCAGCCGCCAGCAGGCCAGCACCCGGCCGTCGTGGGTGAAGACGGCCGTGACGGCGAACGGGTCGTCGGCGTCGTAGCTGAGATGGGCCAGCACCGGACACCGGCCGGTGCCGTGGGCGAGTAGCTGCACCACCAGGGTCTTGTGCACGAACGAGTTCACGCGGGGGCCTCCGGCAACAATCGGCGTAGGGCCCTCTAGTACCCCCGCAGCGCCCGGGATGCTCACCCGTGAGACTGATTCCCCTGACTCCCCCCGGTCCCCGATCCGGTCGGTGGGGCGGCTCTCGTCGGCCGGCGAGAACCGCGGGGCCGCACGCTGCGCGCCACCCTCAGCGCGAAGGCCCAGCCGCCGGTGCGCGCGTACACACCGAACTCGCGGGCGTCGCGCGCCACCAGGCCGGACAGAGCGAGCATTGTCAGGCGAAGGCCTCCCGCAGTGCGGGCAGCAGGGTCTTCGCCGACCAGTCCAGGAACTCCGGCTGTGCGTCGCCGCCGATCTGCACCAGGGCGACCTCCCCGAACCCGGCCTCCGCGTAGGGCCGTACGGCCTCCACGAAGGCGTCCGGGTCGTCACCGCACGGGATGGCGGAGGCGACGTCGTCCTCGGTGACGAACTGGGTCGCGGCCTCGAAGGAGTCGGGGTGCGGCAGTTCGGCGTTCACCTTCCAGCCCAGCCCGAACCAGCGGAACTGGGAGTGGGCGCGCTTGATCGCCGTGTCCCGGTCGGGGTCGTAGGACACCGGCAGCTGGCCCACCCGGGGCTTGCCGCTGCCGCCGTGCCGGTCGAAGGCCTCCAGCAGGCCCGCCTTCGGCTCGGTGGCGATCACCAGGTCGGCGAGGTGCCCGGCGAGCTTGCAGGACTGGTCGCCGGAGACGGCGATGCCGATCGGCGGCGCCTGGTCCGGCAGGTCCCACAGCCGGGCCGACTCCACGTCGTAGTGCTGCCCGTGATGGGTGACATGGCCGCCCTCGAACAGCGCGCGGATGATCTGCACGGCCTCTTCGAGCATCTCGTGACGTACGTCCACCGGCGGCCAGCCGCCGCCCACGACATGCTCGTTGAGGTTCTCGCCGGCACCGAGGCCGAGCCGGAAGCGGCCCTGGGACAGCAGCTGCACGGTCGCGGCCTTCTGCGCCACGATCGCCGGGTGGTAGCGCAGGATGGGGCAGGTGACGTAGGTCATCAGGGGGATCCGCGAGGTGGCCTGGGCGGCGGCGCCCAGCACGCTCCACGCGTACGAGGAGTGGCCCTGCGAGCGCAGCCAGGGGAAGTAGTGGTCGGAGATCACCGAGAAGTCGAAACCGACGTCCTCGGCCCGCACCACGTGATCCACCAGGTCCCGGGGACCCGTCTGCTCGGTCATCATCGTGTATCCGATTTGCACCATAAAAGGCGAGTCCCCGGCTCGGCGGCCGGAAAACGGACCACGGGAGCGGCTCACTCCCCGGGCGCGCGGAACGTGCGCAGGAACGTCGTCAGCGCCAGCCGGTTGGCCGCGTCGTCCCAGGCCGTGGCCGCGGTGGTGAAGCGCAGGGAGAAGCCTCGTGTGCCGCCCAGCAGGAAGCCCCGCCCGAAGGTGTGGGTGCGCGCGTCCCCGGAGCCGGCGAGCCACTCCAGGTCGGCGGCCCTGCGGCCCTGGTAGGTGGTGGCCCGGACGGCGCCGACCCGGTGGTAGCCGGGCAGCCGCGCCAGCCCGGGCTCGACGTCGTCCCGCCAGACGGCGACCGGGTCGGGGCCGACGCGCTCGCTGTAGGTGACGGCGAGGGTGGGCGAGTCGCGGTCCCGGCCGAAGGTGACGCGGTAGGCGAGGTCGGACACCCGGGAGGTGGTCAGCCGCTTCCAGCCGTCGGGCAGCGCCACCGAGAACCCCTCGGGCGCGCTGTAGCGGCGGTAGCCGGCCGGCAGGGTGGGGGAGGGCGGGGCGGTCGGCGTGCCGGCCGGGGTGGAGGTGGGCCGGGTGGCGCCGTCGGTGGGCCGGTCGGCGGGCGTGGCCGGGGCGGTGGCCCGGGGCGGCGCCGCGGTCGTGTCCGTGCCGGTCAGCGCGCCGGTCGCGGCCAGCACCGCCACGGCCACCGTGACCAGGGCCAGCGTGGCCCCGGCGGCCAGGAGCCGCCTGCCGCGCAGCGGCCCGGCCAGGCGCACACCCGTGTACGCCCCGCGCAGCCGGGGCGCGGGGGCCGGCCGGCGCTCCGCGTCCGTCTCCTCGGTCAGTGCCCGGGTCAGCGCCTCCCGGACCACCGGCCGGGTCAGCCGCTCCCGCGGGTCCTTGCGCAGCAGCCCCTGCACGGCCTGGGTGAGCGGTCCCGTGCGCAGCGGGGTGCGCAGCGGCAGCCGGTCCACCGCCTTCAGCGTGGTCTCCGGCCGGCCGCGGTCCCGGAACGGCGGCCGGCCCTCGACCATCGTGTAGAGCAGCGCGCCCAGCGCCCACAGGTCGGCGGCCGGTCCGATGCGCTCGTCGCGGGCCTGCTCCGGGGAGGCGTACGACGGTGCGGTGAGCCGCGGGACCAGGGTCGCGCCCGCCAGGCCGAAGCCGGTGACGACGACCGGGCCGCCGTCCCGCACGAAGACCTGCCCGGGGCTCAGCTCGCCGTGCGTGATGCCCTCGTCGTGCGCCGCCTGCAGCACGTCCAGCAGCTCCAGGCCGAGCCGGGCCGCCCGCACCGGGTGCAAGGAGCCCTCCTGGGCGAGGAGTTCGCCGAGGGGTGTGCCGTCGACCCACTCGGTGACCGTCCACAGCGTGCCCGCCTCCACGACGGCGTCGACGACCGCGGCGACCTGGCCCGGGCGCAGCAGCCGCATGGTCTCGGAGGTGCGCACGACCCGGGCGGTGACGCGGCGCCCGGTGTCCTCGGCGGCGGGCTCCGGCAGGGCGGTCTGCGCCACCAGGCGGGGCTGCTGCGCCGTCACGTCCTCGGCGTACCACCACAGGCGGTTCGTCTCGCGGGCGAAGACCTCCAGGAGCCGGTACCGCCCGGCGACCCACTCGTGTGCGGAGACGTGCGCCTCGACCATGGTCATCCCTCGCTGAAACCCCTGCCTCGTCTTTCCCAGAGGTACGCGGGGCGCGCGTGGGTGCGTTCAAAGAATCCCGAAGCGGTCGGCCCAGCCGGTGAGTTCCCGGGGCGTCGTGTTGCCTCCGCACACCACGAGCCCGAGCCGGACGCCGTCACCGGCCCGCTCGATCACCTGCCGCGCCGCCGGCAGCAGACAGCCCGCGGCCGGCTCGGCCCACACCTTGGCGTGCTCGGCGAGATCGAGACAGCCCTGCACCGCGTCCCGGTCCGGGACCACCAGGACCTCCTCCACGAGCGCCGACACCCGGTCGTACGTCAGCTGCGAGACCGAGGGCGCGCTCAACGTGGTGACCAGGGAGGACAGCGGCACCGGAACCGGGCCGCCGGCCTTCAGCGCGCCGGACATCGCCTCCGCGCCCTCGGTCTCCACACCCCACACGCGCACCCCCGGGCGGCGGGCGCGCAGGGCCGCCGCGACACCGGCGATCAGACCGCCGCCGCCCACGCTGACGACGACGTCCGTCAGCTCCCCGGCGTCCTCGGCCAGTTCCAGCCCCACCGTGCCCTGGCCGGCGATCACCACCGGGTCGTCGAAGGGGTGGACCAGCGTCAGCCCCTCGTCCCGCAACCGGTTCACCAGCCGGAAGGCGCTGTCCATGCCGTCGGTCAGCCGCACCGACGCCCCGGCGTCCTCGGCGAGCGCGATGGAGCGCGCGGGCGCGGTGCGCGGCATGACCACGGTCGCCTTCACGTCGAGGGCCGCGGCCATCACCGCCAGCGCGATCCCGTGGTTGCCGCCGCTGACCGCCACCACGCCCGCCGCCCGCTCGGCCTCGCTCAGCGACAGCAGCTTCGCCGTGGCCCCGCGGGCCTTGAACGAGCCGGTGCGCTGGAGCAGTTCGAGCTTGACGGTGACCGGGACGCCGAGCAGCGCACTCAGGCCGGGGCTCGGTACCGTCGGCGTCCGTACGACGTGTCCGGCGATCCGCTGTGCGGCGGTTTCGATGTCCGGGACATCGCTGATGTCGGTCACGGTGCTCCACCCTTCCGGCGCGGGTCGGGAACCGCGCCGCACGCACCTTGACCCGCCGGGAGGCCGGCGGTCAACGCCGTTCCGGAGTACGGCGGGTGCACGGCGGGAGCACGGCTACCGGGCGCGCCCCGCCAGGAGCTCCAGCAGCCCGGTCAGTTCCTCGGCCGGCCCGGCGGCCAGGGGAGCGGTGGTGAGCAGGTCCCGCGCGGCGGCCGTGTGGACCCGGGCCTCGGCCAGGGCCGCCGTACGGCCCCCCGCCGCCTCGATCAGCGCGGCGGCCTCCTCGGCGTGCTCGGCGGAGCCGAGCAGCGCGGGCAGCCGCCGGGCCGCCGGGGAGCCGAGCGCCGCCAGCACCGGGAACGTCTTCTTCCGCTCCCGTAGGTCACCGCCCACCGGCTTGCCGGTGACGGCCGGATCGCCCCAGATGCCGAGCACGTCGTCCACCAGCTGGAAGGCGATCCCGAGATGCCGTCCGGCCCGGTCCAGCGCGGCGGCCGTCTCCCGGGGCGCCCCGCCGAGCGTGGCGCCGAGCGCGGCGGCACAGCCCAGCAGAGCGCCGGTCTTGCCCTCCGCCATCGCGCGGTACTCCTCGGGCGTCACCCGTTCCGGGCCGGTCCAGGGCCGGGTGGCGAACAGCAGGTCGTCGGCCTGCCCGCGCACCAGGTCGGCCAGGGCCGCTGAGAGCAGCCGCACGGCGCCGGGTCCCTCGGACGCGGCGGCGAGGGTGTCCACCGCCAGCGCGAACAGGGCGTCCCCGGCCAGCACGGCCGGACCCGTACCGTACGCCCGCCAGACGGCGGGGCGGCCGCGCCGGGCCGCGTCGCCGTCCATGATGTCGTCGTGCAGCAGCGAGAAGGCGTGCACCAGCTCCACGGCGACCGCCGCCGGAATCCCGGCCCGGGCGTCGGCGCCCGCCGCCTCGGCGCCGAGGACCGCGAGGGCCTGCCGTACACCCTTGCCGCCCGGCGCGCCGGCCGGCGCCCCGCCGACCTCACACCAGCCGAAGGAGTACGCGGCCATCTCGGCCGTCCAGGGGTGCAGCCGCCCCACCGCCGCCCGCAGCTCCGGCCGGACCAGTTCCCGGCACCGGGCGAGGACGTGCCGGGCGGACTCCCGCACCGGCGAGACGGGCGCCGTCACCGTACGGCCTCCGCGTCGAGGGCGAACTCCCGCTGGGCCCGGGCCACCATCTCCCGTGCGTGCCGCAGCCCGCTGCGCTCCAGGGTCCGGGCCAGGTCGGCGAGTTCGGCGGCGGTCTCGGCGCGGTCGCGGCCGAGCCGGGCGAGGGACTTGGCGAGGCCCAGCCGGGAGAGCGCCGCGCCGCGCGGTTCGCTCATCGTCCGGAACTCGGTCAGCGCCAGCTCGTAGCGGTCGCGGGCCTCGGCGTAACGGCCCGCGCGGTACAGGACGTTGCCCTGCATCTTGTGGTTGTAGGCGAGCGCGCTGGAGAGGTTCATCTCCCGGCAGGTGGTCTCCGCCTCGGCCAGCAGCTCCAGCGCCCGCTCGGTGGCGCCGTCGCGCACCGAGAGGATGTCGGCGAGCCCGCGCAGCGCCCAGGCGTGCCCGCGCCGGTCGTCGGCCCGGCCGGCTATCTCCGCCGCCTCCGCGAACAGGGCGTACGCCCTCTCGTAGTCCCCGGTGTTGCGGTGCATCTGGGCGATGCCCTCCAGGGCCCACACCGTGTGCCGGGCCTCGCCCCGCTTGCGGGCCTCGGCCAGCAGCTGCTCGTGCAGCCGGCCGACCGCCGCGTAGTCGCCCTGGATCCGGCCGGTCTCGGCGAGGCCGGCCAGCGAGTAGCCGCGGACGACGACGTCCCCGCCGCGTTCGCCGAGTTCGGCCGCGAGTCCCAGCAGCCGCCAGGCCAGCGGGAACGCCCCGCGCTGCCGGGCCAGGGTGCCCCCGCTCCACAGCGCCCAGGCCATGGCGGCGGTGTCGCCGGCCTCGCGGGCGGCGCGGTAGCTCGCCTTCCAGGCCCGGTCTGCGTCCTCGACATGGCCGAGCCGCCGGTGTGCCTCGGCGACGGCGAGCCCGCAGCGCGCCGCCTCACCGGGGTGGCCGGCCCGCTCGGCCTCGCGCAGCCGCTCGCCGGCCTCGGCCAGCACGTCGACCAGCGAGGAGTTCACGGACAGGGTGGTCAGGGCGCCCTGGTACTCCGGGGCGAAAGCCTTGCCGTACATGCGTACCCTTCTACACACTGCGTATACACGGAGCGTATACATATCGTGTATAGCGTCTCGGAAAGATGCCCCGGCCCGAGGGGCCGGGGCTCGGTCTGTTGTCGATCAAGACGCGGGTACGGCGGCCGGGGTTGCCCGGCCGGCACGGATCACCTGTGAAGGTTCAGTGCTGTTCCTTCTGGGGCGTCAGCTCGCTCGGGCGCACCACCACATACCCCTCGCCCTGCAGCATCAGCTGCACGGCCTCGCCCGAACCGCCGCGCAGCATCGAGCCGATGGACTGCGAGCGGTGCAGCGAGGTCTCCAGGTGCGCCGTCCAGCCGACCACCGCGTCCGTGTCGACGTACACCGGAGCCTGCGCGGACACCGGGATGACCAGCGGGTTGCCGTCGCAGACCAGACCGAGCCGGCCCTGCCCGCTGAAGACGCTGTTGAACAGGCCGCCACCGGCGATACCGGAGCCCTTCACCGTCTTGATGTCGTACGACAGCGAGGCGTCGAAACACAGCACGTTGCGGCCGTTGACGGTGAACTGGTCACCGGCCTCGACCTCCACGATGAAGCAGTTCTGCGCCTCGTGCGCGAACCAGGCCTCGCCCTGCCCGCGCACCGCCATGAGGGGCAGTCCCTCACCGGTGACCGCACGCTTGAGCATGCCGCCGACGCCCTGCCCCTTGCGCTCGAACTTGAGGCTGCCGCGGTAGGCGACCATCGCGCCCTGCCGGGCGTACATCTCGCCGTTCACCGCGTACTTGATGCACTTGGCGTTCTCGACGGACATCCCCGGCTCCACGGCCGGCTGCACCACGTGCTGACTGGAAAAGAGATCACCCTTCATGCCGGGCATGGTGTCCCGGACGAAGGCATTCCGCCAAGATCGCGCAACGTATCGGTTCGGCCACCGGCGAGCCGCGAGCCGCGAGCCACGAGCCGCGTGCCGTACCCGGTCCCGCCGGCACCGCCCGCACCGCCCGTGCGGCCTGCACCGGTGCGCCAACTCCCGCGGCGCCGGCGGCCGGTGCGACGCGTCCGGTCCGGTCGCGGGCGGCTCCACGAGACCGGTGACATTGCCGGTCCGGCCGCGGCCCCGCAGCGCCGACAGTGGCACCGCCAGCCCCACGGTGGCGCCCTTCGGCCCGGCACGCCCGCGCGTGCCGCCCGGATCCGGACGGGCCGCCATGACAGAGAGGACGACTCGTCGTGCAGCACCCGCACATCAGCACCACGACACCGGTCCCCGGTCCCCGCCCGGCCCGCTCCCGCCGTCGTACCGGCCGCCTCGCGGCCCTCGCCGCGACGGTCACCGCCGTCATCGGCCTGACCACCCTCGGCGGGCCGGCGGCCCATGGCGCGGACAACCCCTACGAACGCGGTCCGGCGCCGACCGTATCCAGCATCGAGGCCCTGCGCGGCCCCTACGCCGTCTCGGAGACGACCGTCTCCCGGCTCGCCGTCACCGGGTTCGGCGGAGGCACCATCTACTATCCGGCCAGCACCGCCGACGGCACCTTCGGAGCCGTGGCCGTCTCACCCGGCTACACCGGTACCCAGTCCTCCATCTCCTGGCTCGGCCCGCGTCTGGCGTCCCAGGGCTTCGTGGTGTTCACCATTGACACGCTCACTACGCTCGACCAGCCCGACTCCCGCGGGGACCAGCTGCTCGCCGCCCTGGACTACCTCACCCGGAGCAGCTCCGTCCGCGGTCGGATCGACTCCACCCGCCTCGGCGTGATGGGTCACTCGATGGGTGGCGGCGGCAGCCTGGAGGCCGCGAAGACACGTCCCTCGCTCCAGGCGGCGATCCCGCTCACACCGTGGAACCTCGACAAGACCTGGCCGGAGGTCACGACCCCCACCCTGATCTTCGGCGCCGACGGCGACACGATCGCCCCGGTCGCCACCCACGCCCAGCCGTTCTACACCTCGCTGCCCAGCTCTGCCGACCGGGCGTACCTGGAGCTGAACGGCGCCACCCACTTCACGCCCAACACCTCGAACACGACCATCGCGAAGTACAGCATCTCGTGGCTGAAGCGGTTCATCGACAACGACACCCGCTACGAGCAGTTCCTGTGCCCGGTGCCGCAACCGAGCCTGACCATCGAGGAGTACCGGGGCAACTGCCCCCACACCTCCTGACGGCGCGTCCGGCCGTACCCCGGCCGTCCCGTCCGTGACCCGGCGGTGGCCACCCTGGCGGTGGTCGCCGCCGGCGGTGTGCCGGTGCACCGCGCGATCGCGTGCGCGTTGTGCCGCGCTACAAGTCCTGCGCTGCCGGTGTCTCGGAATGCGCAGGTGGTACGGCTGTCCACCCGCCGGGGAGTCCGGACGTACGGCTTCCGCGCTTACTGACGCGTCAGTAAGGTTGCGGGAATGAACGACCAGACGAGCCCGGGGCCTTCCGCACCGCGGTACCGGCCGGGTCCGCAAGGTCAGGTGACGGCGGCGCTGCTGGACCGGCTGAGCCGCGGCGGGGTGTGCGTCGTGACGGGCGAACCCGGCGGCGGACGCTCGGCTTTCCTCACCTTCGCCGCCCACGCCTTCACCGGGGGGCCCGTCGTCACCGTGCCCGCCCGGCCCGCCCGGGTCCGGCGGCCGCTGACCGGGCTCCGCGCGTTGTGCCGCGCGGCCGGGGTGCCCGACGCGTGCGCCGCCGGGCCCGTGCGGGAACTCGCCGATGCCCTGGCGGCCACGGCCGCGCCCTGGACCCTCCTGCTCTGCGTGGACGACGCCCACCTCTGGGACGCCGCCTCCCGGGCCGCCCTCGGCCGGCTCGCCGCCCGCCTCGGCCACGGGGGCAGCCTCGGCGACGGTGGCCGCCTCGCCCTCCTGCTCACGGTCCCCGGACACCGGCCCGTCGACCGGGCGTTCACCGGACTGCCGCTGATGCGCCTCGACCCCCTCACCCCGGCGGACGCGGCATCGCTGCTGGACGACGCGGCGCACGGCGCCCTCGATCCGCGGGTGCGCGAGGAGATCGTGGCCGTGGCCGAGGGCAACCCCGGACTGCTGCGGCACCTGCTCGACCGGCTGACACCGGCTCAACTGCGCGGTCACGCGCCCCTGCCGCGGCGCCTCGCCGACGCCGACACCCTCACCGCGCTGGCCGGCGGCCACCTCGCCGGCCTGTCTCCCGGGCAGCGGGACCTGCTGCTCGTGACCGCGGCAGCCGTCCGGGTGGCGGGGGAGCAGACCGCCGACGCCGACGTCGTCCACCGCGCCGCCGCGCGCCTGGGGGCGCGTTCAGCCGGCACGCGCCCGGCCGGACCCCAGGAACCGATCACGACCGAGGACCGCCCCGCGGACCACCTCGCCCGACGGACACAGCGGCCGGGCACGCCCGAGGGCCGGCCACCGGGGTGCTCCGCACGCCGGGCGGAGCCGCTGGAGCCTTGTGGGGATGGGGCGTCGGCGTGCTGCGGGGCTCGGGTGGAGCGGCCGGAGGCTTGTGGGTGGGGGGCTTTGGTGTGCTCGGTGTGCCGGGCGGAGCTGTTGGAGCCTTGTGGGGATGGGGCGTCGGCGTGCTGCGGGGCTCGGGTGGAGCGGCTGAAGGCTTGCGGGAGTGGGTCTTCGGCGTGCTCCGGGACCTGGGCTGAGCTGCTGGAGGCTTCCGAGGGTGGGCCTTCGGGGGGTTCCGAGGTTCGCCGGGCCGAGGGGCTCGGCACGTTCCGGGGCCCGCGTGTCCCGGGTGGTGCCGCGCAGCCCGAGCTGCTCGCCGAGGAGGACGGCCGGCTCGGCTTCCGCAGTGCGTTGCTGTGCCGCACGGTGTACGCCGCCGCCTCGGCCGACCGGCGCCGCGCCGCCCACGACGCGCTGGCCCGCGCGCTGCCCGACGAATGCGGCCTCCTGGCGCTGCTCCACCGCGCCCTCGCCGTCCCGGGCCCTGCCCCGTCACTCGCGGCCGGTCTCGCGGCCGCGGCGGCCGACCCGTCGTCGGCGGCCCCGCCCGCGCTGCGCTGCACCGCTCACGCGCGTGCCGCCGAACTCACGACGGACGGCGCCCGGCAGACCCAGTGGTACACGGCCGCCGCCGAACAGGCGCTGCTGGCGGGGCAGTCGGCCCGGGCGCTGCACCTGCTCGACACGGCCCGCAGCCGTCCCGCGCCCACGGCGGAACGCGCGCGTGCGGAGCTGCTGCGCGGGACGGTGCTGCGCGGGGACGGCCCGGTCACCGACGCCTGCGAGACCCTGCTGCTCGCCGCGGCGTTGTTCGCGCCGCACGATCCCGAGCGGTCCGCCGAGGCCGCCCTGGCCGCCGCGGACGCCGCTTGGTCGGCGGGTGACCACACCGCGTGCCTGCGGGCGCTGACGGAGGATCCGGCCGGGGCCCGCCACCGCTCCGACGGTCACCGTGACGGGCACACGGCCGACCCTACCCACGCGGCCCGGCCACCCGCGGCCCCGCCTGTGCCTGCGCCCGCGTCTGCCGGCCCGCGGACGGTGGCCGCGTCGACCGGCGCCGGCGCGCCCTCCGCCGTCCTGCGCGACCACCGTGCGGGGATGCGGGCCGTCCTGCACGGCCGCTTCGACCAGGCGGCCGCACCCTTGCGGCGGGTCGTGGACGGCGCGTGGACGGCGGCGGAGAGCGCACACCTGCCGTACCCGGCGGACGGCGCCGAACGGCCTCCGTGCGCGGCACCTCCCGCTGAGCCACCGGGCCCGGCAGGCCCCTGTGAGCGTTCCGCGTACCCGGTGGACGACCCGCGGTGGTTCCTGCGGGCGGCCTCCGCGGCTCTGCTGATCGGCGACGTCGGTGCCGCCCGGCGGGCCGGTGCGCGGGCGCTCGCGGTGGCCCGTACGAGCAGGTCCGCCGTGCACGAGGCACAGGCCCTGGAGTACCTCGCCTACGGCGAACTGCGGGCCGGCCGGCACGCGCTGGCCCGTACGCACGCCGAGGAGGGACTGCGCAGCGCCCACCGCACGGGGCAGAGCAACACGGCCGCCCACCACCACGCCGTGCTGGCCCTGGCCGCGTCGATCGAGGGTGGCGCCGACACCGTGGCGGAGCATGTGACGGCCGCGCTGGCCACCGCCCGCCGGCACGGACTGGCCCAGGCAGCCGCCCTGGCCCAGTGGGCGGCCGCCCGCGCCGATCTCGGCCACGGCCGGCCCCGCGAGGCCGCCGAGCGGCTCGGTCCGCTGGTGCGCCCCGGACCGGGACGCGGTCACTTCGCCGTCTGGATGCTCGCCGTGCCGTGCTACGTGGAGGCGTGCGCGCTGGCCGGACAACCGGACCAGGCCCGGGACGCGGTCGAGGACTTCGCGCGCTGGGCGGCGTGCGACGCCGACCCCCAGGCCCCCGCCCAGCTGATGCGCTGCCGCGCCCTGCTGGCCCCGCCCGAGACCGCCGACCCGCTGTACCGGCAGGCGCTGCGGCGGCACGAGGAAGCCGTCGGCGACTTCGAACGGGCCCGTACGGAGCTGCTCTACGGCAAGTGGCTGCGCAGACGCCGCCGGCTGCGCGAGGCGCGCGCCCATCTGCAAGCCGCCCGGCTCGGCTTCGAGCGCTGCGGCGCCCGGCCGTGGGCCCAGCAGGCGGCGGCGGAACTCAGGGCGAACGGGGTGAGCGCGGCGGCGGGGGCGGCGGGGGCCGTGGCCCGCGGCGGCGACCTGCCGGACGGACTGGCCCGGCTGACCCCGCAGCAGCTGCGGATCGCCCACGGCGTCGCCCAGGGCCTCACCAACCGGGAGGTGGCCCTGAGTCTGTCGGTCAGCACCCGCACCGTCGACTACCACCTGCGCAATGTCTTCGCCGCCCTCGGTGTCCGTTCGAGGGTGGAACTGGTGCGCCTGGTGGAGCAGGCGGAAACCCCGCCGTACGGCCACGCCCCGTCCTCCGCCCGGGACCGCAGCCCGCACCCCGGTCGCTGACCGACGCCGACGCCCCGCGGGAACAGGAACCGGCCCTGCCGGGCCGCGCTGGACGAGGACCCCTGCCGGAATCCCTACTTCTGTTCCGCCCTGCCCTCCGGCTTCCCGCAGAACGCCGACTCCAGCGCCCCGGCCAGGGTGTTCAGCACCTTCCCGTTGTTCGAGGTGTTGGCCACGGCCGTGAGGCTCCGGCCCCCGTCCTTCGTGCTGAACGCGTACGTGTAGTACCCCTGCACCGCCCCCGTGTGCCCGTACACCGACACCCCGCAGGTCAGGTCACGCCGCCGCAGCCCCAGCCCGTACGCCGTCGTGCTGTTCACCTTGGTGAAGCGCTCCATCTCCTTGAGCCGCGCGGAGGACATCAGCCTGCCCTTCAGCAGTGCGCCGTAGAAGACGTCGAGGTCCCGCGCGCTGGAGATGATCGCGCCCGCGCTCTGCGCCCAGGAGACGGTCTGCGCGGTCGCGTCGACCAGCCGGGCGCCCGCCGTGTCCGGCGTCAGGTACCCGCGGGCGTAGCGGCCCGGGATCGCGGTGTCCGGATGCACGTAGAACGTGTCGTTCAGGTTCAGCGGCTTGATGATGCGGTTCTGGTACGCGGTCCGCACCGGCTGCCCGGTGAGCTTCTCGATGAGCAGCCCGGCGACGACGAAGTTGGTGTTGGAGTACGCGTAGGCGGCGCCCGGGGCGTTGGTGCGCGGCTTCTTCAGGGACAGGGCGACCAGTTGACGGTAGGTGAAGACCTTCTTCCGGACCGCCTCGAACCCGGAGACGCTGCTGGCGAACATGTCGTTGCTGTAGTCGTACAGCCCGCTGCGGTGGCTCAGTACATGGCGGACCGTGATCCGGTCGTCCGGCAGCAGCCCCGGCAGATACCGGTTGACCGGCGCGTCGAGCGAGAGGCGGTGTTCGTCCACGAGCTGGAGCAGCACGACGGCCGAGAAGGTCTTGGTGACGCTGCCGACCCGGAACCGGTCCTCGGTGCTGATGGCCCGCTGGGTGGCGCGGTCGGCGACACCGTGTGTGACCCGGTAGGTCCGGCCGTGGTCGTCGATCCGGGCCAGCGCCCCCGGCGCGCCCTGCGCGACCGCCGACTTCAGCACCGCGGCCAGCCCCGCGGTGTCGGGCGCCGGCAGCGCGGCTGCCGCCCGGCTGTCCGGCCCCCCGGTCGCGGCCCGCGCCGGGACCGCGAGCAGCGACAGCGCGACCGCTCCGAGAACCGCTCCCCGCCCCACCGTTGCTGAGACCATCCCCTACCCACTCCCTCGGTTCGGTTTCTGATGCGATATCGGTCACATTCCGCCCTGGGAACCTAGGGGATCAAGACGCCGTCTCCACAACCGACACACAGTTGGTCATCGCGTGATCACTCCGTGGCGCCCATTCGTAAAGGATTGCCATAGAAGTTCGCGAAATGGATCATTCCGGCTTTACGTGCCCATGACTGATCCGCAAGGGTGGGCCCTCGGGGCCAGACCAGCCCCCTTGGCGCCAACTGCGCCATGCCTCAAGGCGGTTGGTGACCCCTGCCGCCTTCGAACGAAGGATCCCTGATCAGATTGCGTAGACCGCACATACGCACCGTGGCGGTCGCCGTCGCGGTGACGACGGCTGCCACGGGCCTGGCCGGTACGGCCTTCGCGGCTCCCTCCACGGGGGTGGAGCGGTCCGCCGCCTCCGCCGCCTCGAACGCCACCGCGGTGGTGGAGGCGGCGCGCACCGCGGCCTTCGCGCACGCCTCGGCGACCGGCGTCTCGAAGGGCGACGAACTGCACGCCCAGGACGTCATGATCGACCCCGAGGGTGCCCGGCACGTCCGCTTCGTCCGCACCCACAACGACCTGCCGGTGCTCGGTGGCGACCTCATCGTCCACCTCGACCGGGGCCTCGGCTACACGGGCGTGACCCGCGCGGCCGACCACACGGTCAAGCCCGCCGCCGCCCAGGCCAAGCTGACCGCCGCTCAGGCCGCCGCCAAGGCCGCCCAGGCCGCCAAGGGCGACGCGGGCAGCGCCCAGCTCGTGGTCGACGCGCGCGAGGGCGCCTCCGCGCTCGCCTACCAGGTCACCGTGACCGACAAGGACAACTCCCGCACGGTCGTCGTGGACGCGGTCACCGGCAAGGTGCGCAGCAACACGCCGAACCGGGACGAGTTCCTGTCGCCGAAGCTGCTCGACACCCTGCGCGAGCGCGGCGAGACCCTCGACCCGGCCACCGGCACCGGCTCCGGCGCCGACGTCTCCGGCCTGGTCGGCTCCCGCAGCACCGGCGCCGCGGCCTACCCGTCCGCGGCCAAGGGGACCGGCAAGACCCTCTTCGTGGGCACCGTCGGCCTCACCACCACGCAGACCTCGCGCGGCCACTACCAGCTCAAGGACCCGAACCGGTACGGCACCGAGACCCGGGACGCCAAGGGCTCGTACACGGAGAAGTTCAGCGCCGGCGCGAAGTTCACCAACACGACCAACGTGTGGGGCAACGGCAAGACCACCAGCCGGGCCACCGCGGCGGCCGACGCCCAGTACGGCGTCACCAAGACGCTGGACTTCTACAAGTCCACGTTCAAGCGCAAGGGCATCCGCAACAACAGCAAGGCCGCCCAGGCGATGGTCCACTGGGGCAAGAAGGTCGCCAACGCCTTCTGGGACCCGACCTGCAACTGCATGCTGTACGGCGACGGCGACGGCCAGATGTTCAAGAAGCCGCTCGTCGTCCTCGACGTCACCGGTCACGAGCTGACCCACGGCGTGGTCGAGGCGACCGCCAACCTGCAGCCGACCTTCGTCGACTCCGACGGCAACCAGTACGGCGAGCCCGGCTCGCTGAACGAGTCGCTCGCGGATATCTTCGGCTCGAACGTCGAGTTCTACGCCAAGAACGCGAAGGACACCCCGGACTACCTGGTCGGCGAGAAGCTGGGCCTCGACCAGAAGTTCCTGCGCCGCCTGGACCACCCGTCGCTCGACAAGCTCGAGGGCACGATCGACTACTGGTCCCCGGACACCTACTACACCGAGGTGCACGCCGGTTCCGGTGTCTCCTCGCACGCCTACTACCTCCTCGCCGAGGGCAGTGGCAAGAAGAAGATCGGCAGCGTCACCTACAACTCGCCGACCTACCACAACATCGCGGTCAAGGGCATCGGCCGGACGAAGGCGACCGCCATCTACTACCGTGCCCTCACCCGCTACATGGTCTCCACGACCGACTTCCACCAGGCGCGCATCGCGACCCTGAAGGCGGCCAAGGACCTGTACGGCGCGAACAGCACCGAGTACAAGACGGTGGACAAGTCGTGGGCCGCGGTCAACGTCACCGCCGCCAACACGCCGAGCACCCGTCACTGACGCACTCGGACCCCACCGGCACCACCGGATGCCCCGCCTCGCGCGGGGCATCCGCATGTCCGGGCCCGCGCGATCACCCCGTCCCGGCCGGCTCCGGTGCGATCAGACCCCGGCGGTAGGCCACCGCCACCGCCTCCGTACGGCTCGCGGCGCCCAGCTTGGCGAGGATGTTGGACACGTGCACGCTGGCCGTCTTGCCGGTGATGAACAGCTCCTCGCCGATCTGCCGGTTGCTGCGGCCCCGCGCGAGGAGCCGCAGGACGTCCCGCTCCCGCGCGGTCAGCGGCACGGCGTCCGCGCCCGCCGCGCCCGCCGCGAGCCGGTGCCGGCGGATCAGCGCCTCGATCTGCTCCAACAGCGGTGCCGCGCCCAGCCCGGCCGCCGTCTCCCGGGCCAGCCGCGCCTGCTCCGCCGCCTCCGCCCGCCGCTCCACCGCCAGCAGCGCCCGCGCGTACCGCACTCGGCAGCGCGCCTGCTCGTACCCGTCGCCGTAGCCGAACGCGGCGACCGCCGTCTCCCAGGCCGCCGGATCCGGCCCGGACGCGACCGTCGCCCACTCCGCCTCGGCGCGGGCCAGCCAGGCCCGTCCCTCCGGGCCCTGCGCGTGGCCCTCCTCGTTCCGCCCGGCGGTGTCCCGCGCCACCTCCACCAGCTCGGCCGCCGGCTCCGCCCAGCGGGCCGGCTCCCCGTCGGTGCCGCCCCCGCGCCGCGGGTCCGTGACCCGGTCGGCGACCGCCGTCAGACAGAGCGCGGCCAGCCGCACCGCGACGCCCGGCCGCCGTCCCGTACCGTCGCCGAGGGCCGCGACCGTCTCCCGCATCCGCGCGACGGCGCCCTCCGCGTCGCCGTCCCGCACGGCGGCGTCGGTGAGCACGATCCCGGCGACCAGCGTGCCCATCCAGTCGAACGGCCCCTCCAGCAGCGCCCGGGCCCGGTCCACCGCGCCGGCGTCACCGCGGGCCAGCGCCACGTACAGCGCGGGGCTCGTCGCGAAGGCGCCGCCCGGCGCGGGCAGTCCGGGCGCCGCCTCGGCCGCCACGCGCAGGCACTCGTCCCAGCGGCCCAGCGTGTACAGCACCAGCAGCTGCAGGTAGCGCAGCTCCAGCGGGTACACCGAGGACAGCAGCCCGGCCCGGCGGGCCCGCTCCAGGCCGTCGGCCAGCACGGGCAGGCACTCCGTCAGATCCCCGGACTCGAAGGCGCCGATCGCCAGGTGGAACACCGCGCGCGTCTCCACCTGCGCGTTCCCGGCGGCGCGGGCCAGCTCCCGGGCCCGCCGCAGCTTCTCCCGGCCCTCGAGGGAGCGCCGGCCACCGCCCTCGACGACCGCCAGGGAGATCAGCAGATCGGCCTGGGCGCCCCGCACGCCCAGCTCCTCGGCGACCCGCAGGGCCTGCCGGCCGATCCGCAGCGCGGTCTCGTCCTCGCCGATCTGGCGGGCCGCCGCGACATGCGTGGCCGCCGCCCACACCCACGTCCGCGACGGCGGCTCGGCGGGGATCATCGCCAGCGCCTCGCTGCTGTAGCGGAACGCCGCCGACAGGCTGTCCACGGTCAGCAGGTTCCCGGCCAGCGTGTAGCGGACCCGGGCGGCCAGCTCTCCGTCGGTGTCCTCGCCGACCCCGGCGAGCGCCGTCCGGGTCAGCGAGACCGCCCGGTGGAACGCGCCGGCGTGGGCCGCGGCGGCCGAGGCACGCAGGGTCAGCGTGACCCGGTCCACGCCCTCCCCGGCGGGCCGGACGGAGGCGGGCACCGACGGCCACAGGTCCAGGGCGGCCTCCAGGTGCCGCAGCTCCTCGGCGGGCGCGCCCAGCCGCCGGGCGTGGTCGGCGGCCTCCAGACAGGCCGTGAGCGCGGCGGGCAGGTCGTGGCTCTCCCGGGAGTGGTGGGCGCGCTCCGCCGCCGTCTGCGGGGCCCCGCCGTCGGCCGCGAGCAGCCGGGCGTACGCGCCGTGCAGCCGGGACCGCTCGCCGGGCAGCAGGTCGGCGTAGACCGCCTCCCGGGTGAGGGCGTGCCGGAAGGCGTACGTGCCGTCGTCCTGGGCCAGCAGCAACTGGTGCCCGACGGCCTCCCGGAGCGCCGCCTCCAGCTCCTCCTCGGGCAGCCCGGCCGCCTCGCGCAGCAGCCCGTGCCGCACCCGCCGCCCGGCCACGGCCGCGGTCCGCAGCACCTGCTGGGCGGTCTCGGACAGCTGCTCGACCCGGATGAGCAGCAGGTCGGCGAGGCCGCTCGGCACCCCGCCCGCGTCCGCGCCGGACGCCGCCAGCAGCTCCTGCGCGTAGAACGCGTTGCCCTCCGCGCGGGCCACGATCCCGCGTACGACGGCGTCGGGCAGCGGGCGGTCCTCCAGGGCCCGGACCAGCCGGGCGACCTCGGGATCGGGCAGCGGCCGCAGCTCCAGGCGCTCCACGGCGGGCAGCCGGACCAGTTCGGCGAGCAGGGGCCGCAGCGGGTGGCGGCGGTGCAGATCGTCGGTGCGGTAGGAGGCGAGGATCGCGAGCCGCCGGTCCCGGGCGCCGCCCGGCCGGTGCGGCAGGCCCCGGCTGAGCAGGAAGCGCAGCAGGTCCCGGGAGGACTGGTCGGCCCAGTGCAGGTCCTCCAGCACGAGCAGCAGCGGCGCCACCGCCGCCAGGCCGGCCAGCAGCCCGGCGACGTCCTCGAAGAGCCGGAGCCGCTCGTCCGGTCCGCCGCCCGCGTCCGGGCCGGCGCCCAGCAGCCGGTCCGCGGCGGGATGCGCGGCCAGTACGGCCGTGAACCGATCGTCGGCGGCGAGCGCGCCGAGGATCTCGGTGAACGGCAGATACGGCAGACCGACGTCCCCGAGGTCCACGCAGTGCCCGGTGACCACGGTCGCCCCGGCCCGCGCCGCCCGTCCGGAGACCTCGTCCAGCAGCCGGGTCTTGCCGACCCCGGCGTCCCCGGCGACCAGCACCGCTCCCGCGGCACCGCCCCGGGCACGCTCCAGCACGCCCGTGAGCCGGGCCAGTTCGTCGTCCCGGCCGATCAGCGGCGCTGTGGTGAAGGCGGTCTGCGACACGCCCTCATCCTGCCACGCGGCACCGACAACGCCCCCGGCACCGACGGCGAGGCGGGCCGCCGTACCCGCCGCGCCCTCAACGCAGCGTCTGCGCCCAGTCGTCCGGCACCCGGCCCGCCGGACCAGGCGCCGGCTGGTCGGCGGGACGGCTGCCCGGCGGGGCCAGTTCGGGGCCGGAGGTGAACAACTCGTCGGTGGCGTAGTTCCAGAACCAGGCCTCGCCCGGCTCGAAACTCTGGATCACCGGGTGTCCGGTGGCCCGGTAGTGGGCGGTGGCGTGCTTGGCGGGGGAGTCGTCGCAGCAGCCGATGTGCCCGCACTGCGCGCAGCGGCGCAGATGGAACCACCAGCCGCCCGCCTCCTCGCACTCCACACAGCCCGTGCCGCTGGGCGGGACGCTCGGGTCGATTCCGTCGACGTCGTTCATACCGGCTCCTCGTCGGGCGTCTGTGCGGTCAGGGGCAGCAGCACCTGGAAACGGGTGTCGCCGGGCACCGACTCGACCCGCAGGGCGCCGTGGTGCTTGTTGACGACGATCCGCCAGGAGATGTCCAGGCCGAGGCCGGTGCCCTCGCCCACCGGCTTGGTCGTGAAGAACGGGTCGAAGATCCGGTCCTTGATCTCCGGCGGCACGCCCGGGCCGGTGTCCCGGAACTCGACCAGCAGCCGCTCGTTGTGGTGCGCCGTCCGCACGGTCAGCGTGCCCTCGCCGCCCGCGCCGTTCATGGCCGAGACGGCGTTGTCCACCAGGTTGGTCCACACCTGGTTCAGCTCGGCCGGGTAGGCGGGCACGGGCGGGAGCGTGCGGTCGTACTCCTTGACGACCCGGATGCCCGGACCGATCTTCCCGGACAGCATCAGCAGCGTGCTGTCGAGGAGTTCGTGCACGTCCACCACCCGGTACGGCGCCCGGTCCAGCTGGGAGTACTGCTTGGCGGCGTCGACCAGGTGCGAGATGCGGGTGGTGGAGTCCTCGATCTCGTTCATCAACAGCTCGGTCTCGATGGTGTAGTTGAGCCAGCCGACCGCGTTCGGCAGGATCTCCTCGTCCACCGCCGCCGCGACCTGCTCCAGCCAGTCCACGTCGAGCCCGGCCTGCACGAAGACGGGCGCCAGCTGCCAGCCGTGGTCGATGCCGTGGTCCTCCAGCCAGTCGGTGAGCGTGTCCTCCCGGTCGCTGGCCTCCAGCGGGCTGAGCACCGGTGCCTTCGCCACCCGCTCCGCGGTGCGCTCCTGGATCTCGATCAGGCTCGCCAGCACATCGCGGGAGAACGGCCCCTCGGCGATCAGGCCGAGCTTGCGCCGCATCTTCGCGACCCGTTCCCGCAGGGTCGCGGTGGCCCGGACCGCGGCCGCCGCCGGGTTGTTCAGCTCGTGCGTGAGCCCCGCCGACAACGAGCCCAGCGCCAGCAGCCGTTCCCGCTGCCCGATCATCGCCTGCGTGTTCTTCGAGCCGAAGAACAACCCTTCCAGCAGGTGCACGGCCATCGGGAACCACTCCTGCATGACGTCCGCGAAGATGTCGGCCGGCAGGACGAAGAACCGTGTCGGCTCCGTCACCCGCATGGAGTTGTTGTAGACCTGGCGCACCCGGTCGCCCAGGTAGGCCTGCATCGCCCCCGCGTACACCCCGGGCTGCGAGGTCCGGGTGACCTCCACGTCGTCGCCGCCGACCCGGCGGGACAGCACGACCGTGCCCTCGATCATCACGAAGAAGCAGGTGGCGGGGTCGCCCTCGGTGTACACCGGGCCGGGCTGGAACAGCTCCACCCGTCCGTCGCTGCACAGCCGCCCGAGCTGCTCGGGGCTCAGCTTCTCGAAGAGGAACAGCGAGCCGATCTCCTGCGGGCTGCACGCCACGATCTGCCCGCTCATGACTGCTCCAGATACCGGTGGACGAGCATCACGGCCATGGCTCCCTCTCCGACGGCGGACGCGACCCGCTTGGCGGACTCGGCGCGGGCGTCGCCCGCGACGAACACCCCGGGAACGCTGGTCTCCAGGTGGTACGGCGCCCGGTCCAGCTCCCAGCCGGCCGGCGGCCGCCCGTCGGCGGTCAGGTCCGGCCCGGCCAGGATGAACCCGCGCGGGTCGCGCAGCACGCTGTCGCCGAGCCAGTCGGTCAGCGGGGCGGCGCCGATGAACACGAACACCCACTGCGCGTCGACCTGTTCGGTCTCCCCGGTCACCGTGTGACGCAGCGTCAGCCGCTCCAGGTGGTCCGAGCCGTGCGCCTGCTCCACGACCGTGTGACAGCGCACCGAGATGTTCGGGGCCTCGTTGATCTGCTGGATCAGGTAGTGCGACATGGACGCCGACAGGTCCGGGCCGCGCACCAGCAGCGTCACCGACTTCGCGCCCCGGGACAGGTACATCGCCGCCTGGCCCGCCGAGTTGGCGCCGCCGACGATGTACACGTCCTGGCCCTGGCAGGAGGCGGCCTCGGTGAGCGCCGAGCCGTAGAACACCCCGCACCCGGTCAGGTCGGAGCAGCCCGCGGCCTCCAGCTGCCGGTACTGCACGCCGGTCGCGAGGATCACGCTGTGCGCGGCGATCGCCGAGCCGTCCGCGAACCGTACGACGCGGGCGGCGCCGTTGACCTCGAGGCCCGTCACCTCCCGCGTGGTCAGGATCTCGGCACCGAACTTGGCCGCCTGCCGGCGCGCCCGGTCGGTGAGCTGGGCGCCGGAGACCCCGTCGGGGAAGCCGAGGTAGTTCTCGATCCGGGAACTCTGCCCCGCCTGGCCGCCGGTCGCCGAGCGTTCCACCAGCACGGTCCTGAGGCCCTCCGAGGCCCCGTACACGGCCGCGCCGAGCCCGGCCGGCCCGCCGCCGATCACGATCAGGTCGTAGAAGTCGGCCGTCGGCGTCGTCGCCAGGCCCACGCGCGCGGCCAGCTCGGGTGCCTCGGGCTCGACCAGGACCGTGCCGTCCGGGGTGATCACCAGCGGCAGCCGCTGCCCGTCCTGTCCGGCCGCCGTCAGCAGCCGCTGCCCCTCCGGCTCCTCCACCGAGTACCAGCGGTACGGCACCTGGTTGCGGGCCAGGAACTCGCGGACGTCCGAGGAGCGCGCCGACCAGCGGTGCCCCACGACCTTCGTGCTGGGCACCGGCTTGTACGCGCTGGTGCGCCACGCCTGGAGCAGGTCGTCCACGACCGGGTAGAGCTTCTCCTCCGGCGGGTCCCAGGGCTTGAGCAGATAGTGGTCCAGGTCGACCACGTTGATCGCGTCGATCGCCGCGTTGGTGTCCGCGTACGCGGTCAGCAGCACCCGCCGCGCCCCCGGGTACACGTCGAGGGCCTGCTCCAGGAACTCGATGCCGTTCATCTGCGGCATCCGGTAGTCCGCCAGGATCACGGCGACCAGGTCACCGCGCAGCTTCAGTTCGCGCAGCGCCTCCAGCGCGGACTCGCCGGACTCCGCGCGCACGATCCGGTACGACTCGCCGTAGCGCCGCCTGAGGTCGCGGGCGACGGCACGGGAGACCCCCGGGTCGTCGTCCACGGTCAGGATGACGGTCCGCGCGGTGTCGGCGGCCTGTGCCATACGTCTCCCCACCCGATGTCACCGGTTTCAGGCCATCGTATGTTCGATCGCCCGGGTTCGCTCCGGGATACGGCGGCAGCGGTGGCCGATAGTGGGCACCAGCAGCACGAGGACCCGGCGACGACGAGGAGGCCCACGGATGACACGCCCGATCACGGCAGGGGTGGACGGTACGGAGGAGAGTCTGGCCGCGCTGGACTGGGCGGCCCGGGAGGCCGTGCGCCGGGGGCTGCCGCTGCGCGTGGTGCACGCCTGGCGGTACGCCGAGGCGCTCGCCACCGCCGACCGGGAAACCCAGCACGGGTGGGTGTCGGAGGGGGTGACGGGGGCCGTGCGGACCGTGTCCGAGCGGCATCCGGGGCTGACGGTGACCACCGACCTGGTCGAGGGCGGTGCCGTGGACGCGCTGGCCGGCGCGGCCGCCGAGGCCGAGATGCTGGTGCTCGGCTCGCGCGGCCACGGGCCCGTCGTCGGCTTCCTGCTGGGCTCGGTCGGCCAGCAGGTCATCGTGGAGGCGGCCCGGCCGGTGGTCCTGGTGCGTGCCGAGGACCAGCCCGCGGCGGAGGCGGCCGGCCGGGACGTCGTGGTCGGCCAGCACGGCGGCCCGGACGACAGCGCGGCGGCGCTGCGGTTCGCGTTCGAGACGGCGGCGGCCCGCGGCGCGGCCGTCCGCGCGGTCCGGGCCTGGACGCTGCCGCCGGTCTTCGCCTACAGCCCCGGTTCGCTGAAGCTGCTCGACGACGCGGGCGGTCTCGAACCGTACGAGAAGCAGGCGCTGGCCGAGGCCCTCCAGCCCTGGCGGGAGCGGTTCCCCGAGGTGCCCGTCGCCGAGCACGTCGAGATGGGCAGCGCCGGACAGGTGCTGCTGTCCATGGCCGGCCGGGCCCAGCTGATGGTCGTCGGGCGCCGGGCGCGCCGGACGGCGGTCGGCGCCCGGATCGGCTCCGTGGCGCACGGGGTGCTGCACCACGCCGAGTGCCCGGTGGCCGTGGTCCCGCACGAGTGAGCTACTCCGCCTCGGTCGGCTCCAGCGTGGCCCGTGCCTTCGGCAGGACGTTGGCGATGTAGTCCTCGACGGCGGTGTCGAGACCTATGTCGTGCTGCGCGTGTTCGGACAGGTACCAGCGGTGTTCGAGGAGTTCGTGGTAGATCTCGGCCGGGTCCATGGAGCCGCGCAGCTCGGGCGGCACGGCCCGCACGGTGGGCCGGAACACGTCCCGCACCCAGCGGTGCGCCAGTACCTCGGGGCGGGCGGCGAGGGGATCGCCGGGCGCGTAGTCGTCCTGGGTGGCCATCCAGCTCTCCAGGTCGTTCAGCAGCCGCCGGGCCTGGTTCTCCTCGGCGTCCAGGCCGGTCAGCCGGAGCAGCTGGCGCTGGTGGTGGCCGGCGTCGACGACCTTCGGCACGAAGGTGACCGTGTCCCCGCCCGAGGAGTGCTCGATCTGCATCTCGGCGACGTCGAACCCGAGGTCGTTCAGGCGGCGGATCCGGCGCTCGATGTAGTGGTACTTGCCCGCCGGGTACACCGAGGTGCGGGTCAGCTCCTGCCACAGCCCCTGGTAGCGGGTGCAGATCTCGTGGCCGAACTCGATCGGGTCGACGGACGGGTGCAGCGCGCCGGACGCCTCCAGGTCCAGCAGCTCGCCGCTGATGTTGACGCGGGCGAGGTCCAGGTCGTAGTCCCGCTGCCCGGGGCTGAGCCGCGGGTGCAGGTCGCCGGTCTCGGCGTCGACCAGATAGGCCGCGTAGGCGCCCGCGTCCCGCCGGAACAGCGTGTTCGACAGCGAGCAGTCGCCCCAGGCGAACCCGGCGAGGTGGAGTCGGACCAGCAGCACGGCGAGGGCGTCCATCAGCCGGTGCATGGTCGCCGGGCGCATGGTCGTCTCGAACATGGACCGGTACGGCATCGAGCCGCGCAGGTGCCGGGTGACGAGGACCGGCTCCAGCGGGGCGCCGGAGGGGTCGGTGCGGCCGGTGACCACGGCGAGGGGGTCGACGGCGGGGATGCCGAGCCGGTCGAGGTCGCGCAGCAGTTCGTACTCGCGCAGCGCGGGCCGTTCGGCCAGCTCCTTGACGGCGATCACCTCGTCGCCGGCGTGCGCGTAGCGCACCACGTGCCGGGAGATGCCGCGGGGGAGCGGTACGAGGTAGTCCTCGGGCCACTCCTCCAGCGGGGTGTCCCAGGGCAGGGCGAGCAGGAGCGCGGGGTGCTCCGGGTTCGTGGCGCTGATCTGCAAGGCCATGGCGGAACCTTAAGGCCCCGCCCGCGTGTTCTAGGAGGCCCGGTCCCGGGCCTGTTCGGCTGCGGCCCGCACCGGGCCGCGGTGGACCGGCCCGTGTCCCGGCAGCAGGGTGTCGCCGTCGAGCGCGCCGATCAGCCCCAGCGAGGCCACCACCCGGGCGCGCTCGTGGTGGAAGAAGTCGGGCAGGATCTGCGGGCCCTTGACTTGCGAGGTCGCGTGGCCGCTGACCAGGGCGTCGCCGGAGATGACGATGCCCGCCTCGGGGAGGTGGTAGACGCAGTGGCCGTCGGTGTGGCCGGGGGTGTGCACGGGCACGGGACGGCCCGGAAGGTCCAGCGGACCCTCGCTCGGGAACGGCTCGGGCGCGGTGACGGGGTTGTGGTCGGTGCCGCCGGCCCGGATCACGTGCACGGCCCACGGCAGGACACCCGGCCGCCAGAGGTTGCGCACCACGTCGCCGATGCCGGCCTGCTGCAGGAACTCCCGCCGGGCGTGCGGCACCTCGGCCGGGTGCAGGTACACCGGGGTGCCGTAGCCGGCGCGCAGGTACTCGGCCGAGCCCAGGTGGTCGTTGTGCGCGTGGGTGATCAGCACGGCGGCGACCGCCTCGGGTGAACTGCCCACCTCGGCGAGGGATTCCAGGACTCCCTGGCGGTCTCCCGGATACCCGGTGTCCACCAGGGTGACGGCGTCCCCGTCCTTCAGGATCACCCAGTTGACGTGGTTGCCGTGCACCAGGTAGGTGCCCTCGGCGACTTGGTGTACCTCTGCCCGCATGATCTCCCCGACCCCTGTGCGGCTGACCGTCGGGGACAGCCAACCAGATGTGGACGTGCCCCGCACCGGCGGGTCGCGTCAGCGCACGCCCTGCGGGCGGAACTGGATGCTGATGCGCGGTCCCGTGGCCCGGCTGGACTTGGGGACGCAGTGTTCCCAGGTGCGCTGGCAGGAGCCGCCCATCACGATGAGGTCGCCGTGGCCGAGCGGGCGCCGGACCGCCGTGCCGCCTCCGCCGGCCGGGCGCAGCAGCAGGTCGCGGGGCTCGCCGACGGAGAGGATCGCGACCATCGTGTCCTCCCGGGAGCCCCGGCCGATCCGGTCGCCGTGCCAGGCGACGCTGTCCCGGCCGTCCCGGTAGTAGCACAGCCCGGCGGTGGTGAACGGCTCGCCCAGTTCGTCGGCGTAGTGCCGGGACAGGGCGGTGCGGGCCTCGTCGAGGACGGGGTGGGGGAGGGGGTCCCCGGCCTGGTAGAAGGCGAGCAGGCGCGGCACGGCCACCACGTTGTCGTACATCTTGCGCTGTTCGGCCCGCCACGGGACCTCGGCCGCCAGGTGTTCGAACAGGTCGTCCGCACCGCTCAGCCAGCCCGGCAGGACGTCGATCCAGGCGCCCGATCCCAGTCCGGTCCGGCGCAGGGCGTCGAGCGGGCCGAGCCGCGGCTCGTCGGTCTGGTCGAACAGGGAGCCCTGGAGGTGCGTGGACATGGGTCCAGCGTACTCCTTAATCGAAAACTTGTTCCCCTTGATCGTGTGGCCCGGAGTCAAGGGGATCAAGGGGATCAAGAGGGCGGTCCGCGAGGCTTTCGATACATCGGTGTATCGGATACATTCGCGTATCGAACCGACCGGAGGGGGCAGCCATGGACACGGCCAAGCGCGTCACCCGGCGCCGCGTCCGCACCCGCGCCCGGCTGCTCGAGGCCGCGTTCGCGGTGTTCGCGGCCAAGGGCTTCGGGCGGGTCTCCATCGAGGAGGTCTGCGAGGCGGCCGGGTTCAGCCGGGGCGCCTTCTACTCGAACTTCGCCACCCTGGACGAGCTGTTCTTTGCCCTCTACCAGGAACGCGCCGACCTCATCGCCGGCCAGGTGGCCGACGCCCTCGCCCAGGACGGGCCCGACCTGGACGTGCCCGCCTCCGTGGACCGGGTCACCGAGGTGCTGCTGCTCGACGTCGACTGGCTGCTGGTGAAGACCGACTTCCTGGTGCACGCCGCCCGGGACCCGGCCGTCGGCCGGGCCCTCCTCGACCACCGCGCGCGGCTCCGCCGGGCCATCGCCGACCGGCTCTCCCGGGCCCGCGGCCACACCGAACTGCCCGCCGTGCTCGGCGACGCCGACGGCGCCGCGCACGCCGTGGTCGCCGCGTACGACGGGGTCACCACCCAACTGCTGCTGGACCGGGACGTCGAGGCCGCCCGGGTCTGGCTGGGGCAACTGCTCACGGCGCTGCTCACGGACGGCAGCCGCACCCCCGCCTGAGCACCGGCACGGCCCCCTCCCCGCACCGTCAGGAAGGACACCCTCGCCATGGACGCGGACGTCATCGTCGTAGGAGCCGGACTCGCCGGGCTCGTCGCGGCGCACGAGCTGAACCGCCGGGGCCGCCGGGTCGCCCTGGTCGACCAGGAGAACGCCGCCAACCTCGGCGGCCAGGCGTTCTGGTCCTTCGGCGGCCTCTTCCTCGTCGACTCGCCCGAGCAGCGCCGCCTCGGCATCAAGGACTCCTTCGCCCTCGCCTGGAGCGACTGGCAGGGCAGCGCGCAGTTCGACCGGCGGGCCGACGAGGACGCCTGGGCGGTGCGCTGGGCCCGCGCCTACGTGGAGTGGGCGGCCGGCGAGAAGCGGTCCTGGCTCCAGGGGCACGGCATCGAGCTGCTGCCCACCGTCGGCTGGGCCGAGCGCGGCGACCTGCGCGCGGACGGCCACGGCAACTCGGTGCCCCGCTTCCACGTCGCCTGGGGCACCGGCACCGGCGTGGTCGAACCGTTCGTCCGGTACGCCCGGCAGGCCGCCCGGGACGGGCTGCTGACCTTCCACCACCGCCACCGGGTGGACGAGCTGGTCATCGAGGACGGCACGGCACGCGGCGTACGCGGCACCGTCCTCGCCCCCGACGACTCCCCGCGCGGTGTCGCCTCCAGCCGCGACCGCGCCGGCGACTTCGAACTCACCGCCCAGGCCGTCGTCGTCACCACCGGCGGCATCGGCGCCGACCACGACATCGTCCGCCGCTACTGGCCCGAGCGGCTCGGCACGCCCCCCGCCGAGATGGTCACCGGCGTCCCGGCCTACGTCGACGGCCGCATGCTCGACATCAGCGCCGAGGCCGGCGTACGGCTCGTGAACCGCGACCGCATGTGGCACTACACCGAGGGCCTGCAGAACTGGGACCCGATATGGCCCGGCCACGGCATCCGGGTCCTGCCCGGCCCGTCCTCCATCTGGCTCGACGCCCTCGGCCGCCGGCTGCCCGACCCCTGCCTGCCCGGCTACGACACCCTCAACACACTGAAGTACCTGCGCACCACCGAGGACATCGCCGGGTACGACCACTCCTGGTTCATCCTCACCCGGAAGATCATCGAGAAGGAGTTCGCGCTCTCCGGCTCCGAGCAGAACCCCGACATCACCGCCAAGGACCGGGGGGCCGTGCTGCGCGACCGGCTGCTCGGCAAGGGCGCCCCCGGCCCGGTGCAGGCCTTCCTCGACCACGGCGCCGACTTCGTCACCGCAGGCACCCTGGAGCAGCTGGTCGACAGGATGAACGCGCTGACCGGCAAGCCGCTGCTGGAGGCGGCCGAGGTGCGCCGCCAGATCGAGGCCCGCGACCTGCAGATCGCCAACCCCTACAGCAAGGACGCCCAGGTGCAGGGCATCCGCAACGCCCGCCGCTACATCGGCGACCGCCTCGGCCGGGTCGCCACCCCGCACCGCATCCTCGACCCGGCCGCGGGCCCCCTGATCGGGGTCCGGCTGCACGTGCTGACCCGCAAGACCCTCGGCGGCATCCAGACCGACCTGGACTCCCGCGCCCTCGGCACCGACGGCACGCCGATCGAGGGACTGTACGCGGCCGGTGAGGTCGCCGGGTTCGGCGGCGGCGGTGTCCACGGCTACAACGCCCTGGAGGGCACCTTCCTCGGCGGCTGCCTGTTCTCGGGGCGGGCCGCCGGCCGGCACGCGGCCCGGCACACCGGCTGACCTCAGCCCTCCAACAGCTCCGCGAGGACGTGCGCGTGGCTCTCCTCCGGCTTCTTCGACGCCGTGAGGAGGGTCACCCTGCCCTTGCGGGCCGACTTCCTGAGGCGGTCCAGCAGTTCGGCGGCCCCGGGGGCGTCCAGCTCCTGCTCGTACCGGCTCCTGAACTCCTCGTAGGCGCCCCCGCCGTGATACCACTTCCGCAGCTCGCTGGAGGGGGTCAGTTCCTTCGGCCACTCGTCCACATGGGCCTCGTCCTTGGCGAGGCCGCGCGGCCACAGCCGGTCGACCAGCACGCGCAGGCCGTCGTCGGGCTCGGGCGGTTCGTAGATCCGGCGCACACGCACGCTCACGGTCGGGCCCCTCTCGGGTCGTGGACGGTTCCGCGAGCGTACTGCGCCGGCCCGCGTCCGCCCGGCGGCGACGCGGCACGTCCTGAGCGGACCACACGACTTGACCGGAACAAGGGGGAAACCGGGCCCGCGCGGCGCCTAGTCTGACGGCCAGTCGATCACCGACCGGCCCGAGGAGCGCATGTGACGCCACCCCGCAGACAGCCCGCACGACGCCGTACCGCCACGCTCGCCACCGTCCCCGTCGCCGTGGCGGCGCTCCTCGGCGCCGCCGGACCCACCGCGCCGGGCACCACCGGCGCGCCCGGCGCGGGCGACCCCTACTTCCCGCTCAGCGGCAACGGCGGCTACGACGTCCGCCACTACGACCTGACGCTGCGTTACGACACCGGCTCCCGCCGCCTGGACGGCACGGCCGTGCTCACCGCCCGCGCCACGCAGAAGCTCACCCGGTTCGACCTCGACCTGAAAGGCCTGAAGGTCACCGCCGTCACCGTCGACCGCACCGAGGCGGCCTTCCGGCGCGACGGCCAGGAACTGATCGTCACCCCGCGCCACGCCCTGCGCCGGGGACAGGAGTTCCGCGTCACCGTCGCCTACCACGGCATCCCGAAGCCGGTCACCGACCCCGACGGCTCGGCGGACGGCTGGATCCCCACCGACGACGGCGCCTTCGTCGCGGGCGAGCCGCAGGGCGCCATGACATGGTTCCCCGCCAACGGCCACCCGAAGGACAAGGCGTCGTACGACTTCACGATCACCGTGCCGAAGGGGCGTACCGCCGTCGCCAACGGCGTCCTGCTCGGCGAGCGCACCGCCCACGGGCGGACCACCTTCCGCTGGCGCGAGACCCAGCCCATGGCCGCCTACCTCGCCACCGCCACCATCGGCACGTTCCAGGTCGAGCGGTACACCACCCGCGACGGCCTGCAGGTGTACAACGCCGTGGACGCCCGCGAGGCGCGCGCCGCCGCACCCGTCCTGAAGAAGCTGCCCTCCGTCCTGGAGTGGGAGAGCAAGCTGTTCGGGCCGTACCCGTTCCGGGCCGCCGGCTCGGTCGTCGACCACGCCCCGGACGTCGGCTACGCCCTGGAGACCCAGACCCGGCCGCTGTACGACTCCGCACCCGACCTCGGCACCCTCGTCCACGAGAGCGCCCACCAGTGGTTCGGCGACTCCGTCTCCCTCACCGCCTGGAAGGACATCTGGCTCAACGAGGGCTTCGCCACCTACGCCGAGTGGCTCTACGACGAGCAGCACGGCGGCCGCAGCGCCCAGAAGACCTTCGACGCCCTCTACGCCCGGCCCGTGAGCGATGAGTTGTGGGCCTACCCGCCGGGCGACCCGGGCAGCGGCAAGAACATCTTCGGCACACCCGTCTACGCCCGCGGCGCCATGGCCCTGCACGAGCTGCGCCGGGCCGTCGGCGACCGGGACTTCTTCCGGATCCTGCGCGCCTGGACGGCCGGGCACCGCGGCGGGCACGGGACGACCGCACAGTTCGTGAGGCTTGCCGAGGAGACGTCGGGGAAGCAGCTGAAGGGGCTGTTCCACACCTGGCTGTACGCGCCGGGCAAGCCGAACAGCGCCTGATCCCTGACCAGTTCCAAACAACTACCGGTCACGATCGGCTCATGATCCGACGCAGAACCGCTCTCGCCGTCCTCGCCTCCCCGCCGCTGCTCACCGGCTGCGGCGGCGGAGCCGAGGCGACCGAGCGCCGGCCCGCGGTCCGCCCTCCGGCGCCGGCGCCCACCCCCGGGACCGCCACGCCGCCGGCACCGCGGGGCATACCAGGACTCGGACCCCGGCGGACCGCGGCGATACCGGAACGCTGCGCGCAGGCCGTCGTCGTCACCGGACGCGGCGAGAACTCCCCGCTCTGCACCGTCGTCCTGCACCAGCGGACCGCCACCGGCTGGCAGGCGGGCCCCGCCTGGCCCGCGCACAACGCCCTGCGCGGCTGGAGCGCCCACCACGTGAGCGGCGACCTGCGTTCCCCGCTCGGCGTCCACACCCTCTCCGACGCCGGCGGTCTGCTCCCCGACCCGGGCAGCAGGCTCCCGTACCACCGCTCCGGCGGATTCCGCTCGCCCGGCACCGGCTTCGAGGGCGAGCCGCTGGAGGGCTCCTTCGACTACGTCATCGCCATCGACTACAACCGCAGGCCCGGCACCTCGCCCCTGGACTGGACCCGGCCGCTCGGACCGGAGCGCGGCGGCGGAGTGTGGCTGCACGTCGACCACGGCGGGCCCACCCACGGCTGCGTCAGCGTCGCCAAGGCGCACATGAAGGACCTCCTGCGCACCCTGGACCCCGGGCGCCACCCGGTCGTCGTCATGGGTCACGCCGGCTGGCTCGCGCGCTGAGCCGCCCGGACAGCCCCTAGGATCCGAACTCGTGTGCGCACATGTGCTGGTCGCCGAGGACGACGAGAAGCAGGCCGAACTGATCCGCCGCTCACTGCTGGCCGAGGGCCACACCGCCACGGTGGTGCACGACGGCGCGGCGGCACTGGACGCCGCCCGCCGCCTCAGGCCCGACCTCCTCGTCCTGGACCTGATGCTCCCCGTCGTCGACGGCCTCGACGTGTGCCGGGCACTGCGCGGCGGCGCCGAACAGCCCGACCTCCCGGTGGTGATGCTCACCGCCCGCGCCGCCGAGGACGACGTGCTGCTCGGCCTCGACGCCGGCGCCGACGACTACCTGACCAAGCCGTACAGCCCCCGTGAGCTGATGGCCCGTATCCGCACGGTCCTGCGGCGCAGCGGGCGGGGCGTCGGAGCCCGGGGCGAGGATCCCGTCGTACGGGCGGCCGGGATCAGCGTCGACCCGGTACGGCACGAGGTGCGCCGCGACGGCGCACCGGTGGAGTGCACCCCGGCCGAGTTCCAGATCCTGCTGGCCATGGCCGGCGAACCGGAGCGGGTCTTCACGCGGCGCCAGCTGCTGCACTGCACCCGCGGCTTCGACCGGGCCTCCACCGAGCGGGCCGTCGACGTCCACATCATGAACCTGCGCCGCAAGATCGAGCCCGACCCACGGCGTCCGGTACGGCTGGTCACCGTGTTCGGCGTCGGCTACAAGCTGACCGGCACCCGGCCGTGAGGCGCCGCATCCCGGTGCGCAAGCGGCTGGTCGTCCGGCTGCTGTTCGTCTCCGCGCTGATCGCCGTCTGTTCGGTGGCGGCCACCGCCTGGCTCGCGGTGACCACCACCACCCGCGCCCTGCAGGAGGAACAGGGCCAGGACCTCGCGGCCGACAACCGCATCCTCGCCCAGCTCAGCGGGTACGCCGCCACCCACCCGGACTGGACGGGGGTCCGGCACGCCCTGCGGGAGCTGGCCGCCCGCACCGGACGCCGGATCGCGCTCACCACCGCCGACCGCACCCCGCTCGCCGACTCCGCGCCCCGCGGCACCCCGCTGCCGCCCCGGCCCGCCGCCACCGTCGACCCGCTGCGCACCGACACCTACACCGAGACCGGCGCCCAGCTCAGCGGCATCGACCCGCGCGTGGTGGGCCCCTACCGGCTCCCGGCGAGGGAACGCGCCGAGCTGGACGCGCTGGCCGCACGGCGCCGGCAGTGCTACGAGCGCTACGGCCTGCAGGCCGACGTCACCCGGACCGCGAGCGGGCGGCCGGTGGTCACCACGGCGGACGGCGCCGACCCCTCCGGCTACGGCGCCACGGTCTGCGAGGACGGTCGGCTCGACACACCCACGCCGACCGAGCAGAAGGCCCTGGACACTCTGGCCGACCTGACCCGGCCCTGCCTGCGCCAGGCCGGCCTGGACCTCGGCGGGCGCCTCCTCCTCACCTTCGACCCCAGCGGCAAGGACCCCTTCGGCGGCGGCCGCCTCCTCGCCAAGTACGCCAAGCTCGGTACCGGCGAGGCCGCGCGGGCGGCCCAGCGCTGCGTCCAGACCGCCCGCCGCACCCAGCTGGAGCCCTATGCCGCCCCGCCGGCCGAGCTGTTCCTCGGCATCGGCGACCGGAACCCGGCCCGCTTCGACATGTCACCGGCCAACAAGGCCAAGGTGGTCGGCGTGGCCGGGCTGGTCCTCGCCGTCACCGTCGCCGTGACCGCCGTCGTCGCCGTACGGCTGGTACGGCCGCTGCGCGCGCTCACCCTGGCCGCGCAAGCGCCGCCCGAGCGGCATGTGCGGGTGCCGGTGACCACTCGCGACGAGACCGGCATCCTCGCCGAGGCCTTCAACGACCTGACCGAGCGCCGCGAGCGCCTGGAGGCGCAGCGCAAGGCCATGGTCAGCGACATCGCGCACGAGCTGCGCAGCCCGCTCACCAACATCCGGGGCTGGCTGGAGGTGGTCCGGGACGGTGTGGTCGAACCCGACCCGGCGCTGCTGGGCTCGCTGCACGAGGAGGCGCTGGTCCTCCAGCGGATCATCGACGACCTGCAGGACCTCGCGGCGGCCGACGCCGGCACCCTGCGCCTGCACCGCGAGCCGCTCAGGGCCGGCGACCTACTGGACCAGGTCGCCGCGGCCCACCGGGTCGCCGCCGACGCGGCCGGGGTCACCCTGCGCACCGGGGCCGACGGCACCGCCTGGCTGGACGCCGACCCGGTGCGGATGCGGCAGGCTCTCGGGAACCTGGTCTCCAACGGGCTGCGGCACACCCCGGCCGGCGGCACCGTCACGCTCGCCGCCCGCCGGGACGGCGACGACGTCGTGCTCACCGTCACCGACACCGGCGCGGGCATCGCGCCCGAGGACCTGCCGCACGTCTTCGAGCGGTTCTGGCGCGCGGAGAAGTCCCGCAGCCGCCGCACCGGCGGCAGCGGCCTCGGCCTGCCGATCGTCCGCCACCTGGTCGCCGCCCACGGCGGCACGGCCGGGGTGGCGAGCGAGCCGGGGGCGGGCGCGGTGTTCACCCTGCGGCTGCCCGCCGTGCCGCCGCCCGGCGACGAGCCCTGAGCGCCCTGGAGCCCTGGGAGCAATGTGAGCCCGGAGAGCGGAACACCGAGATCCGATTTCCGGCGCGCGCCGGGGGTACTCCGGTCGCGCGACACGCAGCACAGGGAGGTCATGCCATGAGCGCACCGGAGGACCTGCCGGTCGTCTCCACGCTCGCCGAAGCGGCCCGCCTGGTCGAACGGCAGCGGGGCCTGTACGTGCGCTGGTCCAAGGGGCCGGGCGCCGACCTCCAGAAGGTCTCCAGCACCGACGAGCTGACCGGCGTCCCCATGCCGGGGCTGTCCGCGAACCCGCTCGACGTGGAGGACTGGTGGGAGGGCCGGTCGGTCGAGCTGTGGGTGGCGCGCCGGCTCTACGACTACGCGCACCTGCCGCACGACAAGGGCCCCGGCGTCCGCCCCTGGGTCCTGCGGGGCCGGGAGACCGGCCGGGGCCCCGACAACGAGCCGCTCGTGGCCGACGTCGAGCCGCTGTGCTGGATCGCCGACGAGGTGATCGAGGCGGCCCGCAAGGAGGTGGCCCGGCAGGAGCGGGAGTGGGGGACCCTGCGCCGCGGCGGCCGCTGAGCCCCTGCCCGCCGCCGAGCCCCTGCCCGCCGCTGAGCCCCTGCCCGCCGCCGAGCCCCTGCGTGCCGGTCAGCCGGAGCGCGGCCGGGAGCGGGCGCGGCGGCGGAGGGCCCGGCGTTCCAGCTCGGTCGTACCGCCCCAGATGCCGATGATCTGCTCCGTACCCAGCGCCCACTCCAGGCACTGCTCCCGGACCGGGCAGCGCCCGCACACCGCCTTGGCCTGCTCGCTCTGCACCTGCGCCGGCCCGGTGGTGCCGATCGGGAAGAACAGATCGGGGTCCTCGTGACGGCACGCGGCATGGTCGCGCCAATTCTCCATCGGAGTCTCCTGCTCGGATCGAAGTCGTCCGTGCCCTGTCGCATCGCGTTCCGACCGCGTTCCGCACGCGTTCCGGACGCGTTCTCCGGGTTCGGGTCACCGGTCGGGACGGCGTGAAACGGCAGAACCGGTGGGGAATCGGAACGGGCACGCGATGACCCCACCCGTCCAACAGCCCGGCAGACGGGGCACGGAGGACACCGCGTCCCCAACTGGATTGTGCCCCTGGGGAGTTCGAGCAGACTGACGTCACTGCCGGACCACAGCGCCACTGTCCGGCTCAGCCGCGCAGCGCTCGCTTCGCCGTTGTCGTCACCGCGTCGGCCAAGGCCGCCAGTGCGGGCGAGTCGAGTTTCCACTGCTGCCAGTGGAGCGTGACATCCATCCACTCGCCGGGCGCGAGTACGACCAGCCGCCCCCGCTCCAGCAGTGGTTCCGCCTGTACCTCCGGGACCATGCCCCAGCCGAGCCCGGCCGCGACCGTGTCCAGGAACCCCTCCGAGGTGGGCACATGGTGCCGGAACGGGCCGGCGGATCCGCGGCCGAGCCGGCGCGCGAAGGCGTCCTGGAAGTCGTCCTTGCGGTCGAAGGCCACCACGGGCGCCCGGGACAGCGCCTCCGGCAGGAGCCGCCCGTCCAGGTGGGCCGCGGCGAACTCGGGCGCGGCCACCGGCAGATACCGCATCCTGCCGAGGGCACGCACCGTACAGCCGGGCACCGGGTCGGGCGAGGAGGTCACCGCCGCCATCACCAGGCCCTCGCGCAGCAGCGCCGCCGTGTGGTCCTCGTCCTCCCGGTGCAGCTCGAAGCAGAGGCCCGGGGCGAGGCCGAGCGCCGGCAGGAACCAGGTCGCCAGCGAGTCCGCGTTCACCGCGACCGAGACCCGCCTGGGCTCCCCGCTGCCGCTCAGCCCCAGTTCGCCCCAGGCGTCCCGCTCCAGCCGGGCGAGCTGCCGGGCGAACCGGACCAGCACCGCGCCGGACTCCGTGGGCCGCACCGGTTTGGTGCGCTGGAGCAGCACCCGGCCGGTGCGCTGTTCGAGCGCCTTGACCCGCTGGCTGACCGCCGAGGGCGTCACGTGCAGCGCAGCGGCCGCCGCGTCGAACGTGCCCTCGTCCACCACGGCCAGCAGCGTCCGTACCTGTTCCAGGGGCAGCTCTGACATCACGAGCACTAAGGATACGTAAAAATCTTTAGCTGTACTTGAGAGCGGCGTTTTCCTAGCGTCGACGGCATGAACCACGCCCTGACCGCCGCGGCCGCCGGATTCGGCACCGGCCTCTCCCTGATCGTCGCCATCGGCGCCCAGAACGCCTTCGTCCTCAGGCAGGGGGTGCGCCGGGACGCCGTCCTCGCCGTCGTCGGCATCTGCGCCCTGTCCGACGCGGTGCTCATCGCGCTGGGCGTCGGCGGGGTCGGCGCCGTGGTGGTGGCCTGGCCGGGCGCGGTGCGGGCGGTCGGGATCGTCGGCGGTGTCTTCCTGCTCTGCTACGGCGCCCTGGCCGCCCGCCGGGTGCTCAGGCCCGGCACCGGGCTGCGCGCGGAGGGCGAGGCGGCCGGGTCGCGCCGCCGGGCGGTGCTCACCTGCCTGGCGATGACGTGGCTGAACCCGCACGTCTACCTGGACACCGTGTTCCTGCTGGGCTCCCTGGCCGCCGACCGGGGCCCGCTGCGCTGGACCTTCGGGCTCGGTGCCGCGCTCGCCAGCCTGTGCTGGTTCGCCGCCCTCGGCTTCGGCGCCCGGCTGCTCGGCCGCCACCTGGCCCGCCCGGGTGCCTGGCGGGTGCTGGACGGCCTGGTCGCCGTCACCATGCTCGCCCTGGGCGCCACCCTGATCGCCGGCTCCTGAGGCACACTCGTTCGTCGCGCACAGCAGATCCTGGGACAGTTAGGCTCTCGAAAAGAAAAGATGTAACGAGCAACCAGGACATCCGTGGACACGAGCGAGAGCAGCAGCACCGAGATCACGACCGGCGCGCCGGCGGCCGAGGACCCGCCGCACCGCGGCTGGCGCCGCTGGGCGATGGACACCCGCCCGCTGCGGATCCCCGCCTACCGGCGCCTGTGGTCGTCGACCATCGTCACCGCCGTCGGCAGCCAGCTCACCGCCGTCGCCGTACCCAAGCAGATCTACGACATCACGCACTCCTCCGCCTGGGTCGGCTACGCGAGCCTCGCCGGCCTGCTGCCGATGGTGGCCTTCGCGCTGTGGGGCGGGGCGGTCGCCGACACCGTGGACCGGCGCAAGCTGCTGCTGGTCACCAACACCGGCATCGCGGTGACCTCGCTGCTGTTCTGGGCGCAGGCCGTCACCGGTACGGAGTCGGTCGTCGTCCTCATGGTCCTGCTCGCGCTGCAACAGGCGTTCTTCGGGCTCAACTCGCCCGCCCGCACCGCCTCCATCGCCCGGCTGGTCCCCGCGGAGCAGCTGCCGGCCGCCAACGCCCTCGGCTCGACGGTGATGCAGACCGGTCTGGTGGCCGGCCCGCTGCTCGCCGGCGCGCTCATCCCGGTCATCGGGCTGCCCGAGCTGTACCTGATCGACGCGCTGGCGCTGTGCGTGACGGTGTGGGCCGTCTTCCGGCTGCCCGCGCTGCCGCCGCTCGGCGCCACCGCCCGCCGGGCCGGACTGCGCGAGATAGCGGCCGGCTTCCGGTACATCTCCCGGCACAAGGTGCTGCTGCTGTCCTTCCTCGCCGATATCGTCGCCATGGTGTTCGGCATGCCCCGCGCCCTGTTCCCGGAGCTGGCCGCGCACACCTACGGCTCCTGGGGCGAGGGTCTCGCGCTCGGTGTGCTGTTCGCCGGCATCCCGGTCGGCGCGGTGCTCGGCGGACTGTTCTCCGGCGTGTTCTCGCGGGCCCGCCGGCACGGCTGGATGGTGATCGGGGCGGTCGTCGGCTGGGGTGCGGCCGTCGCCGGGTCCGGGCTGAGCGGGAACCTGTGGGTCGCCGTGGCCTTCCTCGCGGCGGCCGGTGTCGCCGACATGGTCTCGATGGTCTTCCGCGGCGCCATCCTGCTGTCGGCCGCGACCGACGAGATGCGCGGCCGGATGCAGGGGGTGTTCACGGTGGTCGTCGCGGGCGGGCCGCGCCTGGCCGACGTGCTGCACGGCACCGCCGGCTCGGCGTTCGGCCCGCGGGCCGCCGTCGCGGGCGGCGGTGCCCTGGTCGTCGTGGTGATGCTGGCCCTGGCCGCCGCCGTCCCGGCACTGCGCCGCTACCGCATCTGACGGGACGGCCTAGGGGTTTCGTTCGGATCGGCCCGGGTCCGCGACGCCCGGCACGGCACCTCGCCGCGTTGTCGGATCACCCGAGTACGCCCCGTACGCGGGTCGTCCTCCGCCTTGCGACGCACCGCACCGGACGCCGCGGCCTGATCCGACCTGATCCAAACGAAACCCCCTAGAGCGGGCCGCTGCGCCGTCGCATCGTGTACTGCTCCATCAGCTTTCCCCGGGTCGTCTCCAGCCGGTGGGCGAGGACCTCGGCCACCGTCCGCACCAGCGACAGCCCGAGCAGCGGGTCCTCCACGCACAGCCCGAGCACCGACGGCCCGTCGAACTCGTAGGCGCGTACGTCGGTGAAGGCCACCGCGCCGAAGTCCCACTGGTACGGCGGGAAGAGCCAGGACCAGCCGAGCATGTCCCCCGCGCCGAGCGAGGCCACGGTGACCCGCTGCCGGGAGGTGACCTGCGTGTCCAGGTGGACCGCGCCCGAGCGGATCACCCAGAACCGGTCAGCGGTGCCGCCCGCCTCGAAGATGCGGGTGTCCTCCGGGAAGGAGACCTCCTTCGCCAGCTCCATCAGGCGCTCGCGCTGCGCCTGGGGGAGGGCGGTGAGCAGTTTGATCGCTTTGGTCATGGCGCATGGCTCCTCGCCGGCGGCGGTTGCGGTTCGGGTGCTGTGCTCTCAGGCAGGCCCATTTCGGACTCTCAAGCCCATTTCAGCCGCTGTGACCGCCCGGAGCACGTCGAGGGGAGCGGATCTTTGCCCGCGTGTCGCGCTCGGGACAGCAAAAAGCCCTGGCTGGACGGGGGAAACCAGCCAGGGCCGTATGCGGTGACGCGGGGAGGGGGGGAAGGACGGTTCCGCGCCGCTCCGGCATCACGTATGTGTGAACGATAAACCACCTGCCGTACTTTTGGGTAACCGAAAACCGGGTCAGGTGACCTGTTTCACTCCTTCCGCCTGCGCCGGACTCCTGCCCGGGCAGACGATCTCGTCCAGGACCCGCAGTACCGCCTCGAAGGCCCGGGCCCGGTCCGCCGCCTCCCGGGCGCCCTCCGGATCCGTCGCGGTCAGACTCAGGGCCCGCTCCCGCCAGGCCCGCTCCTCCTCGGCCGCGCGTTCGCAGCCCCGCCGGATCCTCCGCAACAACTCGTCCGCGTCCACGACATCGGTCATGCCCGTCGGGTACCCGCCCGGTCCGCCGTGATGACACCGGCACCGAGGGTGTTTGAGGGCGCCCGGAAGGGTCAGCCGAAAGAAGGAGAAACCCCTGTCATCCGGGCACCGCTCAGGGAGGAAGGGATGCTCGACAAGCACCGGACCCGCTCCGCCACGACCCTGCCGGAAGCCTGCCGCCGGATACCGAGCCGGCCGGCCGACGCCCGCAGAACGGTGGAGCGGGTCATGACCGAACGGTGCCGGGCCCGCGCCCTGCCGTGCCCGGCCGAGGCCGTCGAGGACGCCCTGCTGGTGACCTCGGAACTCACCACCAACGCCCTGCTGCACGGCGGCGGCATCACCGGATTCGACGTCGACGTCGACTCCGGCGGCGTCCGCGTCTCGGTGAGCGACCGCAGCGACGAACTCCCCGTGGCCCACCGGTCCGGCGACGAGCGCGGCGGCCGCCCCGGCGGCCGGGGCTGGCCCATCGTCTGCCGGCTGTCCCGGGACGTCCGGGTGGCCGAGCTGCCCTGCGGCGGCAAGTGCATCACGGCCGTCGTGCCGCTGCGCTGAAGCGGTTTTCGAAGTTCCGCCCAGCCGCGTTTGCCCGCTGGGCCGAGGGGCAGACGGAATCTCGTGCTTCGGACCGGAGGCGCGCGTCCCGCGGGTGACACCACCGCTGCCTGGGCCCCTCCCGGCGGGCCCCGGAGGCTCATCCGCGGCGAACCCTGACACCACCGTTCGGGCCAGGACCCGGAACCGACGTTCCGGCCGTGCCCTGAAACCACGTTCAGGAGCGATTCCGCATGCTGACCGACATGTCGACAAGCCGTCCCGGCACGACCGCCACCGCCGCAGCGGCGCCCACCCGGCGCAACCATGACGACGCCCCGGACACCGCGGAGCTGTTCGCCCGGCTGGCGGAGCTGGACGACGGCCCCGAGCGGGACGCCGTACGCGACGAACTCGTCACCGCCTGGCTGCCCATGGCCCACCGGATCGCCGGCCGGTTCCGCGACCGCGGCGAGTCCGTCGAGGACCTGCGCCAGGTGGCCGCGCTCGGTCTGGTCAAGGCCATCGACCGCTTCGACCCCTCCCGGGGCGCCTTCGAGAGCTACGCCGTGCCGACCATCACCGGAGAGGTCAAGCGGCACTTCCGCGACCGGATGTGGGCCCTCAGGGTGCCGCGCCGGGTGCAGGAACTGCGCAACCGGGTCCGGGTGGCGCGGCGGGAACTCACCCAGAACCCCGGCAGCCCCGAGCCCACCGTCGCCGACATCGCCGCCCACACCGGCCTCAGCGAGGAGGAGGTGACCGCAGGCCTGGAGGCGCTGGAGAGCTTCAGCACCCTCTCGCTGGACGCCGAACTCTCCGCCGGCGACGACGGCTACAGCCTCGCCGACACCCTCGGCGCCACGGACACCTCCTACGATGTCGTGGTCGACCGCGAGGCCGCCAAGGAGGGACTGCGCCGGCTGCCCGAACGCGAGCGGGCCATCCTCTACATGCGCTTCTTCGAGGACATGACCCAGAGCCGCATCGCCGACCGGCTCGGCATCTCCCAGATGCACGTCTCCCGGCTGATCAGCCGCAGCTGCGCCCGGGTCCGCGACGAGGTGCTCGGCAGCCACCGCCCCGGCCCCGCCGACCAGCGGTGAACCAGCGGTGAGGGGTCACCTCGGCGGCTGGGCCGGCCCGCCGGCGACGCCCAGCGGCCGGGCCAGACCGGAGACGGCCTCGTCCAGGCGCTGCAGATGGCGCAGCACCCGGTCGGTCACGCGGCCGTAGCGCGGGGTGCGCAGGGTGCCCGGCTCCAGCATCGACGCGATGCTGGGGCCGGTCTCGATCTCCGCGTCGGCCCGCGGGTCCGTGACATGCGCGGCGATCGCCTCGATGTTGTGCACGATCCGCCCGCACGCCCCGCGCAGCCGCGGGTCCGCCGCGATCGACGGATGCGTCGGCAGCAGCTCGGCCGTGGCCGCGAGGGACCGCCCGTGGTAGGCGCAGGTCTCCAGCAGCGCCACCACGTACCGGGCCGTGTTCCGGCGTGAGCGCAGCGGCGTGATCGGATGCGTCAGCGGCTGGGTCGCCGCGCGCAGGTCGGCCAGCGCCTGGTCCAGCTCGCGCGCCTGCTCCACCAGGTCACCGCCCGCCCCGCCGCTCAGCTGGTCGACGGCGCCCCGCGTCACCTCGGCGAGCCGGTCGAGGACCGCCACGAGAAGGTCGTTGGTCCGGCGGTCGGTGTGGATCGGCAGCACGACGGCCGCCGCGATCACCCCGCAGGCCGCACCCAGCGCCGTCTCCTCGATCCGCAGCACCAGCACCGACATGCTGTAGGTGTTCAGCAGGGTGTACAGCAGCCCGAGCATGGCCGTCACGAAGAACGACATCAGCGTGTACGACAGGGGAGCGGTGTAGAACATCGCGAAGATGAACAGCAGCACCAGCGCGAACGCCGTCCACGTGTGGTGCCCGACCAGCGCGGCCAGCCCGATGCCGGCCACCACTCCCAGCACCGTGCCCAGCAGCCGCCGGTAGCCCTTCACCAGGATCTCGCCGGTGGAGGCGGTGTTGAGGAACACGATCCAGCAGGTCAACACCGCCCAGTACCAGCGTTGGGTGGACAGCAGCTCGCCGCCGGCGATGGCCAGCGAGGAGCCGACGGCGACCTGGACGGCGGCCCGGGTGGTGGGCCGTTGCAGACCGGCCGGCTCCGGCTCCTCCGGTTCGTTCTCCTCGCTGCTCTCGATCGCGGCGTCCTCCGCGTCCAGCTCCTCGCGCGAGCGGGCGGTCGCCGGGGTGTCGTCGGACTCGTCCTGCGGCCCCTCCAGGGCGACCCGCAGGCCGAGCGCGGCCCGGGCGGCCTCGCCGAGGCCCCGGAAGACGTCCTGCACGGCCGGGGAGGCCGGGGGCAGGTTCTCCTCCTCCCGGTAGCCGAGGAGCCGGTTGCGCACCTGGGCGAGCGCTGTTCCCGACGCCTCCCCGGCCGGCCGCAGCATCAGCAGCCGCAGCGCCCCCAGATCCCGGCGCAGCGCGTCCGTCGCCTCGTCCCGTACCGGCAGCTCGCCGCCGGAGGGCAGCGGGGCGCCCGGCAGATGCAGGGTGAGGGTGTCGGTCCGCCGGGCGCTGCGCGCGGTGAGCAGCAGCAGACCGAGCCGCTCGGCGGCGATCTCGGCGTCCGCGATCCGCCGCTGGAGCAGCCGGGCCGCCGCCGGGTCCGAGACGCCGTCCTCCAGCCGGCCCTGGATCATCAGCGCCGCCTCGTGCAGCCGCGCGGTGCCCTCGCGCAGGTCCTCCAGCACCTTCTCCGCGTCCTCGGGACCGGCGTCCGGCAACTCGGCCTGGGTGGCGAGCAGCTGGGCGAGCCGGGCGCGGAAGGCCCGCCGCAGCCGGTCCAGGGTGCCCGCCGGGGTCTGCGGCAGCAGCGCGAACCGGGCGGTGGCGCTGCACGCGAACGCCACGCAGATCACGCCGTACAGCGCGGGCAGCGCGGACGGGGCCGCGCCCACGAACAGCGACAGGAAGTAGATCTGGAAGCCGATCAGCCCCAGCGCCGTACCGCGGTCGCCGAACCGGCGGCCGTAGACGGCGCAGAAGATGAGGACGACGAAGAACAGGTCGCCTGCGACCACCCGCTGGTTGAGCAGCGCGCCCAGCGACACCGAGGCCAGCGCCACCGGCAGGCCGAGCGCGAGGGTGACGGCCTGCGGTCCGCGCTGCTTCTCCCGGACGGCGAAGGTGGCGACCATCGCCGCCATGGCCCCGGCGACCAGCTGGGGCACCGGGACGCGCAGCGCGGCCAGGACGGCGAGGGTCAGGGCGATCGCGGTGACCGTGCGCAGGCCCGCGGTGAGCCGGAGCAGCCCGGGGTCCGACGCCGCGAGCCGGTCCCACATCCGTACCCGTCCCGACCGTCCCGCTGCCCTCACGCCGCCGTGCTCTCTCCCGTGTCGGAAATCGATCTACGACCCAGCATCGCACGCCGGTGCGGACTACCGGCTCTCGGCAAGGGTGGCGGCCACCAGCGCGTTCGCGTGCCCGTGGCCGAGCCCGTGCTCCGACTTGAGCCAGGCGACGAGTTCCATGTGCTTCGTCAGCGGCGAGCAGCGGATCAGCTCCTGCCACTCGCCGACGGGGCGGCCGTACTTCTTCTCGATCGACGGGAAGTAGCTCGCCGGGCCCTTCACGGCCTTCTCGGTCATACCGGGTGTCCTTCCGTGTGACGTTTCCTGGTCACCGGAGAAGACCGCCGATCGGATGCGGAATGATCGACGGTCTTCCGGTGATCCGCGTCACATCAGGAGGGGGTGGCGTTCGTGCCCTCCACCCGGGCCCGTACCTGTTCCGGCGTCAGATACGCGTCCGTGAACTCGAAGTCCTTCAGCCGGGCCGGCTTGCGGGCCTGGAAGCCGGTGCGGACGAAATCGTCGCCCGCGACCGCGTTCAGCAGCCAGTTGGTCATCACCCGGGTCTTGGCGACGTTGGTGCGCAGCGCCGACCAGTGGTAGCCGCGGGCCACCGCCTGCGCGGGCACCCCGCGCAGCTCGACCCCCAGCGGCTTGGACACCGCGTCCTTGCCGCCGAGGTCGACGACGAGTCCCAGGTCCTTGTGCACGTACGGCTGCATGGGCTGCCCCCGCAGCGTCGCGATGACGTTGTCGGCGACCTTCTTCCCCTGCCGCATGGCGTGCTGCGCGGTGGGCGGGCAGACCGCGCCCTCCTGCCCCTTGGCCAGGTCCGGCACGGCCGCCGAGTCGCCGAGTGCGAACACCCCGTCGTTGCCCGGCAGGCACATCTCCGGGGTGACCGCCAGCCGGCCCTTGACCGTCTCCGCGCCGAGCGTGGCGATCAGCGGGCTGGCGACCACACCGGCCGTCCAGATCAGGGTGTGCGTGGGCACCACCCGGCCGTCGGTGAAGGTGACCTCCTCCGGGCCGGCCTTGTCGATCGACACGCCCAGCGAGACCTCGATGCCGCGCCGCTTCAGGATCTCCTGCGCGCTGCGGCCCAGCTTGTCGCCCAGCTCCGGCATGAGCTTGGGTGCGATGTCGATCAGATGCCACTTGATCAGGCCCGGGTCCAGCCGCGGATAACGCTGCACGGCCGCGTGCGTCAGCCGCTGCAGGCAGGCCGCCGTCTCGGTGCCCGCGTAGCCGCCGCCGACCACCACGAACTGCAGCCGCGCGGCCCGCTCGGCCGGGTCGTCGCTGGCGTCCGCCAGGTCGAGCTGCGAGATGACGTGGTCGCGGATGTAGGCGGCCTCGGCGAGGGTCTTCATCCCGAAGGCGTGCTCGGTCAGCCCCGGGATGTCGAAGGTCCGGGTCACGCTGCCCGGTGCCAGCACGATGTAGTCGTAGCGCTCGTTGACGATCTTGTCGGTGATGGTGCGGATGACGCACACCTTCGCCTTGAGGTCCACGCCGATCGCGCCGCCCGGGATGATCCGGGTGCGGTACTTCTTGCTGCGGCGCAGGGACAGGGCGATCGACTGCGGCGTCAGCACGCCGGAGGCGACCTGGGGCAGCAACGGCAGATAGAGCTGATAGGCGAACGGCGTCACCAGCGTGACGTCGGCCTCGTCCGGGGCGAGTTTCCGCTCCAGGCGGCGGACGCACTCGACTCCGGCGAAGCCGGCGCCCACCACCAGGATCCTGGGTCGTGTCACGGTGTCCATCCCTTTCTGCGGCTCCAGGCGGTCCGGCTCCACGCCGTTCGCCTGCCCCGGATCTCTGTGCCGACTCCGATCCCACCGCGCCGCCGGCCGTTGCGCCAGCCGGGTACGGCAGGAAGACGAACCTGGGGGGACCAGCATGCCCCCACCGCGGCGCGGACCGACCGGTCGCCACACACCTGTACGTCGAACATGGTCACCAGGGCAGGAACGCGTGGATGTCCTTGCCGCGCTCGTGCACGACGACGCTGACCTGCGTGCACAGCGTGTGCACCAGATGCCAGCCGATACCGCCACCACCCGTGCGCGGATGGAACGGCCGCGGCTCCGGCCTGGTCGTGCTCGTGTCCCGCATCGTCACGTGCACCCCGTCGAAGGTGCGGCGCATCCGCAGGTCGAACGGGCCGGGCGCGTACTGGATCGCGTTCGCGGCCAGCTCGGTCACGACCAGCAGGATGTCGTCCCAGTACTCGTGCGCGCCCGGCGGTGCCTCCCGGGCGAGCGCACAGAGGAACTCCTCCGCCGCGAGCCGCGCCCCCGTGACATTGCGCAGCTCCCCCGGGAAGGAGAACGTACGCTCGTACCTCTCCTCCGAGGGCGGTGTGTCGTCCCAGCGCGGCTCCGTCACCATCTCGCATTCCCCGGCCCCGACTGGCGAGGGACCGGGTGCGGTCCCTACGACCAGGACGGTCGTCGTTGCTGATCTCTCTCGCTGCGCTGCGGGTTCCCCCAGCCGCGCAGGCTATCCGTCTCCCCTCGGCCCGGCCGCCCGAACGGCGCGCCTCCTCAGCGGAAGACGTCGTCCGGTTCGTCCCACTCGGCCGGCTCCTGCAGGGCCGGCCGCGACCGGGACCGCGCCTGGTACATCGCCTCGATCTCGGCGGCGTAGTGCCGCACGACGGCGTCCCGGCGCAGTTTCAAGGACGGGGTGAGCAGCCCGTTGTCCGGTGCGAACGGTTCCTGGAGGACACGGTAGACCCTGATGGACTCCGCACGGGACACCGCGCTGTTGGCGGATGCCACGGCCCGTGCGATCTCCTCCCGCAGCGCGTTCTCCTCCCGGGTCTCCCGGGCCCGGGCGTCGCCCGGCACCGCCAGGGTGCCCCGCCAGTGCGCGAGGAACTCCGGGTCCAGGGTGAGCAGGGCGCCGACGCAGGGCCGGTCGTCGCCGATCACCACCGCCTGGTGGATGAGCGGATGCATGCGCAGCCGCTGCTCCAGCAGGGCCGGCGCCACGCTCTTGCCGCCGCTGGTGACGATGATGTCCTTCTTGCGCCCGGTGATCGTCAGATAGCCCTCGGAGTCCAGCCGCCCGATGTCCCCGGTGGCCAGCCAGCCGCCGCGCAGCGCGGCCCGGGTCGCCCGCTCGTCGCTGATGTAGCCCTGGAACACCGACGGCCCGCGCACCAGGATCTCCCCGTCGTCGGCCACCTGGACCTCGGTGCCCGGCAGCGGCAGCCCCACGCTCCCGGACTTCTCCCGGCCCAGCGGCTGCATGGTGATCCCGCCGGAGGACTCGGTGAGTCCGTAGCCGTCGTGCACGAACACGCCGATGCCCTCGTAGAACAGGCACAGTTCGCGGCCCAGCGCACTGCCGCCGGAGGTGCCGCGCACCACCCGGCCACCGAGGGCGGCCCGCAGCCTGCGGTACACCGTCCGCTCGTACAGGGCGTGCTGCAGCCTCAGTTCGAGCCCGGGGCCCGGTCCGGTGCCCAGCCGCCGGCGCTCCTCGGCCGCGGCGAACTCCCGCGCGGTCTGCGCGGCCCGCTCGAACAGGGCGTCCCGGCCCGCCTGTCGGGCGGTGCGCAGAAACGTCTTGTAGAGCCTCTCGAACACCGACGGCACCCCGTACAGGTACGTCGGCCGGAAGGTGGCCAGGGCGGAGGCCAGCGCCGCCTCGGTCAGCTCCGGCTCGTGCGCCATCAGCACCCCGCCGCGCACGCACATCAACATGATCATGATGCCGTAGACGTGGGAGAACGGCAGGAAGGCCAGCACGGACGGCTGTTCGCCCGGCGGCGCCGCGGTGTGCCCCCAGCCGGCCAGCAGGGTGTCACAGGGGTAGGCCAGGCCGCGATGGCTGAGCGCGCAGCCCATCGGCCGGCCCGAGGTGCCGGAGGTGTACACGACGGCCGCCGTGGAGTCCGGCAGCACGATCCGCCGCAGTGACTCCACGGTGGTGTACGAGACGACCGCGCCCCGTTCCACGAGGTCCGGCAGCGCGCCCGCGTCCAGCTGCCAGACGTGCCGCAGCCGCGGCAGCCGGGTGCACACGGTGCCGACGGTCATCACGCCCTGCTCGTCCTCCACGACCACGGCCACACAGCCGGCGTCCCGCAGGATCCACTCCACCTGCTCGCGCGAGGAGGCCGGATGGATCGGCACGACCTCGGCGCCCACGGCCCACAGCGCGAGGGCGAGCACCGTCCACTCGTAGCGGGTCCGGGCCATCACGGCCACCCGGTGGCCGGGCGAGATCCCGGCGGCGACCAGGCCCTTGGCCAGGTCCACCACCTCGTCCCGCAGCTCGACCGCCGTCACCTCCTCCCATCCGGCCGCGGGCGGACCGGCACGGCGCGCCAGCACCGGCAGCGCCGGATCGCGCTCCGCCCGCTCGAAGACGCTGTCGGCGAGACCGCCGGTGAGCGGCGGGGTAACGGCTGGAGCGAGGGCGACGTCCCGCATGCGCTGCTCCTGGAGTACGGAGGGTCACTCCGCCGACCGGCTCGGTGTCGGCGGTGCTCGAATGTAGCCCAGGGAACCGCGTTCGGTGACGGGAACGGGGAAGTCGTGATCGGCTGATGATGTGGCCGTGTCCTGGGGACTCGGGAGGCATGAGCCATGTGAACCCCGATCCGGAACCCGAGCGCACGACCGGTCTGGAACCAGGTGGGGGAGTTCCGCCCGGAGAGACCCCGCCCGCCGAGAGCAGCATGCCCGAGGCCGGGCCCCGCGAGCCGCAAGCCCGCAGCAGAGGCTGGGCCAAGGCGCCGCTGACCCTGATCCTGCTGCTGGTCGTGGTGATCGCGGCCTTCTTCCTGGTGTACGCCCTGATACTGATCCTCTGACCGGACCGCTCACCCCTGCGTGCGCCGCACGCACTCGGTGACGACCTCCCGCAGGCTGCCGGTGCGCTCCAGCAGCCCGCGCTGCTCGCGTGCGCCGTTGCCCGTCCGCAGCAGGTCTTCGACGGCCCGCTCGGTCCGGGCCGCGTCACCGCTCTCTTCGAGCGCGTCCCCGGCGTACTCCAGCAGGGAGCGCAGCACCCGCGGGGCGGGCCGGGGCCGCAGGGTGAAGGGGTCGAGGAGGTCCGTCTCCAGACCGAACCGGGCGGCCTGCCAGTCGGCCAGCCGCAGCAGGCTCACCCCGGGCTCGGGCGCCGGCCGGCCCGCCCGCCACTCCCGGGCGGCCGTCTCCACGAGGGCACGGCAGAGCGTCGCGATCAGTACGGCGCTCTCCGCGGACAGGCACACGTCCGCGACCCGGATCTCCACCGTCGGGTAGTGCGCGGACAGCCGCGCGTCGAAGTAGGCCATGCCCTCGTCCAGGATGACCCCGGTGGCCACCATGTCGGCCACCCGCCGGTGGTACCGCTCGGCGGACCCGAAGGGCTCGGTCGGCCCGGCCGACGGCCACCGGTTCCACACCCGGCTGCGGTAGCTGGCGTACTCGGTGTCCCTGCCCTGCCAGAACGGGGAGTTCCCGCTGATCGCCCGCAGCACCGGCAGCCACGGAGCGAGCCGGTCGAGGACCGCGACGCCCTCCTCGTCGGAGTCCACGGATACATGGACATGACAGCCACACACCAGTTGGTCCCAGGTGGGTATCCCGAACCGGTCGGCGAGCCACTGGTACCGGTCGTTCACGCTGAGGGAGGGGCTGATCGGCAGGGGAGAGGTGGCCAGCGCCGCGACCCCGCAGCCGATCTGCCCGGCGTGCCGGGCCGCCTCCTTGCGGCAGCGCACGATCTCGTCGCCGAGAGCCGTCATGTCCGACTGCGGATGTGTGGCGAACTCCAGCATCTGCCCGAACAGTTCCTTCTCGAACACGTCCTGCCCGGGATCGTCCTGGGCGGCACGGGCGAGGACGGCCGCCGCCAGCGCCCTCGGGTCGCCGGTGTCCGGATCGACCAGAAGGAGTTCCTCCTCCACTCCGACGGTGCGCACCTGGTGCCGCCCTTCTGTCCGTGCCACATGGGGCAGTCGCGGGTCTGTACGACCCCGACTGCCCCCCGGACGGCCGCCGACACCTGCGGCCTTCAGGTCAGCTCTCGGGCACCAGCCAGACGGTGGCGAGCGGCGGCAGGGCAAGCCTCAGGTACCCGTCCTCGGGCTTGACCGGCCCCTCGGTGCGCACGCCGCTGCCGCCGTAGCGGACGTCGTCGGTGTTCAGCTCCTCCCGCCAGGCGGCGATCCCGTCCGGGACCCACAGCCGGTAGTCGTGCCGGACGACCGGGGAGAAGTTCGACACGGCCAGCAGCGGGCCGCCGTCGGCGGCGAACCGCAGGAACGCCAGGACGTTGTCGTCCGCCGCGTCGCACAGCACCCACTGGAAACCGCCCGGGTCGGTGTCCCGTTGCCACAGCGCAGGCGTCGCCCGGTACACCGTGTTCAGCTCCCGTACCAGCTCCTGGACGCCCCGGTGATCGCCGGCCGAGTGGTAGTCGTCGCCGAGCAGCCACCACTCCGGGCCGTGCGCATGGGACCACTCCGCCCCCTGGGCGAACTCCTGCCCCATGAACAACAGCTGTTTGCCCGGGTGGGCCCACATGAAGCCGAGATAGGCCCGGTGGTTGGCCCGCCGCTGCCACCAGTCGCCGGGCATCTTCGACACCAGCGCCTGCTTGCCGTGCACCACCTCGTCGTGGGAGATCGGCAGGACGTAGTTCTCGCTGTAGGCGTACACCATCGAGAAGGTCATCTCGTTGTGGTGGTACTTGCGGTGCACCGGCTCCTTCTGGATGTACTGGAGCGAGTCGTGCATCCAGCCCATGTTCCACTTCAGCCCGAACCCGAGCCCGCCGCTGTCCGTCGGCCGGGTGACCCCGTCCCACGCGGTGGACTCCTCGGCGATGGTGACCACGCCCGGGCAGCGCCGGTACACGGTGGCGTTCATCTCCTGCAGGAAGGCCACCGCGTCCAGGTCCTCCCGGCCGCCGAACACGTTCGGCTCCCACTGCCCGGAGTCTCGCGAGTAGTCCAGGTAGAGCATGGAGGCGACGGCATCCACGCGCAGCCCGTCGATGTGGAACTCCTCGCACCAGTACACCGCGTTGGCGACGAGGAAGTTGCGCACCTCGGTGCGGCCGTAGTCGAACTCGTACGTCCCCCAGTCCGGGTGCTCCGCGCGCAGGGCGTTCCCGGGCTCGTACAGCGGGTCCCCGTCGAACCGGGCCAGCGCCCAGTCGTCCTTGGGGAAGTGCGCCGGCACCCAGTCCATGATCACCCCGAGGCCCGCCCGGTGACAGGCGTCCACGAAGTACCGGAAGTCGTCCGGGGAACCGAGCCGGGGCATCGGCGCGTAGTAGGAGGTGACCTGGTACCCCCACGAGCCGCTGAAGGGGTGCCCGGCCACCGGCATCAGCTCCACGTGCGTGAAGCCCATCCCCTTGGCGTACGCGGGAAGCTCCTCCGCCAGCTCGCGGTAGGTCGCCCCCGGCCGCCAGGACGGCAGGTGCACCTCGTACACCGAGAACGGCGCCCGGTGCACGGGGGTGTCGCCGCGGTGCGCCATCCACTGGGCGTCACCCCACTCGTACCGCGAGGCCGTCACGACCGACGCCGTGTCCGGCGGCACCTCCGTGCACCGGGCCATCGGGTCGGCCTTCAGGAACCGGTGGCCGTACCGGGAGGTGATCTCGAACTTGTACCGGGTGCCCTCGCCGATCCCGGGCAGGAACAGCTCCCACACCCCGGACGCGCCGAGCGAGCGCATCGGGTACTGGGTGCCGTCCCAGTAGGTGAAGTCCCCGGCCACCCGCACCCCCTGGGCGTTGGGCGCCCACACGGTGAAGCGGGTGCCGGCCACGCCCTGGTGGACCATCGGCTCGGCCCCGAGCGCCCGCCACAGCTGCTCGTGCCGGCCCTCCCGGATCAGATGCAGGTCCAGCTCGCCGAGGGCGGGCAGGAACCGGTACGGGTCGTGCACCTCCTGCTCGCCGTCGTCGTACGCCACCAGCAGCGTGTACGACGGGATCTGAGCGCAGGGCAGCACGCCGGCGAACAGACCGTCGCCCTCCGAGCGCAGCTCGGTGCGCGCCCCGTCGATCACGACGCTCACCGCCCGCGCGTTCGGGCGCAGCGCCCGGAACAGGGTGCCGCCCGGCACCGGGTGGGCGCCCAGCAGGGCGTGTGGATCATGGTGCGCGCCGGCCAGCAGCCGGCCGCGGTCGGCGGGGTCCAGGGTGACGGCCGCGGGGAGCTTGGGTCCCGCGGCCTCGGGACGCGTGGTGCGCAGTGCCATGGGTCAGCCTCCCCACACCGCGAGCCGCTTGATCGCCGCCATCGGAACCGGCAGCCAGTCCGGCCGGTGTCTCGCCTCGTACAGCACCTCGTAGACCGCCCTGTCCGTCTCGTGCGCGCGCAGCAGCGCGTGCTTCTTGCGTGGATCCCAGCCCGCGCGGGCCGCGTAGCCCGCGCAGAACGCCTCCCGGCAGCGGCGCGCCCATTCGGGTCGCCAGGGGCGGCGCTGCCGGGCCGCGTAGTCGAAGGAGCGCAGCATCCCGGCGACGTCCCGCACCGGGGACTGCGGGGCGCACCGCTCGGCGAGCGGACGGGACGGCTCGCCCTCGAAGTCGATCACGAACCAGTCGCGGCCGGCCCGCAGCACCTGCCCCAGGTGCAGATCGCCGTGGATGCGCTGGGCGGGCGGCCCGGTGTCGCACGTGGCGAGCGCCCCGAACGCGGCCCGCAGGCCGGGCACGAAGGGCAACAGCCCCGGTACGGCGTGCGCGGCGGCGTCCAGCCGCGCGCACATCGCCTCGGCCGTACGGCCGTTCTCGCCCGGCCCGGCCGGCGGGAAGGCCTCGGCCAGCGCCAGGTGCACCTCGGCCATGGCCCGGCCCAGCGCGCGGGCCTCGGCGGTGAAGTGGTCGCCCGCGGCGAGCGCCCGCAGCGCCAGCGTCCAGCCGTCGGTGGCGTCCGGCAGGAACGGCTGCAGCACCCCGAGGGTGGCCGGGCGGGGGGCGGTCGTGGTGAACCAGGCCACCGGCGCGGGCACCCGGGCGCAGCCCTGCGCGGCCAGCGCCGCCGGCACCTCCAGGTCCGGGTTGACGCCCGGCTGGATCCGGCGGAACAGCTTCAGGATGTACGCGTCGCCGTACACGATCGAGGAGTTGGACTGCTCGGCGTCCAGCAGCCGCGGCGGCAGCCCGCCGGGCACATGGGCGCCCGGGTCCGCCTCGAAGCGCAGCGGGCCCGCCGCGCCGGGCTGCCGCAGCCGCTCCAGCAGCAGATGCGCCGACCGCGGGTCGTGCAGCGCGTCGTACACCGCGAGCCCGGCCAGCGGACCCTCCTCGGCGCGCCCGATGAACGCCCGCTCCAGCCGCGGGGCGAGGTGCGGGCGCAGACCCAGCAGCAGCTGGTAGCAGTCCCCGGCCGGTGCGGTGCCACCGGGGGTGGGCACCGGCACGTGCGAGGCGTGGACCAGCAGGTGCAGACACCCCGGGAACAGTTCCGTCACGGACAGCACCGTCAGATCGGTGACGGGCCGGTCCTTGCCCGCGAACCAGCGTTGCCTCGGCAGCCAGTCGCGCAGCAGCCCGCCCAGTGAGGCCAGGGGCCCGTCGAGGCCGGCCGCGGTGCGCGGTCGGGGGGTGATGGTCTTCGGCATGGTGACGCGTCCTTTCCTCGGCGCCGGGCGGGTCAGCGGCGGCGGCCGATGCGGGATGCGACTCGGGTGAGCCGGAACCAGTAGAAGCCGTGGCCCTGCAGGGTGAGCAGGTACGGCAGTTCACCGATGGCGGGGAAGCGGACCCCGCCGATCAGCTCGACCGGGTGCCGTCCGTCATAGGCCCTGAGGTCGAGTTCGGTGGGCTGGGCGAAGCGGGAGAAGTTGTTGACGCACAGCACGAGGTCGTCGCCGTACTCGCGCAGGAACGCGAGCACCGCCGGGTTGGAGGAGGTCAGTTCCGTGAACGAGCCGAGTCCGAAGGCCGGGTTCTGCTTGCGGATCTCGATCATGCGGCGGGTCCAGTGCAGCAGGCTGGACGGGGAGGACATGGAGGCTTCCACGTTGGTGACCTGGTAGCCGTAGACCGGGTCCATGATGGTGGGGAGGTAGAGGCGTCCCGGGTCGCACGTGGAGAAGCCGGCGTTGCGGTCGGGGGTCCACTGCATGGGGGTGCGGACGGCGTCGCGGTCGCCGAGCCAGATGTTGTCGCCCATGCCGATCTCGTCGCCGTAGTAGAGGATCGGCGAGCCGGGCAGGGACAGCAGCAGGGCCGTGAACAGCTCGATCTGGTTGCGGTCGTTGTCGAGCAGGGGCGCCAGGCGCCGGCGGATGCCGATGTTCGCGCGCATCCGCGGGTCCTTGGCGTACTCGGCCCACATGTAGTCGCGTTCCTCGTCGGTGACCATTTCGAGGGTCAGCTCGTCGTGGTTGCGCAGGAAGATGCCCCACTGGCAGCCGGACGGGATCGCGGGGGTCTTGGCGAGGATCTCGGAGACCGGGTGACGGGATTCCCGCCGTACGGCCATGAAGATGCGCGGCATCACCGGGAAGTGGAACGCCATGTGGCACTCGTCGCCGCCGGTGCGGAAGTCACCGAAGTAGTCGACCACGTCCTCGGGCCACTGGTTGGCCTCCGCCAGCAGCACGGTGTCCGGGTACATCGCGTCGATCTCGCGGCGGACCCGCTTCAGGAAGGCGTGGGTGGCGGGCAGGTTCTCGCAGTTGGTGCCCTCCTCGGCGTAGAGGTAGGGGACCGCGTCCAGGCGGTAGCCGTCGATGCCCAGGTCGAGCCAGAAGCGCAGGGCGGCCAGGATCTCCTCCTGCACGGCCGGGTTCTCGTAGTTGAGGTCCGGCTGGTGCGAGAAGAAGCGGTGGAAGTAGTACTGGCCGCGGACCGGGTCGAAGGTCCAGTTGGAGGCCTCGGTGTCGACGAAGATGATCCGCGCGTCCTCGTACTGCTTGTCGTCGTCGGCCCACATGTAGTAGTCCCCGTACGGGCCGTCGGGGTTCTTGCGGGACTCCTGGAACCACGGGTGCTGGTCGCTGGTGTGGTTCATGACGAAGTCGATGATGACCCGCATGCCGCGCTGGTGGGCGGCGTCCACGAACTCCACGAAGTCGGCGAGGTCACCGAACTCCGGGAGGACGGCGGTGTAGTCGGAGACGTCGTAACCGCCGTCCCGCAGGGGCGACTTGAAGAACGGCGGCAGCCACAGGCAGTCGACTCCCAGCCACTGGAGATAGTCGAGCTTGGCGGTCAGGCCCTTCAGGTCGCCGATGCCGTCGCCGTTGCTGTCCTGGAAGGAGCGGACCAGGACCTCGTAGAAGACGGCGCGTTTGAACCACTCCGGGTCCCGGTCCCTGGCGGGGGTGTCCTCGAAGGTGTCCAGTACGGGGTCGTTGACGGTCATGACGCTGCGGGCCCTCCGATCTGGGGCGTCGATCGCCCGACGTGGAGCACGTGCGCCGGCGTCCGGCCGGGCGTGAGGCGCACGTAGTTGGTCCTGCCCCAGTGGTACGTCTCGCCCGTCAGTTCGTCGTGCACGGACAGGGCGGCGTGCCAGTCCAGGCCGAGTTGCGGCATGTCCAACGAGACCGTGGCCTCCTGGGTGTGGTGCGGGTCGAGGTTGACGACCACGATGACCGTGTCCGTACCCGTGCTCTTGCTGTAGGCGAGCACGGCATCGTTGTCGGTCTGATGGAAGCGGAGGTTCCGCAGGCGCTGTAGCGCCGGGTGCTGCCGTCGGATGGTGTTGAGCCGGGTGATGAGCGGAGCGATGGTCCGCCCGTCACGCTCGGCGGCCGCCCAGTCCCGCGGCCGGAGCTGGTACTTCTCCGAGTTCAGGTACTCCTCGCCGCCCTGGCGCAGCGGGGTGTTCTCGCACAGCTCGTAGCCGCTGTAGATGCCCCACGCGGGGGAGAGGGTGGCGGCCAGCACGGCCCGGACCTCGAAGGCGGGCCGCCCGCCGTGCTGGAGGTAGGCGTGCAGGATGTCCGGGGTGTTGGCGAAGAGGTTGGGCCGCATGTAGGCCGCCGCCTCGCCCGACAGCTCGGTCAGGTACTCGGTCAGCTCCTGCTTGCTGTTGCGCCAGGTGAAGTACGTGTACGACTGCTGGAAACCGATCTGGGCGAGGGTGTGCATCATCGCGGGCCGGGTGAACGCCTCCGCCAGGAAGATCACGTCCGGGTCCTTGCGGTTGACCTCGGCGATGACCCGCTCCCAGAACACGACCGGCTTGGTGTGCGGGTTGTCCACGCGGAAGATGCGGACGCCATGGCTCATCCAGTGCCGCAGGACGCGAACCGTTTCCGCGACCAGGCCGTCCATGTCGGCGTCGAAGGCGATCGGGTAGATGTCCTGGTACTTCTTCGGCGGGTTCTCGGCGTAGGCGATGCTCCCGTCCGGGCGATGGCGGAACCACTCCGGGTGCTTCTGCACCCAGGGATGGTCGGGGGAGCACTGCAACGCGAAGTCCAGGGCCACTTCCAGGCCCAGCTTCTCCGCCTCGGCCACGAAGAAGTCGAAGTCCTCGATCGTGCCCAGCTCCGGGTGGACGGCGTCGTGGCCGCCCTCGGGGGAACCGATCGCCCAGGGCACGCCGACGTCGTCCGGACCGGCCGAGAGCGTGTTGTCGGGGCCCTTGCGGAAGGTCGTACCGATGGGGTGGATCGGCGGCAGGTAGACGACGTCGAAGCCCATGTCCGCGATCGGCTTCAGCCGGCGGGCGGCCGTCCGGAACGTGCCGTGCGGCTGCTGTGCGGTCCCCTCCGAGCGGGGGAAGAACTCGTACCAGGAGCCGTACAGGGCGCGTTCGCGTTCCACCAGCAGCGGCATCGGGTCCGAGGCGGTGACCAGCTCCCGCAGCGGGTACCGGGCGAGCAGCGCCTCCACCTCCGGGGCCAGCGCCGCCTTCAGCCGGTCGTGCACGGACAGGGAGTCGTCGCCGAGGGCGTGCGCGGCGGCCAGGACCAGATTGCGCTCCGGGCCCTTCGGCACTCCGGCGGCGGCCCGCTCGTACAGCTCGGCGCCCTCCTCCAGCACCAGACCGGTGTCGATCCCGGCCGGCACCTTCACGGACGCGGTGTGCCGCCAGGTCGCCAGCGGATGGCTCCACGCCTCCACCCGGAACGTCCAACGGCCCGTCGAGTCCGGGGTGATCTCGGCACCCCAGCGGTCGCTGCCCGGGGACATCTCCCGCATCGGTGTCCAGGGGCCGCGGCGGCCCTTGGGATCGCGCAGGACCACGTTGGCGCCCACGGCGTCGTGCCCTTCGCGGAACACGGTGGCGGTGACCTCGAAGGTCTCCCCGGCCACCGCCTTCGCCGGGCGCCTGCCGCACTCCACGGCCGGCCGGACGTCGCGTACCGGTACACGGCCGATGGCCGGGGTCCTGCGCATGTATCTCACCTCCGCCGTGCGCGAAGCCGGGCACCCGGCCCGGCTTCGCGATCCAAGAGTCGGGCCGGCGAGTGCCGGTCCGAGAGGAACGCCTTGTACGGTGCCAGGTCAGGGGCTTGGCGCCGTGGAACGCCGCTCCGGTGGCGGCGCTCTTCTGGCCGCCCGGCGCGGCTGCGGCCGTCCGTCCTGCTCGCGCAGGTAGGTGACCAGGTTGGTGCGGAGATAGCGCTCGGCTGCGTCCGCGGCCTCGCGGGCGCAGCGTTTGCCCATCAGAACGCACAGCGTGTACCCCGAGTCCTCGAAGGTGGCCCGGACCGTGCGGTCGTAGGGCGAGGCGAGCATGACGCGCTCCCACGCCCGGTAACGCCGCAACTGCCGGGCCACTTCGGCCTTGGCGGGTAGCAGCATGGCCCTCATTCACCTTCCACGCTCTCGACTGGGCGCGTTCCCGACGGTCGGGTGGTGTCCGCGCAGGGGAAAGCACGGCACCGTTACGGCGATCGAGGCTTTCACTTATGGTGCACGCGCGACGACGCAGCGTCTTGTTGGAGCTTCAACCAGTGGGGTTGTCGGCCGCTCCTGTTGCACGAATGGCGTAGTGCCCGCACCGTGGAGGTGACTCAGAAGCGATGAACGCTCACGCTAGGTGTCCGGGATCCCTCCCGGACGGGGCGAGGGGAGCGAGAGCTTCGCCGGTGAGGAGCAAGCGACGATGAAGACCGCAGTGCCCTGCTACTACCACCTCGACGTGGAAGTCAGCCCGGAACGGGTGGGACAGGTCAGCCGCATCCTGGCCGCCCATCTCCGCTACTGGGACCTCGAGAACCTCGTGGACCCCGTCTGCCGCGGCGCCGAACTGCTGCTGCGGGCGATCGACGAGCACGCGACGGACAAGCACACCTCGATCGAGATGTGGTGGAACGGCCAGCACCTCATCACCGCCTTCGGCGACGACGACCCGGATCTGCGCCCGGACCAGGACCTGCGGGCCTGCCTGGCGGACATCGCCGCCATGAGCGACGGCTGGGGCTGCTGCGCCTCCGACACCGGCAGCAAGATCATCTGGTTCTCGCAGCGTGCCCGCGCCGGCCAGCGCGTCCCACTGGTGCCCGTCGCCCCCGCCCCCACCCTGCGGACGGGTCTCAAGGTGCCCCGCGAAGAACCCGTGGCCGTACTGGCCGCGCCGGCGCCCGCCGGTGACGACGCCCTGGAGGGCCGCCTGTGAGCCGCCGCAAGACCCGCAAAGGGGTGCCCGTGTGGAGCGGGCACCCCTACCCGTTGGGTGCCTCCTTCGACGGCCAGGGCACCAACTTCGCCCTGTTCAGCGAGGTCGCCGAGCGTGTCGAGCTGATCCTGGTGGACGACGCCGGCACCGCGACCCCCGTCCCGCTGCACGAGGTCGACGGCTTCGTCTGGCACGCGTACCTCCCCGGCATCGGCCCCGGACAGCGCTACGGCTACCGGGTGCACGGCCCCTGGCAGCCGGCGCTCGGCCACCGCTGCAACCCGGCCAAGCTGCTGCTCGATCCGTACGCCCGCGCCGTCGACGGCCAGATCGACAACCACCCCTCGCTGTACGAACGCGCCCCGGACGGACCCGCCCCGGCGGACAGCGCCGGCCACTCCATGCTGGGCGTGGTCACCGACCCCTTCTTCGACTGGGGCGACGACCGTCCGCCCAGGACGCCGTACGCGGACTCGGTGATCTACGAGGCCCACGTCCGCGGCCTGACCATGACCCACCCGGACGTCCCCGAACGGCTGCGCGGCACCTACGCCGGCCTCGCGCACCCCGCCGTGATCGAGCACCTCACCTCGCTCGGCGTGACCGCGGTGGAACTGATGCCGGTGCACCAGTTCGTGCACGACGGTGTGCTCCAGGACCGCGGCCTGTCCAACTACTGGGGCTACAACACCATCGGCTTCTTCGCCCCGCACAACGCCTACGCCGCCTTCGGCACCCGCGGCCAGCAGGTCAACGAGTTCAAGGCCATGGTGAAGGCGCTGCACGCGGCCGGCCTCGAAGTCATCCTCGACGTGGTCTACAACCACACCGCCGAGGGCAACGAGCGGGGCCCCACCCTGTCCTTCCGCGGCATCGACAACGCCTCCTACTACCGCCTGGTCGACGGCGACTGGGCGCACTACTACGACACCACCGGCACCGGCAACAGCCTGCTGATGCGCCACCCCTACGTGCTCCAGCTGATCATGGACTCGCTGCGGTACTGGGTCACCGAGATGCACGTCGACGGCTTCCGCTTCGACCTCGCGGCCACCCTGGCCCGGCAGTTCCACGAGGTGGACCGGCTCTCGGCGTTCTTCGACCTGATCCAGCAGGACCCCGTGATCAGCCGCGTCAAGCTCATCGCCGAGCCGTGGGACGTGGGCGAGGGCGGCTACCAGGTGGGCAACTTCCCGCCGCTGTGGTCGGAGTGGAACGGCAAGTACCGGGACGCCGTACGGGACTTCTGGCGCGCCGAGCCCGGCTCGCTCGGCGAGTTCGCCTCCCGGCTCACCGGCTCCTCCGACCTGTACCAGCACAGTAGGCGCCGACCGCGCGCGAGCGTCAACTTCGTCACCGCGCACGACGGTTTCACCCTGCGCGACCTCGTGTCGTACAACGACAAGCACAACGAGGCGAACGGCGAGGACAACCGGGACGGTGAGAGCCACAACCGGTCCTGGAACTGCGGCGTGGAGGGCGAGACCGAGGACCTGGCCGTCCTCGAACTCCGCGCCCGCCAGCAGCGCAACCTGCTGGCCACGCTGCTGCTCTCGCAGGGCATCCCGATGCTCAGCCACGGCGACGAACTCGGGCGCACCCAGCAGGGCAACAACAACGCCTACTGCCAGGACAACGAGACCTCCTGGATCGACTGGGACCTCACCGACGAGCAGCGCTCCCTGGCCGACTTCACCCGGCACCTCATCGCGCTGCGCGCCGCGCATCCGGTGCTGCGCCGGCGCCGCTTCTTCCGCGGCGAGACCCCGACCCACGCCAGGCAGCCGCTGCCCGACCTGATGTGGCTGCGGCCCGACGCCCGCGAGATGACCGCCCGGGACTGGCAGCGCGGCGACGCCCACTCGGTCGGCGTGTTCCTCAACGGCGACGCCATCGCCGAACCCGACCCCTACGGCCGCCGTATGGTCGACGACTCTTTCCTGCTGCTCGTCAACGGCTACTGGGAGCCGGTCGACTTCCGCCTGCCCGACACCTCCTTCGGTGAGCGCTGGACCACCCTGGTCGACACCGCCGACCTCGACGGCATTCCCGACGAACGCGAACGCAAGGCGGGCACGAGGCTCCGTGTGGAGGCCCGGAGTCTCGTCCTCCTGTCACGTCCGTCGCGGACAACGCCCCAGGGACGCGGGGAACCGCGCGAGCGGCCACGACGGACCCGCCGACAAGCACGGTAACGGTGGACGCGCCCCCTCAAAGGCTCCGCCTCGAAGGCCCGCCTCACAAGCTCCGCCTCAAGGGTTCCGGCGTGCCGTCACCGTGAACTGTGCCCCGTCGGCGTCGCGCAGGATCGCCTCCGTCTCGTCCTCGCGCAGCACGCTGCCGCCGTGCTTCTCCGCCGCGCGGGCGCAGCCGGCCACGTCGGTCACCGTGAAGTGGATCTGCCAGTGCGGCCGGACCGAGGGGTCCGGCGCCGCCTCCACCGCGCCCGAGTCGATGCGCGCCACCACGTCACCCCGGCTGCGCAGCACCACCTCGCCGCCCTCGTACTCCACCTGGCAGCAGCCCGGCAGCCCGCTCGCCCAGTCCAGGACCTCGCCGTAGAACAGCGCGGCGTCGAAGGCGTCCCGGGTGTGCAGCCGGACGAAGGTCGGCGCCGCCTGCCGCCACGCCTCCCAGTTGGTGACCAGCTCGCCCTGCCAGATCCCGAACGTCGCCCCGTCCCGGTCGGCGAGCAGCGCCGCCCGGCCCGGCGGGAAGGACAGCGGCCCGACCGCCGCCGTACCGCCGCGCTCCCGGACCCGGGACACGGCCACGTCCGCGTCCGGCACGGCGAAGTACGGCGTCCAGGCCACCGCCATCTGCCACATCGAGGCGACCGCGGCGATCCCGGCCACCGGGACCCCGTTCGCCAGCGCGATCCGGAAGTGCTCGCCGAGCTTCACGCCGCGCCAGCGCCAGCCGAGCACGGCCGAGTAGAAGTCCTGGGTGGCCTCCAGATCGCGGCTGGTCAGACTCACCCAGCACGGCGCGCCGAACACGGAGTGGGTCGAGACGACTTCTTTTCGGCGCGGTCCGCCGCCGGCGGGGGTGTCGTGGTTCATGGCAGTCGCGTCCTGGTCTCGGGGCCGGGCGGCCACCGGTCTGCACCGGTGTCCGGCCGGAACGGGGTGGGATGCCTCCCGAATACCCCGGGTGGCGGGGGTCCAGGCCCCTGCCACCATGGAGGGATGGGAGAGAGTGAGCCGGAGCGGATCGCCGCGCTGCAGGCCGAGGTCGACCAGATGAAGGAGGCCATGGCCTCCCACGCGGTCATCGACCAGGCGATCGGGATGATGGTCGCCCTCGGCCGGGTCGCCCCGGACGAGGGGTGGCAGGTGCTGAGGGACGTCTCCCAGCACACCAACATCAAGCTGCGCCACATCGCGGAGCTGATCCTGATCTGGGGGCGGCGCGGCGACATCCCGGCCGAGATCGGCGCCGCGCTGGAGGACGCCCTGGACCGGTACGGCCCCACGCAGGTCCCGGGGACCGAGGAGAGCTGAGCGGAGGCGGCTTTCAGCGGACCTCCGCGAGCAGCTCCTCGCGCAGCCGGTCGAAACAGCCGCTGAGCAGCCGCGAGACGTGCATCTGCGAGATGCCGAGCTGCTGGGCGATCCGGCTCTGGGTCATACCGCCGAAGAAGCGCAGGTAGAGGATGGTGCGTTCGCGTTCGGGCAGGGCCGCGAGACAGGGCTTGACCGCGGCGCGGTCCACGACGAGGTCGAACCCCGGGTCGGGGCCGCCCAGGGAGTCGCCGAGGGCGTAGCCGTCCGTGCCGGCCACCTCGGCGTCCAGGGACAGCGCGGAGAAGCACTCCAGGGCCTCCATTCCGGCGCGCACCTCGTCCTCGCTGAGCCGCGTGTGCGCGGCGATCTCGGCGACGGTGGGTGCCCGGCCCGGCGTGGTCTGCGCCAGCTCCTTCACGGCGGCGCGGACCCGGTTGCGCAGGTCCTGCACCCGGCGCGGCACGTGCAGGGTCCACATGTGGTCCCGGAAGTGGCGCTTGATCTCGCCGGTGATGGTGGGCACGGCGTACGCCTCGAAGGCGCGGCCGCGGGTGGGGTCGTAGTGGTCGACCGCCTTGACCAGGCCGAGTGCGGCCACCTGGTACAGGTCCTCCAGGGCCTCGCCACGGCCGCGGAACCGTACGGCGATCCGCTCGGCCATGGGCAGCCACAACTGGATCAGCTCGTCCCTGAGCGCCTGACGCTCGGGACCCTCGGGGAGCTGCGCGAGCCGCTCGAAGGAGTCGCCGGTGTCCGGGGCGTCGTCATGGGGATGGGGCTTCGTGCTGCCAGTGACACGCATTGCGCGCACCTCTCTCAGCAGGTGCTGGGTGGACAGACACCGTGGGAGGTGCGCTCGGACCATCGAAAGGACACCGGGGCGTCCGGCGGTGCCGGCTCCCACGGACGTGCCTCCTGTCCGAAGCACTGCTCTGCCCTTTCCCGCTGGCGGGCATATCCAAACAAACAGAACAAACCGACCTTGTCGGATGAGCCCGGGGGCGGGGTGGGACCGATGGCCCGCGGGGGGCCGCTGATCTTGTCGGGGGACGTGATGTGCCACACGCGCGCGCGGCCGGCCGGAAGGCGCGGTGGACGAGTTCTTCCTGGGCAGCGCTTGATCACTGATCAAAGGGGGTGAATTCCCTGGCCACAGCGCATTCTGCTCATTTGACAGTGCACTCGGCCCACAGATAGACAGCAGCTCTCGAAGGTCGAGAGGGGCACTGTGTACGAGCCGAACGTGGTCGGGGACTGGCACGAGTACGAGGAGCATGCCGGTCTGCGGGTTCGCGTCCACCGCCTGGAGCCGGCCGAGCCGCCGCGCGGACGGGACGACGCCGCCGCCGGGCTGACGTACTTCTGTGTCCGGGCCACCGTCGAGAACCGCGGTACGCGGCACTACGGCATCCATCTGGAGGACGGCCAGATCGACGTCCGGGTCGGCCCGGACGGCGAGGGCGCCTTCATCGACTGGCGCAACTCCCAGTTCATCGAGGGCTTCGACGTCTACCCGCTGCGCCGGGCCACCGCCGTGCTGTACGCCGCCGCACCCGAGGCCGCCCTCACCCATGTGGACGTACAGGTGCAGCTGCGGGTGGACGACGAGTGGGCCGGCCGCCGGCTGTGGACGGGCGGCATCGGCGTCCTGGAGCCGGCCCCGGCGGCCGCCCCCACGGCGACCGGGCAGGGCAGTCTGGCCCACCAGGTCAGCGCCTTCCTGAGGGACCAGACGGAGCCCGGTTCCGCCTGAGCGTGGCCCGACGGGCTCAGTGCGGGATGCCGTCGATGATCTCGCGCGCCCCCTGACGGAGCAGCGCCACCGCGACCGACGTGCCGAGCGTGGCCGGATCGAGCCGGCCCGCCCACTCGTGAGCGTTCAGCCGGGTCTTGCCGTCCGGGGTGAAGACGCAGGCCCGCAGGGAGAGTTCACCGCTGCGGTCCACGCGCGCGTACCCGGCGATGGGGCTGTTGCAGTGGCCCTGCAGCACATGCAGGAACATCCGCTCGGCCGTCGCCTCCCGGTGGGTGTCCGGGTCGCCGAGCCCGCTGACCGCGTCGATCAGGTCGGTGTCGTCCTCCCGGCACTGCAGGGCGAGGATGCCCGCGCCGATCGGCGGCATCATCGTCTCGGGCGACAGCACCTCGCTGATCACATCCGTCCGGCCGATGCGCTCCAGGCCGGACACGGCCAGCAGCAGCGCGTCCGCCTCGCCGGCGGCCAGCTTCTCCAGCCGGCGGTTGGCGTTGCCGCGGAACGGGACGCACTCCAGATGCGGGTGGGTGGCGGCCAGTTGGGCGATCCGGCGCACCGAGGAGGTGCCGATGCGGGTGCCGGCCGGCAGCTCGTCCAGGGTGAGCCCGCCCGGGTGCACCAGCGCGTCCCGGATGTCGTCCCGCTTCAGGAACGCGGCGAACACCGTCCCGGCCGGCAGCGGCCGGTCGGCGGGCACGTCCTTGACGCAGTGCACCGCGAGGTCCGCCTCCCCGGCCAGCAGGGCGGCGTCCACCTCCTTGGTGAACGCCCCCTTGCCCTCGACCTGGGACAGATCGCCGAGCCACTTGTCGCCGGTGGTCTTCACCGGTACGACCGTGGTGCGCACGCCCGGGTGCAGCACCGCCAACTCGGCGCGGACCCGCTCGACTTGGGCCAGGGCCATGGGCGAGTCGCGGGAGACGATTCGGATCAGTTCGGGAACCGGCATGCGCACACGATAGACCCCCCGGCGCTCACTCGTAGGCCTCGGGCAGGTCCGCCGCCGACTCCTCCGGGCCGAGATCGGGGCGCAGCCGCAGCCAGGAGGGCTGGCGCAGCATGCCGTTGCGGGTACGGGTGCTGTAGCTGACCTCGCCCACCAGCCTGGGCAGCACCCAGCGGGCGCCGGGGACGCGCGGCACGGGGTCGAAGGGGCACCGGTCGCTCGCCGCGTCCCGCAGCAGCTCCGCCAGTTCGGTGCGCTCGGCCCCGCTCCAGCCGGTGCCCACCCCGCCGACGTACCGCAGCCGGCCCTCCGGGTCGCGCTGGCCGACCAGGACCGCGCCGGGCAGTCCGGTCAGCCGCCCCTTGCCGGGCAGCCAGCCGCCGACGATCACGTCCTCCGCCCGCATGTTCCGGATCTTGATCCAGGCGCGGGAGCGCACCCCGGGCTCGTACACCGAGTCCAGGCGCTTGCACACCAGCCCCTCCAGGCCGTGCTCCCGGGTGGCGCGCAGCGCCTCGGCGCCGTGCCCGGTCACGGCGGCCGGCGTCGACCAGTACGGCCCGGCGAGCCCCAGCTCCTCCAGCCGCGCCCGCCGCCGGACGTACGGCAGCCGCAGCAGCGGTTCCGTCAGGTACGGCACGTCGAACAGGACCAGGTGCACCGGCACCCGGGCGGCCCGGCGCGCCGCCAGGGCGGGGGCGTGCGCGAGGCCCATCCGGCTCTGCAGCAGCTGGAAGTTCGCGCGCCCCCGCTCGTCCAGGGCCAGCACCTCGCCGTCCAGCACAGCGGGTGTGGTGCCCAGCGCCCCGCCGAGCGGCCGGAGTTCGGGGTAGGCCGCGGTGATGTCCTCGCCCGAGCGGGCACGCAGCAGCACGGTGCCGTCGCCGGGCAGGTACACCATCACCCGCTGGCCGTCCTGCTTGGTCTCGTAGGCCCACCGCGCGTCCTGGGCGGCCGGCGGCAGGGTGCCGGGGGTCGCGAGCATCGGCGGGATGAGCGGCAGGGTCACGGCGGTCACGGCAGAAGGTCTCGACCGGGCCCAGCACCCTCACGCGCCTTTCGGCGCGGGTTCCCCTGAACGGGCCCGCCGTACCCGGGGATTCCCCGAGGAGGCGGGGACGAAGGAGGCGAGGACGAAGGCGAGGGCCGCCGCGACCGCGCGCTCATCAGCACGATGTCGCCGTCAGGAGGTGCGTGGGGGTCTGATCCAGCCCAGGGAGCGTTCGACCGCCCGTTGCCAGTTCTCGTACTCCGTCGCCCGGCGCTCGGGGTCCATCGCGGGGAGCCACTGGGCGGCTCGGTGCCAGTTGCGGCGCAGGACCTCCAGGCCGGGCCAGTAGCCGGCGGCGAGCCCGGCCGCGTAGGCCGCGCCGAGGGAGACCGTCTCGGCGACCATGGGCCGTACCACGGGCACGTCGAGGACGTCGGCCACGAACTGCATGAGCAGGTTGTCCGCGGTCATGCCGCCGTCCACCTTGAGCTGCTGGAGGGTGATGGAGGAGTCGGCGTTCATGGCGTCGACGACCTCGCGGGTCTGCCATCCGGTGGCCTCCAGGACGGCACGCGCCAGGTGTCCCTTGGTGATGTACGAGGTGAGGCCGACGATCACCCCGCGCGCGTCGCTCCGCCAGCGCGGGGCGAACAGGCCCGAGAAGGCGGGGACGATGTAACAGCCGCCGTTGTCCTCCACCGTGCGCGCGAGGGTCTCGATCTCCGGGGCGCTGCTGATCAGGCCCAGGCGGTCGCGGAACCACTGGACGAGGGCGCCGGTGACGGCGATCGACCCCTCCAGGGCGTAGACCGGCGGCTGGTCCCCGATCTGGTACGCGACCGTCGTGAGCAGTCCGTGCCGGGAGCGTACGAGGTCTTCACCGGTGTTGAGCAGCAGGAAGCTGCCCGTGCCGTACGTGCACTTGGCCTCGCCGGGGGAGAAGCAGGTCTGCCCGAACAGCGCGGCCTGCTGGTCACCGAGCGCGGCCGTGATGGTGACGCCCGGCAGCAGCGCGCGGGCCTCGCCGTACGTCTCGGCGGACGATCTGATCTCGGGCAGCATCGAGCGCGGCACCCCGAAGAAGTCCAGCAGCTCGTCGTCCCAGGCGAGCGTGCGGATGTTCATCAGCATCGTACGGCTGGCGTTGGTCGCGTCGGTGATGTGCAGGCCGCCGTCGGCACCCCCGGTGAGATTCCAGATCAGCCAGCTCTCCATCGTCCCGAACAGCACCTCGCCGTCCTTCGCGCGCTGCTCGACGCCCTTGACGTGGTCGAACAGCCACCGGATCCGCAGCGCCGAGAAGTAGGTCGAGGGCGGCAGCGCACACCGGTCCAGGAAGAACGCCTCTCCGGGCCGCTCCCGCAGCTCCTCCACGAGCGGTGCCGTGCGGGTGTCCTGCCAGACGATCGCCCGGCCCAGCGGGGCGCCGGTCCGCCGGTCCCACAGCACCGTCGTCTCACGCTGGTTGGCCAGCCCGATCGCGGCGACCTGCTCCTGGCCCGCACCGGCGTCGGAGAGCGCCTCGGGCACGACGCGCCGCAGGTTCTGCCAGATCTCGACGGCGTCGTGCTCGACCCAGCCCGGCCGGGGGAAGTGCTGCTGATGCTCCTTCTGCGCGACCGAGACCAGCCGCCCCCGGTGGTCGAACAGGATGCAGCGGGTCGAGTTGGTGCCCTGATCGATGGACATCACATACCGTTCCACCATGATCGGGTCTGCCTTCCGACGGGTCGAGGGGCGGCTGTCCTGGCCTACCAGCGGGCGGCTCCCAGGTCTCGGGAGATCGCCCGCGCGGCTTCCCGGATCAGACTGATCAGATGCGCGCGGGGCCGGCCCTGGCTGTCGCAGATCCGCTCGACCGGCCCGGACAGCCCGATGGCGCCGACGACGAGGCCGCCGTGCCCCCGGATCGGTGCGGCGAGCCCGGCCTCGCCCATGCTCATCTCCTGGATCTCCGCGGCCCAGCCGACCTCCCTGACCTCGGTGAGCGCCCGGGCGAGCCGCTCGGGATCGGCCAGGGTGTGCCGGGTGTAGGCCTCGAGACCCGGCTCCCGGTCCGGCTCGACCGCCGCGGTCCCGTAGGCCAGCAGGACCTTGCCGAGCGAGGAGGCGTGCAGCGGCAGCAGGGAGCCCACGTCCAGCGTCTGGAAGGTGTCGTCCGGCCGGAACACGTGGTGGACGATGAGCACCCTGCCCTCCAGCGGAGTGCCGAGGCGTACCGCCTCACCGCTGCGGGCGGCCAGGGCGTCGGCCCAGTTGAGGGAGCGCGAGCGCAGCTCGTTGACGTCCAGATAGCTGGTGCCGAGGTGCAGCAGGGCGGCTCCGAGCTGGTACTTGCCGGTCGCCGCGTCCTGTTCCACGAAGTCCACGTGCTGCAGCGTGCGCAGGATGCCGTGGGCGGTGCCCTTGGCGAGGCCGAGTGACGCCGCGACCTCTCCGAGCCCGAGTCGGCGGGGCCCACCGGCGAGCAGGCGGAGAATCGCCGCCGCCCGTTCGATCGACTGGACCGGTCCGGCCATGAGGCGAGCCTATTACCGCCGCGGACGCTTCGCTCCGCGGGCGGGACGACGGCCGCGGTCGCGCGCGTTCGGTAATGCCGACCGCCGTTCATTGACCAGACCGATTTGTCTCCATAGCGTGCATGGGAGTCCCGAAAGGCGCGCGAGCGTCCCGCCGGGCGGTCCAGATCATCGGGAGAGAACATGGCGGCACAGCTCAACACGCTGCTCCGGGCGGCACGCGACCACGTGTGTCCGGTGCCGCCCGTCGCCGGCGCGGTCTCGACCGTACGCCGACGGGTGGCGGCCGTCCTCGCGGACTGGAGGGTGTGCCCGCAGATCGTCGAGGACGCGCTGCTCGTCGTGTCGGAGCTGGTCACCAACGCGATCATCCACGCCCTGCCGCCGGCCGAGCTGCGGCTGTCGTGGACGGACCGTGACGGCGACGGGGTCCTGCGGGTCGAGGTCACCGACGCGGGAGCCGCGCGTGCGGCGGGTCAGCCGCTCGGCGGCATCGACCCGGACGAGCACGGCCGGGGCGAGTCGATCGTCCACGCCCTGGCGACCCGTCACGGCATACGGCTCCATTCCGGCGGGGTCACGCGCTGGGCGGAGCTGGTCGCGGTCTGAACCGCGCTGTCCGCGCCCGACCGCGCGGGGACGGACTCCTCCGCGGACTTCCTCCGGAGCAGCAGCAGCGCGGCGTCGTCGTGCAGCCGGCCGCCCACATGCGCCAGCAGCTCGTCATGGAGCGCGGTGAGGGTGCGGGCCGGCTCGTCGCACACATGCCGGGCCACACCGTCGGCCAGCGGGTAGAACGCGCGGGCGCCGTCGCGGGCCTCGGTGACCCCGTCGGTGTACAGCAAGAGCTGATCGCCCACCCCGAAGGGCAGGCGCTGCAGCCGGGGAGCCTGGCCCGAGAGGGCGCGCAGGCCGAGGGGCGGCGCGGGGCGGGCCGTCTCCACCGCCTCGATCTCCCCGGACGCCGATATCAGCAGCGGGGGCGCGTGTCCGCAGTTGACCATCTCCAGGTGCCCCGACCGGGGGCAGCCCGCGACCACGGCGGTGACGAAGTCGTCCGGGCCGAGGTTGCGCGCCAGGCTCCGCTCGATCCGGCCGACGACGGCGAGCAGGTCGGGCTCGTCGTGGGCGGCCTCGCGGAACACCCCGAGCACGAGCGCGGCGGTCCCGACGGCGGGCAGGCCCTTGCCGCGTACGTCGCCGACGATCAGCCGGACGCCGTGCGGGGTGGGAACCAGCGCGTACAGGTCGCCGCCGATGCGGGCCTCGGCCGCCGCGGCGCTGTAGCGGACGGCGACCTGGAACGGGCCGACGGTCTCCGGGACGGGCTGGAGCAGCGCCTGCTGGGCGGCCTCGGCGACCGAGCGGACGGCCGCGAGGACCCGCTCCCGACGGCCGCGCAGCACGCCGGCCAGGCCGCTCGCCGCGGTGACCGCCAGCAGGGCGCACAGTACGGCCGCCAGGTCGTGGGCGGGGACCTCGTGCCCGACGCCCAGGGCCGTGCTCGTCGCCGCGGCGAGGAGACCGGCGCCGAGCACGCCGCGCGGGCCGTTGGTGGTGGCCGCCAGCGCGGGGCCGGCCGCCAGCAGCGGCAGCCACACCATCCCCGCCCCTCCGGCCAGGTCGACCAGCACGACGACGGCGACGACCAGCACCGGCAGTACGCGCATGCCGGCGGCCAGCGGCCCGGCGACACGCCGGCGGACCGGGCCGCAGGCGCCGGTCACACGGTTCCTGCACAGCCGCGTCGGTGCGGGGTCGCCACCAGGGTGTCGGGCCTCGCTCATGATCTCGTCCGCAGTCCTCGCGCGTAGGGGGTGCACACCCGGAATGTCCGTTTCGTCAAGCAAACGGGCCGGGGGCGGGCCGCCACAAGGAGCGGGTTTTCAGATAGTGAGCGAGAGGCTCCTGGTCACGCGGCTCGCGATCGGGAGCAGGCGGGCCCGGATCTCCTGGAGGCGGTCCCGGCGTTCCACCGGCAGGGAGACGCCCAGTGAGCCGAGGGTGTTCCCGCGGTAGACGGGCACCGCCACGCACACGGTGCCGAGGGAGTACTCCTCCAGGTCCGTGACGGCCGGGGCCAGCGGGGGCGACTCGATCCTGCGGAGCAGCTCCGGGACGCTGGTGATCGTCCGTGGCGTGAGATCGGGGAGGTGGTGCCGGGAGAGGTACTCCCGGCGGGCGTCCTCGTCCAGCTCCCGCAGCACGGACTTGCCCAGTGCGGTGGCGTGTCCCGCGTCCTCGAACCCCACCCAGAGGTCCACCCGTGGGGTACGGGGGCTGTCCACGATCTCGGCGACCCTGATCTCGCCGTCCTCGTAGAACGTGAGGTACGCGGCGGAGGACAGCTCGTCCCGCAGGGCGTTCAGCGTCGGGCGCACCCGGCTGAGCAGCGTCTGGGTGCGGCCCGCGGTGTGCAGGGACTTCAGCCGGTCGCCCAGGATGAATCCGCCGTCGTCCAGCTTCCGCACGTAGCCGTCGTGCACAAGGGTGCGCAGCAGGTGGTAGGCGGTGGCCAGGGGCAGCCCGGTCTCCCGCGCCAGCTGTTTCGCCGGCGCGCCGTTCTCGTGCTCGCTCACCGCCTCCAACAGCCGGAACGCCCGCTGCACGGAGGTGATGAGGGTGGGCCCGTCCGGAGCACCCATAGCCCTAGGCTGCCCCGGGCGCCCGGCAGGGGCAAGGCCGGGATCGCTGCACCGGCGAGCGGCCCGGAGTCGTGCGGACAAAATTGTTGACAATCTTGTTTGGCTAGATTTAGGTTCGACAGGCACTCACTCAGGGAGGGCACATGCCGAAGGAAGCCCGTCCGAGCACCGGAGAGCAGGCCAAGCAGCACGCGCTCGCGCAGCTGCGGCAGGCGATCCTGCACGGCGAGATGGCGCCGGCCCAGCGGCTGGTGGAGAACGAACTCGCCGAGCAGTTCGGTGTGACGCGGGCCAGCATCCGGGCGGCACTGATCGATCTGGAGGCGCAGGGACTGGTCGAACGGATCCGCAACCGCGGTTCGCGGGTGCGGGTGGTGACCGTGGAGGAAGCGGTCGCCATCACGGAGTGCCGCATGGTCCTGGAAGGACTGTGCGCGGCCAAGGCGGCCGTCGCGGCCAGTGACGAGCAGCTGACGGAACTGGCCGACCTCGGCGCGGCGATGGAGAAGGCCGTAGCCGACGGCGAGCCGGTGACGTACTCCGATCTCAACCACCAGCTCCACGACCGGATCCGGGAGATCTCCGGGCAGCAGACCGCGGTCGAGCTGCTGGAGCGGCTGAACGCCCAACTGGTCCGCCACCGCTTCCAGCTGGCGCTCCGGCCGGGGCGTCCGCAGCAATCCTTGAACGAGCACCTGGCGATGATCGAGGCGATCAGGGCCAGGGACCCGCAGGCGGCCGAAGCGGCCGTCCGCGCCCACCTCGCCGGCGTGATCGAGGCGCTGCGCGACTGATCGCCGCACCGGCGCGTCGACCGGGACGGGGCGGGCGCACCCCTGTCGACCAAGGAGAACCGAGCAATGACGCACGCCAACGCGCCGGCCCCACCCGCCCGATCCACCCTCGTCGTCACCGCGCACGCCGGCGACTTCGTGTGGCGCGCCGGCGGGGCCATCGCCCTGGCCGCTTCCCGCGGCGAGAAGGTCACCATCGCCTGCCTGACCTTCGGCGAGCGCGGTGAGTCCGCCAAGGCGTGGCGCGAGGGAAAGACCCTGGACGAGATCAAGGGGATCCGCCGGGAGGAGGCGGAGCGGGCCGCCGCCACCCTCGGCGCCGAGGTCCGCTTCTTCGACGCCGGCGACTACCCCCTCGTCGCCACCGCCGAGCTGACCGACCGGCTTGTCGCCGTCTACCGCGAGACGCAGCCCGACGTCGTCCTCACCCACCCGGTGCAGGACCCGTACAACGGCGACCACCCAGCCGCCAACCGGATGGCCCTCGAAGCCCGCGTCCTCGCCCAGGCCATCGGCTATCCCGGCCCCGGCGAGATCATCGGCGCCCCGCCCGTCTTCTACTTCGAGCCGCACCAGCCCGAGATGAGCGGCTTCACGCCGGAGGTCCTCCTGGACATCACCGAGGTGTGGGAGACCAAGCGCAAGGCCATGGAGTGCCTGGGCGCCCAGCAGCACCTGTGGGACTACTACACCGACCTCGCCGTCCGCCGCGGCGTCCAGCTCAAGCGCAACGCCGGCCCGAACCTCGGCCTGCCGCACAAGACCATGGCCGAGGCCTACATGCGCCCCTACCCGCAGGTCACGAAGGAGCTGGCATGAGCGGCGTGATCGTCACCAACCCGCCCAAGGCCGAGGCGGAGGACGTCGACGCCCTCGCCGGGTACGGCGTCGCCACCGTGCACGAGGCCATGGGCCGCACCGGGCTGCTCCCGGCCCGGCTGCGCCCGGTCCAGCAGGGCGTCCGGGTCGCCGGCACCGCGGTCACCGTGCTGTCCTGGCCCGGCGACAACCTCATGATCCACGCGGCCGTCGAGCAGTGCGGCGAGGGGGACATCCTGGTCGTCACCACCACCTCGCCCTCCACCGACGGCATGTTCGGCGAACTGTTCGCCACCGCCCTGAAGAAGCGCGGGGTGCGCGGGCTGGTCATCGACGCCGGTGTCCGCGACACCCGCGAACTGCGCGAACTCGGCTTCCCCGCCTGGTCGGCGGCCGTCTGCGCGCAGGGCACGGTGAAGGCGACCGGCGGCTCGGTCAACGTACCGGTCGCCCTCGGCGGCCAGGTGGTCCGCCCCGGTGACGTGATCGTCGCCGACGACGACGGTGTGGTGGTCGTCCCGCGCGAGAAGGCCCGCGAGACCGCCGCGGCGTCCGAGGCCCGCGAGGCCAAGGAGGCCGCCTCCCGCGCCGCCTTCCTCGACGGCCGGCTCGGTCTCGACCGGTACGGGCTGCGGGAGAAGCTCGCGCGGCTGGGCGTCACCTACACCTCCTACGAGGAGTACGTGCGGAACGGAGCCGGCGCATGACCGGGCCCGCGGGGGTGCGCTGCGTGCTGATGCGCGGCGGCACCTCCAAGGGCGCCTACTTCCTCGCCGAGGACCTGCCCGCCGACCCGGCCGCCCGCGACGACCTGCTGCTGCGCATCATGGGCAGCCCCGACCCGCGCCAGATCGACGGCCTCGGCGGCTCCCACCCGCTCACCAGCAAGGTGGCCGTGGTCTCCGCCTCCGCCGACCCGGACGCCGACGTCGACTACCTCTTCCTCCAAGTGGCCGTCGACGGGGCCGAGGTGAGCGACCGTCAGAACTGCGGGAACATCCTCGCCGGAGTGGGCCCGTTCGCCGTCGAGCGGGGGCTCGTGGCCCCCGGTCCGACCGAGACTGCCGTCCGCATCCGCATGCTCAACACGGGGGAGCGGGCCGTCGCCACCTTCCCCACACCGGGCGGGCGCGTCGACTACACCGGGGACGCCGAGATCTCCGGGGTGCCCGGGACCGCCGCCCCGGTGGTCATCGAGTTCCCGGGCGGCGACACCCCGCTGCTGCCCACCGGCCGGGTCCGCGACACCGTCGCCGGCACCGAGGTGACCTGCGTCGACAACGGGATGCCGACCGTGCTCGTCCCGGCGACCGCGCTGAAGGTCACCGGGTACGAGCGGCCCGGGGAACTGGAGGAGGACCCCGTGCTCGCCGGCCGGCTCCGCGAGATCCGGCTGGCGGCGGGGGAGCTGATGGGGCTCGGCGACGTCGGCAACACGACCGTTCCCAAGCTCACCCTGCTCGCCCCGCCCCGCTCCGGCGGCACGGTCACCACCCGCACCTTCATCCCCGTCCGCTGCCACACCTCGATCGGCGTCCTCGGCGCCGCGAGCGTGGCGGCGGGGCTGCGCCTGCCCGGGGGAGTGGGGGAGGGCATCGCGCGACTCCCCGCCCACGGCGACCGGCTCCGCATGGAGCACCCCACCGGCTTCCTCGACATCGACACGGACGTCGATCCGGACGTCCCGGCGGTGCGTCGTACGGCCGTCGTGCGCACCGCCCGCAAGATCCTCGACGGCACCGTCTTCCCCCGACCGTCCGCACACCCCCTTGGAGGCACCGATGGCCCCGCCCCTCGGTGACATCGCCCATATCGGCCACGCCCAGCTGTTCACCCCGGACCTGGACGCCAGTGTCGCCTTCTTCACCGACTATCTGGGGCTCACCGTCAACGGCCGGGACGGCGGCACCGTCTACCTGCGCACCTTCGACGACTACGAGCACCACAGCCTGGTCCTCACCGCCCGCGACACCCCCGGCCTCGGCCGGCTCGCCCTGCGCACCTCCGGCGAGGAGGCCCTGCACCGCCGTGTCAAGGCGGTCGAGGAGGCGGGCGGCACCGGCCGCTGGGTGGAGGACGAACCCGGCCTCGGCCGGCTGTACGTCACCACCGACCCGGACGGCCACGAACACGCCCTGTACTGGGAGAGCGAGTACTACCAGGCCCCGGACGAGCTGAAACCGGCGCTGAAGAACCAGCCGCAGGCCAAGCCCAACCGGGGTGTGGGGGTCCGCCGCCTGGACCACGTCAACTTCCTCGCGGCCGACGTGCTCGCCAACGCCGAGTTCCAGCAGCACGTGCTCGGCGCCCGGCCCACCGAGCAGATCCGGCTCGACACCGGCCGGATCGCGGCCCGCTGGCTGACCTTCACCCACAAGTCGTACGACGTGGTGTACACGGAGGACTGGACGGGCTCCGCGGGCCGGCTGCACCACATCGCGTTCGCTACGGACACCCGCGAGGACATCCTGCGCGCCGCCGATCTCGCCATCGACAGCGGGGTGTTCATCGAGACGGGCCCGCACAAGCACGCCATCCAGCAGACGTTCTTCCTGTACGTCTACGAGCCCGGCGGCAACCGCGTCGAGCTGTGCAACCCGCTCACGCGGCTCGTCCTGGCGCCGGACTGGCCGCTCGTCACCTGGACCGAGGCCGAGCGGAAGAAGGGCCAGGCCTGGGGTCTGAGGACCATCGAGTCCTTCCATACCCACGGCACCCCGCCCGTGGGGTGACACCCCGTGAAGCCGCCCCCGTTCCCAGATTGTCACTAAGATTGTTGACAAAAATGTTGACTGAACCGGGGCGGCTTCCTAGCGTCGGGCACACCCCGCACGAGAGGTAACCAACGATGTTCTCCTCCCCCTCCCCGTCCCCCCGCGGCGGCGGACTCGCCCGGCTCGTCGTCGCACTGTGCTGGCTCGCCGTCCTCTTCGACGGCCTCGACATGTTCATCTACGGCTCCGTGCTGCCCCACATGCTCGCCGCCAAGGCCCTCGGCATCACCGCCGACCAGGCCGGCGACCTCGGCAGCTACGCCACCTTCGGCATGCTCGTGGGCGCCCTGACGGCCGGTACCGTCGCCGACCGCATCGGCCGCAAGAAGCTCATGACCGGCTGCGTCACCCTCTTCTCGCTCGCCTCCGGGATCTGCGCCCTGTCCGGCTCCGTCGCCGTCTTCGGTCTCGGCCGGACTCTGGCCGGCGTCGGCCTCGGCGGCCTGCTGCCCACCGCGATCTCGATGGTCTCCGACTACGCCCGCGGCGGCCGGGGCGCCCTGACCATCGGCGCCCTGATGACCGCCCACCACGCCGGCGGCATCCTCTCCGCCTACGTCGCCAAGTGGCTCGTCGAGCCCGTCGGCTGGCGCGCCGCCTTCTGGATCTGCGTCCTCCCCCTGCTCTACGTCCCGGTCCTGCTCAAGGCCATGCCCGAATCGCTGAGCTTCCTGCTCGCCAAGGGCCGCACCGACGAGGCCCGCGCCCTCGCCGCCCGCTACGACGCCGAACTCCCCGCCGCGGCCGCCCCCAAGGCCCCGGCCGACCGCTGGGACGCCCTGCTGAACCTCTTCCGCGGCGGCGAGTGGCTGCAGACCCTGCTGTACTGGCTGGCCTCCTTCGGCGGACTCCTCCTCGTCTACGGCGTCGCCACCTGGCTGCCCACGCTGATGCGCGGCGAGGGCTACAACCTCGGCTCCGCCCTCACCTTCGTGGTCCTGTTCAACCTCGGCGGCATCGTCGGCATGCTGATCGCCGGCCGCGCCTCCGACCGCTTCGGCGCCCCCCGCATCTCCGCGATCTGGTTCGCGCTCACCGCGGCCGGTGTCTTCCTGCTCAGCGTGCACATGCCGCTCGGCCTGACCTTCCTGGTCGTCTTCCTCACCGGCGTGTTCCTCAACAGCGCCCAGACGATGATCTACGCGACCGTCTCCATCCGCTCCGCCCCGGACAGCCGGGCCACCGCCGTCGGCTGGACCTCCGGCATGGGCCGCTTCGGCGCCGTCTTCGGCCCGTGGCTCGGCGGGCAGCTGCTCGCCGCGGGCAACGGCGACTGGGGCTTCACCGCCTTCGCCCTGGCCGGCGTGTCGTCCACGGTGTTCATCGGCATCGCGGCCCTGCGCTCGGCCCGGCGCGCCGAGGCCGGCGAGGCCCGGCAGAAGCTGGTCACCGCCGGCTGACCCCAGGCCCGCGCGCGCCCGGCGCCGCCCCGGTCCACGGGCGCGGCGCCGGGGCGCCTCCCGGCGCCATACCCCCAATTTCGTCCACCCTGTCTTTTGCCCCAGGGGAGGGAGAGCGCGCCTCCCCTTCACCCATCTCCC
>NZ_JBVHVI010000006.1:225637-244010 GCF_055564915.1 Streptomyces sp. NPDC028928
CGGCACATACCGGTCGCCAGGTGGTCCCGCTTGAACACCCCCCCCCCCCCCCCCCGCCCCCCGGCCCCCCCCCCGGGCCGCTTCCCGTCGCCGTACCCGCGGTTCAGTCCATCCGGTCGTCGGCCACGGGGGAGAGAGATCGCGCCTACCGTCCAGTAATATCCGGCGGCAGGCCACCAGAGGAGGAACCGTGACCCGGTCCGAACGCTCACCCCTGCTGCTCGCCGGCCTGCTGGCAGCCGCGGGGGTCGCCCACTTCGCCGTCCCGCGGCAGTTCGACGCGCTCGTGCCCCGGGCCCTGCCGGGCTCGCCCAGGGCCTGGACGTACGGCAGCGGCGCCGTCGAGCTGGCCCTCGCGGCCGGGATCGCGGCACCCCGGACCCGGGCGGCTGCCGCGAAGGCGGCAGCCGCCTTCTTCGTCGGCGTGTTCCCGGCGAACGTCCAGATGGCCGTGGACTGGCGCGACCGGCCGGCGCCGCTGAAGGCCGCGGCCCTCGCCCGGCTGCCCCTCCAGCTGCCGCTGGTGCTGTGGGCGCGCGCAGTGGCCCGGAACGGGGAGGGTCGGCCGTGACCGAGCAGCTCGCTGTCGGGGACAAGACCGAGGACTTCGCCCTGCCCGACGAGACCGGCACCACCCGCCGGCTCACCGAGCTGCTGGCCGAGGGCCCGGTCGTCCTCTTCTTCTACCCCGCCGCCCTCACCCCCGGCTGCACCGCCGAGGCCTGCCACTTCCGCGACCTCGCGGCCGAGTTCGCCGCCGTCGGCGCCCGGCCCGTCGGGATCAGCGGGGACACCGTCGACAAGCAGCAGGAGTTCGCCGGCCGGCACCGCCTCGGCATGACGCTGCTCTCCGACCCAGACGGCACGGTCCGCGAGCGGTTCGGCGTCAAGCGGGGTTTCTCGCTCGCCCCGACCAAGCGCGTCACCTTCGTGATCGCCCAGGACCGCACCGTCCTGGAGATCGTCCGCAGCGAACTGCGCATGAACACCCACGCCGACCGGGCCCTGGCCGCCCTGCGCGCCCATCAGGGCTGAAGCGGAGCGTCCCGCCGCTTGATGCACCGGGACAATCGGAACATCCTTGGGCATATGAGGGATGTCGCGGCCACGGCGGTCATCGACGCGCACGGCACGGTGACCGGATGGAGCGAGGGCGCGCGGCTGCTCACCGGCCACCCGGCCGGTGAGGTGGTCGGCCGGTCCGCGGCCGACCTGCTCGCCGAGGACCTCCCCGGCGACCTCCTCGCCGCCCCGAGCGGACCGGTCGGACCCCTCGGACCGGCCGGACCCGTCGGACCGGTCGGGCCGGTCGCCCTGCGCCACCGCGACGGCCACCGCGTCGAGCTGCCCCTCACCGTCTGCCCGCTCACCGGCGCCGACGGCCGGCCCGCCGGCTACGTCGTCACGGCCGCACCCGCCGGCGCCGCCCTGGCCGCCCAGGCCTTCCAACAGGCGTCCATGTCCATGTCCGTCTTCGACCTCCGGCAGCGCTACCTGCGCGCCAACGACGCCGCCTGCCATGTCATGGGCGTCCCCGAGGAGGCGCTGCTCGGCCGGTCCTTCCCCGACACCGTCGAGAACGCCGAGCACAGCCGCGGCTTCCTGGCCCATCTGCGCCAGGTCGCCGAGACCGGCCGCCCGGTCCGCTACGAGAGCTTCACCAGCGCCCCCGCCCTCAACCGGGAACACGCCTGGAGCGTCGAGATGTGGCCGCTGCGCGACGACTCCGGCGAACCCACCGCCGTCGCCCTCGCCGCGTTCGACAACAGCGAGCAGTACTGGGCCCGGCGCCGCCTCGCCCTGGTGAACGAGGCCGCGACCCGCATCGGCACCACCCTGGACGTGGTGCGCACCGCCGAGGAACTGGTCGGCGTCCTCGTCCCGCAGTACGCCGACTTCGCCAGCGTCGACCTGCTCGACTGGGTGCTCGGCGCCGACGAGCCGCCGATGATCCCGGACGGCGGAATCGAACTGCGGCGAGTCGCCCACGGCTCCACCCGCCCGGGCAACCCCGGAGCGGCCGTCCACCTCGGCCAGACCGACTACTACCAGCCGACCTCCCCGCCCGCCCGCGCCCTGCGCGAGGGCCACGCGGTGCTCAGCCAGGCCGGAGAGCCCGAGTTCGTCCAGTGGCTCGAAGAGCGCAACGCCCGCTCCCCCCAGGGCCGCCCCTTCCGGCAGGGCGCCCACTCCATGATCGCGGTGCCGCTCCGGGCCCGCGGCACCACCCTGGGCGTCGCGGTCTGCGTCCGCATGGCCCACCCGGAGGACTACGGCCCCGACGACGCCGTCTTCGCCGAGGAACTCGCCAGCCGCGCCGCCGTCTGCGTCGACAACGCCCGCCGCTTCAGCCGCGAACGCTCCACCGCCCTCGCCCTGCAGCACAGCCTGCTCCCGCGCGGCCTGCCCGGACAGGCCGCGGTCGAGGTGGCCCACCGCTATCTGCCGTGCGGATCACTGGCCGGCATCGGCGGCGACTGGTTCGACGTCATCCCGCTCTCCGGCGGCCGGGTCGCCCTGGTCGTCGGCGACGTGGTGGGCCACGGCATCCGGTCCTCCGCCACCATGGGCCGGCTGCGCACGGCCGTCCGCACCCTCGCCGACGTCGACCTGCCCCCCGACGAACTCCTCACCCACCTCGACGACCTGGTCACCCACCTCGCCGCCGACGGCAGTGGCGAAGAGGTCGCCGAACTCGGCGCGACCTGCCTGTACGCCGTCTACGACCCGGTCACCCGCCGCCTGTGCGCGGCCTCCGCGGGCCACCCCGCCCCGGCCCTCGTCCTGCCCGGCGCGGCCGCCGAGTTCGTCCCCATGGCCGCCGGGCCGCCCCTCGGTGTCGGCGGACTGCCCTTCGAGGCGACGGAACGCGAACTGCCCGAGGGCTCGGTCGTCGCCCTCTTCACCGACGGCCTGATCGAGGACCGCGACCTGGACCTCGACGGCGCCACCGAGGAACTGCGCCACGCCCTCACCGCACCCGCCGACTCCCTCGAAGTCCTCGCCGACGACGTCCTGAAGGCCGTCCTGCCCGACCAGCCCGGCGACGACGTCGCCCTGCTCCTCGCCCGTACCCGGGCCCTCGGCGCCGACCGGGTCGCCACCTGGGACGTCCCGCCCCACCCCGCCCAGGTCGCCGTCTTCCGGCAGGCGGCCACCGAGCAACTGACCGCCTGGGGGCTGGCGGAGACCGCCTTCGTCACCGAACTCGTCGTCAGCGAACTCGTCACCAACGCCATCCGCTACGGCGCGCCGCCCATCCAGCTGCGCCTGATCCGCGACCGCGCCCTCATCTGCGAGGTCTCCGACGCCAGTTCCACCTCCCCGCACCTGCGCCGGGCGCACGCCTACGACGAGGGCGGCCGCGGCCTGCTCCTCGTCGCCCAGCTCACCCAGCGCTGGGGCAGCCGGCAGACCGTCGGCGGCAAGACCATCTGGGCCGAGCAGCCCCTGCCCGACGACTGATCACTCATCCGGTACACGCCGTCCGAGCCGCAGCCGGCGTCGAAGTGGTAGTGCCGGCCGGTGCCCTGGCCGGGCGGTACGGCCCCGCGGTACGGGCGTCACTGCTCGCCGGCGTCGGCGGCGACCTGCGCCAGGGTGCGCCCGGTCCGCACCGAACGGGCCCGGCGGGGATCCGGAGTGCCGTGCCCCTTCGCACGGGCGGGCCCCTTGCGCATCAGCAGCCAGGCCTCCTCCCCGTCCGCGCCGCCCCGGAAGCGGGTGAGGGCGTACTCGCCGTGCAGCTTGCTGCCGTGGAGCCGGAAGGTGGCGTGCCCGCGCTCCAGGGACTCCGCGAAGTCCACCGGGCGACCCTGGCGGTCGTGGCTGAGCGGCTCGTACGTCCCGCGGTCCCACACGATCACCGTGCCGCCGCCGTACTCGCCCTTCGGGATGACACCCTCGAAGTCCTCGTACTCCAGCGGATGGTCCTCGGTCGGCACCGCCAGCCGCTTGTCCCCGGGGTCGCCGGACGGGCCCTTCGGCACCGACCAGGACCGCAGGACGTCGTCCACCTGGAGCCGGAAGTCGAAGTGCATCCGCCGCGCGTCATGGATCTGCACCACGAACCGCGGCTCGCCGCCGTCGCCCCGGGCCGCCCGCCCCGACGGCTCACGGGTCCGCTCGAAGTCGCGCTTGCCGCGGTACGTCCGCAGCCGGTCCTCCGCCGCCACCTCCGGCTCCCTCCGTCGCCTCCGTACGACACCTCAGGCGCCCCGGGTACCCGCGCAGCGGGCCGTTCAGCCCAGCAGCCAGGTCGTACAGGTTCTGCGCGGTCACCCCCACAGGCCGCACGGGACCGCGTGGAGGAGCAGTGGCTCACCGCCCCGGCCCGGACTCCGCCGGCCCGGATAGGGTGAGCGGCGATCCACGTGGACAGGCAGGGGAAGAGGGCGGTGGACGGCATGGGCGGCGGCGCGGACAGCAACGGTGTGGGCGGCGGGCGGCCCACCTCGCGGGACGTCGCCCGGCTCGCCGGCGTCTCGCACACCGCCGTCTCCTTCGTCTTCAACGGCCGCGCCGAGGGCAACCTCTCGCCCGCCACCCAGGAACGCATCCGGCAGGCCGCCGCCCGGCTCGGCTACCGGCCCGACCCCGTCGCCCGCGGCCTGCGCCGCCGCCGTACGGCCGTGATCGGCCTGGTCACGGACGAGATCGCCTCCTCCCCGTTCGCCGGGCGACTGCTGCGCGGCGCCATGGAGACCGCCTGGGACAGCGACCACCTCGTGCTCACCGTGGACTCCGGCGGCGACCCGGCCAAGGAGGACGCGGCCGTCGCCGAACTCCTCGACCGGCGCGTCGACGGCATCATCTACGCCGCGATGTCCCTGCGCCGGGTCCGCGTCCCCGAGGGCCTGCACCGCACCCACTCCGTGCTCGCCAACTGCCTGCCCGAGGACGACTCGCTGCCCGCCGTCATCCCCGCCGAGCGGGCCGGCGGCCGTACCGCCGCCCGCCTGCTGCTGGAGGCCGGGCACCGCAGGCTGGCCGTGGTCGGCGGACAGGACGACATCGCCTCGGTGGAGCGGCTGCGCGGCTTCCGGGACGCGCTGCGCGCCGAGGGCATCACCGTGCCCAGGGAGTGGGTCGTCCGCACCGGCGGCGAGATCACCGGCGGCCACGAGGGGGCCGTCCGGTTGTTCGACGGCACCGCCCCGCACCAGCGGCCCACCGGCGTCTTCTGCTACAACGACCGGGTCGCGGCAGGCGTGCTGCATGCCGCGACCCGGCTCGGGATCCCCGTACCCGACGAGCTGTCGGTGGTCGGCTACGACGACCAGGAACACATGGCCGCCTACCTCACCCCCGCCCTCACCACCGTCGCCCTGCCGCACCGGGCGATGGGCGAGGCCGCGGCCCGGCTGCTGCTCGACGCCATCGACACCGGCCGCACCCCGCCCGCCACCGTACGGCGGCTGGCCTGTCCCGTGGTCAGCCGCGCCTCGGTGGGACCTGCTCCCACGCACTGACCCCGGCGTTCCCCTCGACCACCAGCTCGGGCACGTCGTCCGGCCGGCGGTAGACCCGCTCGGTCACCGTCGCCCGGTCCGCCACGAACAGTTCGAGCAGCGAGCCGTCGACCAGGAGGCGGACGCGGAGACACGGACCCGGCGGCACGCTCACCGTGACCGGCGCCGAGCCCTCGGCGCGCTCGCGGGGCCAGCCGGAGCGGTCCAGGACGACGGTGCCCGTGTCCGGGTCCAGCCGGAGAGTCAGCGCCCGGTCCGCCGCCCGCAGCAGGGTGACCGTGGCGCTGCCCCGCGCCGTCACGGTCAGGTCGTACGCCGGCGGAAGCGGCACGGCGCGCCCCGGAGCGGTCGCCAACGGCTCGGCGGCACGCAGGAGTTCCAGCTCCGGGGCCGGTACGATCCGCAGCGCCCCGTCGGGGTGGACGTCGACGACCCGGGGCGCGGTGAGCGTGCCCGCCCACCCCGCCGCCAGCACCGCAGCCTCGTCCCTCGCCTCCCACGACCAGCCCCACATCAGGGCCCGGCCGGACTCCTGGCGGACGGCCGGGGCGTAGAAGTCCCGGCCGTGGTCGAGCCGGCCGCCGAGGCGCGGGAGGAAGCTCGGCCGGCCCCGCCCGTCCGCCTCCAGACGGCCCGTGAGGTACCCGGTGGTGCGGGGCTCGCCGTCCCACAGGGACACCACCAGGACGTGGTCGCCGGTGGACGTCTCGAACAGCTGCGGGCACTCCCAGCCGACCGCTTTGTCGCCGAACGCGCCCGCGGCGACCGGATCGTGGCCGTCCAGCAGGACGCCCGCGAACCGCCAGTCGGTCAGCTCCTCGCAGTCGTAGAGCAGCACCGACGGGGTGCCGTCGGCGTGGCCGGCTCCGACGAGCGCCCAGCGCCGGCCGGCGTGCCGGAAGACGAACGGGTCACGGAACATGACCACGTCGAGTCCCGGGGGCGGGCCCGCGACCACCGGGGCGGGCAGGGGCCGCCAGGAGAGGAGCCGGTCGTCCGCCGGGTCGGCGGCGCGGGCCAGGCAGATGGTGCCGAGCCCGGTGTGGGTGTGGTCGACGCCGGTGTACACCGCCGTGGGCACGCCCCCGTCGTCCACCACACAGCCCGACCAGCAGCCCGCCTCGTCGGGACCGCCGGGCGTCGGCGTGAGCGCGATCGGGTGGTGCTCCCAGTGCACGAGGTCGGGGCTGGAGACATGGCCCCAGTGGACGTCGGCGTGCACCGGCGCGGCCGGGTTGTGCTGGTAGAAGAGGTGGTGGCGGCCACGCCAGCGGAAGGGGCCGTTGGGGTCGTTGATCCAGTTGGCGGGCGGGCGGACCCGGAAGCGGGGGGCGGCCGGGTCCGGGGCGGGAGCGGCGGGGCTCAACGGTTGACTCCTGCGGAGGTGATGCCCTCGCGCAGAGGGCGCTGGCCGACGACGAACACGGCGACGGCGGGGATCATGGAGAGGACGACACCGGCGAGGACCACCGAGATGGAACCGGTGCCGAGGTTGCCCTGCAGGGAGACCAGACCCAGCGGCAGGGTGTAGTTCTGGCCGGAGGTCTCCAGGATCAGCGGGCGGAAGAACTCGTTCCAGTGGTAGTTGAAGGCGAGTACGCCGACGATGGCCAGGCCCGGCCGGGCCAGCGGGGCGTACACGGACCGGAAGATCCGCCAGGGCCCGGCGCCGTCCAGCATCGCCGCCTCGCCGAGGTCCTTCGGCATGCCGAGGAAGTACTGGCGCATCAGGAAGGTGCCGAACGCGGTCGGAAACGCCGGAACGATCAGACCGAGCAGCGTGTCGGTCAGACCCATCGACTTGAGCACCAGGAACACCGGGACGATCGTGACCTGCAAGGGGACCATCATGGTCGCCAGGACCAGACCGAACAGCGGCTTCTTGAAACGGAAGTCGAGCCGGGCGAACGCGTAACCGGCGAGCCCCGCGGTGATCATCTGACCGATGGCGACCAACGCGGTCACCAGGGTCGAGTTGAGCGCGAGAAGCCACACATCGATCTGTTCGAAGACACCGTGATAGGCGGCGGTACTGGGAGGCACGGGAATGATCTGCGGCGGCAGATCGAACGATTCCGCCGGAGTGCGCAACGAGGTGGACACGGTCCAGACGACCGGGCCGAGGGTCAGCAGCGCGCACACCGTCAGCCCGGCGATCCGCGCCCACGGCCCGAGCGTGTACCGGGCGCGGCTGAGGGTCAGGGTCGGTTGGCTCATGGGACTCACCCGGCTCACTGGTAGTGGACGAAACGCCGGCTGAGCCGGAACTGGACGGCGGTGACCGCCATGATCAGCACGAACAGCAGCACGCCCACCGCGGACGCCTCACCGAACCGCAGCTGCTCGAACGCCTTCTCGTAGATGACCATCACGACGGTCCGGGTCGAGTCGCCGGGCCCGCCGTCGGTGAGGACGTACGGCTGCTCGAACACCTGGAGCGCGTTGATGATGCCGACCACGGAGGCCACCAGCAGGGTGGGGGAGAGCAGCGGCAGGGTGATGGCGAGGTGCTTGCGCAGGCCGGTCGCGCCGTCGAGCGCGGCCGCCTCGTGGATCTCCTTCGGGATGTTGTTCAGCCCGCCCACGAACAGCAGGAAGGAGAACCCGAACTGCTGCCACACGTACACGATGACCACCGTGGCCATCGCGCCGTGCTCGGAGGTCAGCCAGGGCACGGGAGCGAGACCGAACAACCCGATCAGCCAGTTGACCACGCCGAAGTCCTGGTTGAACAGATACTTCATCACGACCGAGATGGACGCGGCGGAGAGCACCAGCGGAAAGAAGAACGCCGACCGGAAGACCGATCGCAGCCACGTCGGCATCCGACCGTTCAGCGTGAGTGCGAGCGCCAGCGCGATCAGGAGCTGCGCGGCGACCGCGAAGATCATGAAGACCAGCGTGTTACGGAAAGAGATCAAAACGGTCGAATCGCTGAACACCTCCCGGTAGTTGGCCGTCCCGGCGAAATCAGGCGCATCGATCACGTTCCAGTGGAAGAGGCTCAACACGACCGAACCGACGATCGGTACGACCGTGAAGACCACGATCCCGACCACGGTCGGCGCCAGGAACAAGGCCGCCAGCAGCCGCGTCCCCCGCTCCCGCGCCGAGGGCCGCACCGCCGCCACGCCCGGGCTCGCGGCCCGCGTCCGGACGGCGGGAATACGGGTTCCGGTGTCCGTCATACGTCACGCTCCATGGCCTTCTCCAGATCCCCCTGCATCCGGCGCAGCGCGGGCCCGACCGCGCCCGGGCTCGCCAGCGCCGTCCCGGTGTGCTTCAGCAGCACCTGCGTCACCTCCGCCACCTGCGGCGGCGCCGGAATGGGCCCGGTGTCGGGAAACCTGTCGAGGGTGTCGTAGAAGACCCGCCAGTGCGCCGGTCCGGTCTCCCGGTAGCGGGCCGTGGTCAGCATCGAACGGCGGGCCGGGGTCGTCTGGTTGGTGGTGAACAGCTCGCTCAAGGTGTCCCGCCGGGCCGAGTACTTGATGAACTCCCAGGCCGCGTCCTGCTTCTTCGAGGTGCGCAGCAGTGCGTAGCCGGCCGCGCCGAACTGGTGCCGCTGGGTGTGCCGGCGCGGGAAGTACTGCACGTCGAAGCCGTCGGCGCGCATCCCGGCCAGATGGAGACCGCCCGCCCAGAAACCGCCGGCCGGGGTGACCCCGACCCGGCCGGTGGAGAACACCCCGATGAGGTTCTGGCCGTTGCCGCCCTCGGGCCGGGTGCACAGGCCGTCGTGGACCAGGGCGGCGAGATAGTCGTACGCCTCCACCACCCGGTCGTCCGTGGCCTGCGGGGTGGTCCAGCGGAAGCCGCCGCCGCGGCCCTGCCGCCGGTCCGCCGGGTAGAAGGCGTCCCACAGCCAGGAGCCGCCCGGTGCCTTGGACTCGGCGAGCAGGTTGGTGCCGTTCGCGAACAGCCAGGGGACCACCCCGCCCCATAGCCGGTTGGTCCAGAAGTACGGCGTGAAGTGGGAGTCGCTCGCCTTCTTCATCCGGCGCAGCAGGGCGGTGAAGTCCTCCCGCGTCCAGTCGGCGGCCGGGAAGTCGGCGCCGGCCCGCCGCAGCACCCGGGTGTTGAGGTACATGTCGGCGGCGTTGAACTCGATCGGCAGCTGGTACAGGCTGCCCTCGTACATCATCGACTCCACCAGCGAGGGATGGACGTCGGCGAAGTACTCCTTCAGCTCGGCCGCGTCCCGCCGCACCCAGCGGTCCAGCGGGACACCCAGGTGCCGGGCGAACAACTGCACACCCTCGGTGGCCACATAGACCAGGTCGGGCGCGGTGCCCGCCGCGATCTGCGTGAGGATCTTGGCGAAGAAGTCCGACCAGTCCACGGCCTGCACCGCGTTGATCCGGACCTTGATGTCGGGGTGCAGCCTGCGGAAGCCGTCGACCAGGGCGCGGACCCCGGCCGGGGCGAACGCGGAACCCAGGGTCGCGACGACCAGAGAGCCGTCGTCGCGGCCCGGAATGTCGGCCCCGGTGAGCCGGTCCCAGCTCGCGGCGGTACCGGCGAGCGCGGCGGTCCCCGCGCCGTAGGCGCCGTACCGCAGCAGGGCGCGGCGGGAGAGGAGCGAGTCGGTCATCCAAACGTGCCTAACTCGTGTTAGTCGAGGGGTGATGCCCCAGATGATGGGAAGCGGGCCAGAGCCGTGTCAAGGTGCGGGACCGCTTGACCTTTAACGAGTTAGGTCTACAGTCCTGGAAGCCGATGACCCGTCAGGAAGGGGACGACCCATGACGCGTGGCCTGAGCAGAAGAGCCCTGTTCGCCTCGACGGCCGCCGGAGCCGGCGCGGCCCTGCTGCCCGGGGCGACCGCCCGGGCGGAGCCGGGGCACAGGCCGGCGACCGGATGCGCGCGCTACCGCGCCGACTACCACTTCACCGTCCCGGACCAGTGGAAGAACGACCCGCAGCGCCCGGTCTGGATCGACGGCGAGTACCACTGCTACTACCTCTACAACGCCGACTACCTGGACGGCGTCGAGGGCACCGCGTGGCGGCTGGCCACCAGCACCGACCTCGTCTCCTTCACCGACCGGGGGATCGCCGTACCCAAGGACACGACCGTCAACGGGGACGTGTGGTCGGGCTCGGCGGTGGTCGACACCGGCGACACGGCCGGCTTCGGCGCGGGCGCGGTCGTCGCCGTCGTCACCATGTCACCCGGCGGCGGCACCGACCACCAGGAGCAGTTCCTGTACTACTCGACGGACGGCGGCCGTACGTTCACCCCCCACGGCACCGAACCGGTCCTCGCCAACCCGGGCGTGGCCGACTTCCGTGATCCGAAGGTGATCCGCGACGACGACCACGACCGCTGGGTGATGGCCCTCGCCGAACGCAACAAGATCGGCTTCTACCACTCGTCCGACCTCAGGTCATGGACGTACGCGGGCGGTTTCGTCAAGGACGGCATCGGCGTGCTCGAATGCCCCGACCTGTTCCGCGTCACCGCCGACGACGGCACCGCGAAGTGGGTGCTGGGCGCGAGCGCGGACGGCACGGGCTCCGGGCAGCCCAACACCTACGCCTACTGGACGGGTTCGTTCGACGGCGGCGCGTTCACCGCCGACTCCGCGGATCCCCAGTGGCTCGACCACGGCTGGGACTGGTACGCGGCGGTCACCTTCGAGAAGCGGGACGCCGACGGCACACCGGACCCCGCCGGGCGCTACGCCCTGGGCTGGCTCAACAACTGGGCCTACGCGCACACCACCCCCACCATCGACAGCGACGGTTTCAACGGCACCGACTCGATCGTCCGCGAGATCACCCTGAAGAAGTCCCCCTCCGGCGGCTACTACCTCGCCTCCCGCCCGGTCGCCGCGCTCGACGGGTACGTCTCGCGCACCGTGCGCCTCGGCGACCTGACGGTGGACGGCACCCGCCTGCTGGACCACACCGGCATCTCCTACGAACTGAGCACGGAGATCACCTGGTCCCGGCTCACCGGCGCGGGCGTCCAGCTGCGCCGCTCACCGGACGGCGGGCGCCACATCGACGCCGGGGTCTACGGCGACTACGCCTTCCTCAACCGGCGCGGCACCGTCAACCCCGACACCCGTGGTGCCCGGCAGGAGAGCCGCACACCGTTCGACGCGTCGGCGGGCCGGGTGCGGCTGCGCATCCTCGTGGACCGCACGTCCGTCGAGATGTTCGTGGACGACGGCCGGTACGTGCACTCCGCCGAGGTGTTCCCGTACCTGGTCGACAACCGCCTGGCCCTGTTCACCATCGGCGGCCCGGCCGTGTTCCGGAACACGGTGATACGGGAGTTCGCCGTCCCGGGGCCGGGGACGTCCCGCTGATCCCGGAGCGTCCCGTTGATGTTCAGGAGGCGGGCCGCCACCCCAGCGCCGGGCCCAGCGCGGTCGCCATGTCCGTCAGGATCTGCGCATGGTCCTCGTGCGCGAACGTGAACGGCAGCGCGAACGCCACCTCGTCGACCTCACGGAACGCGGCGTGCGCGTGCAGCCGTTCGGCTATCTCCGCCGAGGTGCCGACCAGGTCCGGCGCGAACAGCAGCCGCGCCGGGCCCTGCGGGGAGGCAGTCCGGGGGAGTCGCTTCGCCGCGTACTCCTCGTACCTGGCCCGCTGCGCGGGGCTCGCGGAGTCGGTGGGGATCACCACCAGGCCCTGGGAGACGCGGGCGGCCTCGCCGTCGGGGTGGTGGGCCCGGAACTGACGGATGTGGGACCGCTGGATCGTGGCGAAGTCCAGCGGTCCGTCGCCGTCCCCGGCCTTGACGACGCTGCTGGTCAGGAAGTTCATGCCGTGCTCACCGGCCCAGCGCGCCGAGCCGAGGCTGCCGCCGCCGTACCACATCCGCCGGCCGAGCCCGGGGGAGTGCGGCTGGACGACATCACTGAACACCTCGAAACCCTCGACCCCGCTGAAGTCGGTGGCGGGCTTGCCGCGCACCAGGTCCAGCAGCCGCCGTACGCGCTCGTAGCCGAAGTCCTCCGCGTGGGCGGTGTCCGGGTAGAGGGCGTCCTTGACGTGCTCGTAGTGCATCGGCGGGCCCACGCTCACGCCCGGGTTCAGCCGGCCGCCGGACAGGATGTCCACGGTCGCCAGGTCCTCGGCGAGCCGCAGCGGGTTCTCCCAGCCCAGCGGGATGACCGCGGTGCCCAGCTCGATGCGGCGGGTGCGCTGGGAGGCCGCCGCCAGCACCGCGACCGGGGACGAGATGCCGTACTGGAGGTGGCGGTGGCGGACCCAGGCGCTGTCGAAGCCGAGCCGCTCGCCCAGCTCGATGATCTCCAGCGTGGACTCGTGGCCCCGGCCCGGGTCCGCCGCGTCGAACAGGCCGATGGTGAGGAAGCCCAGCTTGCGCAGCGGGCGGGCAGGGGACGGCATGGGCTCCTCCAACGGTTCCGCGTCGGCTCCGCCCCGATTCTCGCAGGCGAGTGTGACAACCGTGTGATCACTTCAACGGGATGGTGACCTCGTCCTCGACCGGCGGCTCCAGTTCCTGGGCGCGGTTGCCGGTGGCGGCGTAGCAGCGCAGCCGTACCTCCTCCGGGGTGACGTCCAGCCGCAGGAAGCACTTGAAGAACGGCGGGCTGTAGGTGGCGGACGACGGTGAGAACAGCTGGGTGTACAGCTTGCGCACCGGCAGCCGGAACCGTGAGGCCCGGTCGGGGCGGCCGCCGGTTCCCAGCAGGCTCGCGACGAGGCGGGCGCGCCGGGTGACCCGGACGTCCGGGCCGGGTGCGCGGGCCGGCTCGATGCCGAGCCGTTCGGCCACGACGGCCGTCGCCTCGGACTCGCTGAGCGTGAAGAAGCGGCGCAGGCGCAGCCGCCGGCCGTACAGCCGGCTGTAGAAGGCGAGCGAGTCGCCGCGCAGCGGGTAGCAGCGGAACTCCCGCTCGGTGACGTTCGCGACCGACACCCGCGGGATGGTGTGCGTGGCGTGCATGAACGCCCCGCCGCCGCCCGCGACGACGTACTGGATCGTGCGGCCGTCCACGTCGACCGGGTAGCGCTGGTAGTTGTGGATGTCGCCGCCGATCGCGGCCACGTAGTGGTGCTCGGGGTCCCGGACGATGTCGTCCACCGTGCCGCCGCCCTCGATGGGGCAGGGGTGGTGCTCGCCGTCGACGTACAACGGGGAGCCGGTGACGAGGATCTTCGGCCGGGGCCCCTGCGATATCTCCCGCAGCCAGGCGCCCTGTTCGGCGTCGACCGTGCCCAGCAGACCGGTGTCGATGCCGACGATCCGCACCGGTCCGGCGTCGATCGCCCAGTAGGGGCCCGGCTGTTCGGCCTGCTGTCCCGGAGCCGACCGCAGCGTGCGTGCCTCGGCGAGCCGCTGCCCGTCGGTGGCGCGTGGCCGGTGCCACAGCAGGGAGCGCCACCAGGCGCGGGTGAGCGGGCGGGACCGGGGGTCGGGGTCGAGGGGCGGGGTGTCGGCGCCGAAGACGCGCATGAACGCACCGAGATCCTCGTACCAGTCGTGGTTGCCCGGTATCGCGTAGATCGGTGCGGGATAGTCCTGGTAGGGGCGGAAGAACTTGTCGCCGTAGTCGTCGGCGCTGCCGACGGGGTAGATGACGTCGCTGGCGATCACGGCGAAGTCGGTGCCCTGACCCACCTTCAGGAAACCGGGCACGACGGCGTACTGGGAGTCGTCCCCCTCGCCGGTGTCCCCGATGACCATGAAGGAGAACCGTTCCGGCACGTCCCGCCGGATCACCTTGTCGGCGGGTGCCCCCTCCGCCGCTCGCCGGGCCACCCAGCGGCTGCGGGTACGACCGGTCGGATCCCCGAACCAGGACGCCAGCACACCGTTGCGGGCGGCCCACAGGATCCGGGGGTTCAGCCACGACAGCTTCTCGACGTGGCCCGGCATCAGCCGCTTGTAGGAGCCGGGTTCGGCCGCGCCCCAGCCGGCGCCCTGTGCGGTATCGCGTGAGGAGTCAGACACGCGGTGCACGGTAACAACGCGCCGGTCAGGCCCCGTATGCCGGGGTCCCGCCCAACCCGCCGCGCAGCCACGCCCGTTCGCGCCGACCACGCCGACCGCGTCGGCGCGCCCCTCCTCCCGAACGAAGACGGACCGCTGGAACTCACCTTCGCCGGCCGGGTCGTCGAGTGGCGGGGGCCGTCGCCGTACTGCTTCGTCGCCGTGCCCGAGCAGGAGTCCGCGGACATCCTCGAGGCCGCCGCCCCGGCCACCTACGGCTGGGGCGCCGTCCCCGTCGCGGGCCGGATCGGCGGCACCGCCTTCACGACGTCACTCTTCGGGCGGCCGTTACGGCTTTCGTGCCACACCCCCGTGCTCGGCGACGATCTCCGGGGTGGGTGAGCCGGGGTCCGGGCGCCACTGGGTGACCGGCACGACGCCGGGTTCGATCAGTTCCAGGCCGTCGAAGAACGCGGTGATCTCCTCGACGGTGCGCAGGTTGTACGGGACGGCGCCGCTGTCGTTGTAGGCCGCCTGCGCCTGCTCGAAGACCGGGTCGATGCCGAGCGAGCCGTCGTCGACGACCAGGTGACTGCCCGAAGGCAGCGCGGCCATGAGCCGGGTGACGATGGAGCGGGCCTGGTCGTGGTCGGCGACATGGCCCAGGATGTTGCTCAGGATGAGCGCGGTGGGCCGGCTGAGGTCGAGGGTCTCGGCGGCGACGGCGAGGATGCGGTCCGGGTCGGTCACATCGGCGTCGATGTAGGCGGTCGCGCCCTCGGCGGACGAGTAGAGCAGCGCCCGGGCGTGGGCGAGCACCATCGGGTCGTTGTCGACGTAGACGATCCGCGCCTCGGGGGCGAGCCGCTGGGCGACCTCGTGGGTGTTCTCGGCGGTCGGCAGGCCGGTGCCGACGTCCAGGAACTGCCGGATGCCCGCCTCGGAGACCAGGTAGGTGATGGTGCGGCGCAGGAAGGCGCGACTGCCGCGGGCGATGGTGACGATGCCGGGGAAGACGGCGGTGTACGCGTCGCCCGCCTGCTCGTCCACGGGGTAGTTGTCCTTGCCGCCGAGCCAGTAGTTCCAGATGCGGGCCGAGTGCGGCACCGACGTGTCGATCTTCTGGTGCGTGGCCGGATCTGTCATGGGTCGTGTCCTTCTTTCAGCCGGGGCATGGAACAGCCAGGGCACAACCTACGACGAACGTCCGCCCGCGACCTCCCTGTTCGCCTCCGCGGACCGATAGGGAAAACCCTCGATTGACCCACCGTGCGGTGACATGACTCGGTCAATTCTGTCATTCTCCGTGCGCACGCTGATCCGCCCCACCGACGCACGGATCACGGTCCCGCACCGCGCAGCTCATCCGGGCAGCAGACCCCCTCTGCCCGTCTGTCACCGGCCGCCGACCCGCGGCCGCAGCCGGAGGAGTACGAGTGAGACCCCACAGACCCCTTCCCCACAAGAGAGCCACCGTCGGCGCCGCCCTGGTATCCACCGCGGCCTTCCTCGCCGTCGGGCTCCAGGCGGTTCCGGCGACCGCCGCACCGGCCACCCCCCACCCCAGCCCGCTGCGCACCGGCGGCCTGGAGGCCAGGCTCAGCCCGGCCCAGCACCAGGCGCTGATCAAGAGCGCCCGGCAGCAGACCGCCGCGACCGCCCGCACCCTCGGCCTCGGCACACAGGAGAAGCTGGTCGTCAGGGACGTCGTCAAGGACAACGACGGCACCCTGCACACCCGGTACGAGCGCACGTACGCCGGTCTGCCCGTCCTCGGCGGCGACCTGGTCGTGCACACCCCGCCCGCCTCGGTGGCCAAGGGGACCGTGAGCACCACGTTCAACAACAAGCGCACGATACAGGTGGGTTCCACCACCGCGACCTTCACCAAGGCCGCCGCCGAGAGCAAGGCCCTCAAGGCCGCGAAGTCCCTGAAGGCCGAGAAGCCCACCACCGACAGCGCCCGCAAGGTGATCTGGGCCGGCACCGGCACCCCCAAGCTCGCCTGGGAGACGGTGATCGGCGGCTTCCAGGACGACGGCACGCCCAGCCAGCTGCACGTCATCACCGACGCCACCACCGGCAAGGAGCTGTACCGGTACCAGGCGGTCAAGACCGGCACCGGCAACACCCAGTACAGCGGCACCGTCACCCTGAACACCACGCTGTCGGGTTCGACGTACCAGCTGTACGACACCACGCGCGGCGGTCACAAGACGTACAACCTCAACAAGGGCACCTCCGGCACCGGCACCCTGATGACCGACGCCGACGACGTCTGGGGCGACGGGACCGGCTCCAACACCCAGACCGCGGGCGCCGACGCCGCCTACGGCGCGCAGGAGACCTGGGACTTCTACAAGAACACGTTCGGCCGCAGCGGCATCAAGAACGACGGCGTCGCCGCCTACAGCCGCGTCCACTACAGCAGCGGCTACGTCAACGCCTTCTGGGACGACAGCTGCTTCTGCATGACCTACGGCGACGGCTCGGGCAACACCCACGCCCTGACCTCGCTGGACGTCGCCGGCCACGAGATGACCCACGGCGTCACCTCCAACACCGCCGGCCTGGAGTACAGCGGTGAATCCGGCGGCCTGAACGAGGCCACCTCCGATATCTTCGGCACCGGCGTGGAGTTCTACGCGAACAACTCCAAGGACGTCGGCGACTACCTCATCGGCGAGAAGATCGACATCAACGGCGACGGCTCGCCGCTGCGGTACATGGACAAGCCGAGCAAGGACGGCGGTTCCAAGGACAGTTGGTACTCCGGGATCGGCAACCTGGACGTTCACTACTCCTCCGGCCCGGCGAACCACATGTTCTACCTGCTGTCCGAGGGCAGCGGCACCAAGGTCATCAACGGCGTGACCTACAACAGCCCGACCTCCGACGGCGTCGCCGTCACCGGCATCGGCCGCGACGCCGCCCTGAAGATCTGGTACAAGGCGCTGACGACGTACATGACGTCCAGCACCAACTACGCCGGCGCCCGCACCGCCGCGCTCAACGCCGCCGCCGCGCTGTACGGCACCAACTCCGCGCAGTACGCCGGAGTGGGCAACGCCTTCGCCGGTATCAACGTCGGCAGCCACATCAACCCGCCGAGCAGCGGGGTGACGGTCACCAACCCGGGCAGCCAGTCCTCCACCGTCGGCGGCGCCGTGAGCCTGCAGATCCAGGCCAGCAGCACCAACAGCGGCGCGCTGACGTACAGCGCCTCCGGTCTGCCCGCCGGTCTGTCGATCAACAGCTCGACCGGTCTGATCTCGGGTACCCCGACCACGGCGGGTACGTCCAGCACCACCGTCACGGTCACCGACTCCACCGGCGCGACCGGCACCGCCACCTTCAGCTGGACGGTCAGCACGACCGGCGGCGGCTGCACCTCGACGCAGCTGCTGAGCAACCCCGGATTCGAGTCGGGCAGCACCGGCTGGACCGCGACCAGCGGTGTCATCACCACCGACAGCGGCGAGGCCTCCCACAGCGGCTCGTACAAGGCCTGGCTGGACGGGTACGGCTCCTCGCACACCGACACGCTGTCCCAGTCGGTGACGATCCCCGCGGGCTGCAAGGCGACCCTGACCTTCTACCTGCACGTCGACACCGCCGAGACCACCACCAGCACCCAGTACGACAAGCTGACGGTGACCGCCGGTTCGAAGACCCTCGCGACCTACTCGAACCTGAACGCGGCCTCCGGCTACACCCAGAAGACCTTCGACCTGTCCTCGCTGGCGGGCTCGACGGTCACCCTGAAGTTCAACGGCGTGGAGGACTCCTCCCTCCAGACCAGCTTCGTCGTGGACGACACCGCCCTGACGACCGGCTGAGCCGGCGCTGACGACAGCGGTCCCGCACCCGGACGTCCGGGTGCGGGACCGCCCGCGGGTTGGGTTCGCGGAGTCAGCGGCGGATACGCCCTCCACGGAATGCCGTCGTGTACCAAGGGACACCTGTGGGCGGAAGCATCTGA
>NZ_JBVHVI010000006.1:244017-258406 GCF_055564915.1 Streptomyces sp. NPDC028928
CGTCCCCCCCCCCCCCCCCCCCCCCCCCCCCCCCCCCCCCCCCCCCCCCCCCGCCCCCGCCCCCCCCCCCCCCCCCCCCCCCCCCCCCCTCCCTCCCCCCCCCCGCCCGCGTGTCAGCTCAGCGGATCCAGCGTCAGATACGCCTGCCGCGGACTGCCGTCGTGCACCAGGGACTCCTGGTGGCCGACGTCGTCGAAGGCGAACGCGTACGCCTTCCCGTCGGCCATCTGCGCGTGGATCTTGCGCGCGTAGTGGTTGGTCACGGTGTCCTGGTAGAAGTTCGCCGTGCCGGTGTCCGGCTGGTTGGGGTTCACCAGCAGCGTCGACCGGTTGAAACCGGCGCACAGCGTACGGGAGATGGGCCCGCGGACGTTGTCGTTGGGCGCGTCCAGCAGCTTGTGGCAGCCGAAGATGCTGGCCGCGTCGGGCTTCTGGAAGCTGGTGACGACCGCGCCGGAGGAGTTGGTGAAGTTCATGACGTTGCCCGAGACCCGGCCGTAGTACTTGGTGTCCGGCTGGTCCGCGAACGGCGTGACGGTCAGCGTCGACGTCGTGTACTTCTGCCAGACCCGGCCCACGTAGTCGTCCATCACGTTCGCCGGCAGCGCGCCGGTCTCCACGCCGTACAGCGGGGACAGCGCGCGCAGCACGGTGCCGTCGGAGCGGGTCTGGACCAGGTTCGCCCAGCCGCCCGGCTGTCCGCGCAGCGCGGTGAAGAAGCCGCTCCAGCCGCCCGGCTTCAGATGCCCGGTGCTGCTCACACTGCCGTCGGCCCGCTGCACCCCGACCGCGTACGGCGCCGAGAACATGTCCACCTGGGTGCTGTTGAGCCACAGCCCGGAGTCGTTCAGGGTGTATTCCGACCAGTGGAAGAGGATGTCCCGGTTGGGGTCGGAGGGGTTCTGCACGGCCGGCTGCACCAGTCCGCCGGTGGTCAGGCGGAAGTCCAGCTTCCTGCCGTAGGAGAAGTAGATCCGGCCGGAGAACTTCGGGACGCGGATGGTCATCGACTGGCCGGCGGCCGGGCCGGGTATCGCCGCGTCCGGCGCCGGAGTCGGCGGGTTGCCGCCGGCCGGCCAGGCGTGGAAGGCGCCGCTCGCGTCGGCCCAGCCCTGCCGGCCCGAGGACAGCTGGGTGCCGAGGTCGTAGAGGTAGACCGGCTCGGAACGGCCCGAGTTGTTGGTGATCTTCAGGGGGATGGTGTCGGGGACGGCGGCGTCGGCGCGGTCGGGTGCGCCGAGGGCGATCAGTCCGCCGAGCAGCGCCGTGGCGGCGGCCAGGGGCAGCGCGCGGTGCGTGAGCCTGTGAGGCACTCTCCACCTCCGTGTGGGGTCGGGGTCGTACGGAATTGGTCCGTACCGGTTTGAGAGCGCTCTCAGATTCGTGGCGGGATGGGTTCATGTCAATGACATGGACAGGAAATGAAGGGCGGGACCGGCCCGGCACCCGCCGGTCGGCGGATACCGGGCCGGGCGTCAGAACGTGCGCTTGAGCAGGTCCAGCAGTGCGGCCCAGTGCCGCTCGTCGGCCTCGCGGTCGTACGCGGGGGTGTCCGCCTGGGTGTAGCCGTGCCGGGCGCCGGTGTACACCTCGCAGGTGTGCCGTACGCCGGCGGCCGTCAGGGCGTCCTCGAAGCGCGCCATCTGCTCCGGGGGCAGCGACGGGTCCCCGTCCGCGTGCCCGAAGTACAGCTCCGCCGTGACGTTCGTAGCCTGGAGGTGCGGGCTGTCCGGGTCGTCGGTGGCGAGGTAGCCGCCGTGGAAGCCGGCCGCCGCCGCGACCCGGTCCGGGTGGGCGCCCGCGGTCCGCAGCGCGAGCCCGGCACCCATGCAGTAACCGGTGACCGCCACCGGGCCGGCCGTCGCGAGCGGGCTGTCGGCCAGCCACCGCAGATAGGCGTCCGCGTCCCGCTCGACCAGGTCCGGCGTCAGGGCGGACACGATCGGGCCGAGCCGCTCCCAGATGGTCGGATCGGCGCCCGGGTCGATGAACTCGGGCAGGTCCACGACCGGGGACCGGCCGAGGCGGTAGAACACGTTCGGCAGGAGCACGGTGTAACCCGCGCCCGCGAGCCGGTCGGCCATCGCGCGCAGGTGCGGGCGCAGGCCGTAGGCGTCCTGGTAGAAGAGGACGGCCGGACGGGGGCGGCCGTCGGCCGGATGGACGAGGTAGGCGTCGGCGACGCCGTCCTCGGTGGGGATGTCGACGGTGGTCGCCCGGACATCGGTCATGGTGAGCAAGCCCTCCCTCGGGAATGGGCGGCGGGCGGCGGATACCCGCCCGGCGCCGCGGCTACGGCCATGCTGTCACGCCGAGTTGGGGCCGGCGCACCGGGTGCCCCGCACGGTCACTCGAAGCGGCCGGTGTCCCCCGCGCCCCGCCGGACGATCTCCGCCTCCCCGCCCGAGAAGTCGACCACCGTCGTCGGCTCGGTGCCGCAGTCGCCGGAGTCGACCACCGCGTCCACCACGTGGTCGAGCCGGTCCTTGATCTCCCAGCCCTGGGTCATCGGCTCCTCCTCGTCCGGCAGCAGCAGCGTGCTGGACACCAGCGGCTCGCCCAGCTCCGCCAGCAGCGCCTGGGTGACCACGTGGTCGGGGATGCGCACCCCCACCGTCTTCTTCTTCGGGTGCTGCAGCATGCGCGGCACCTCCCGGGTGGCCGGCAGGATGAAGGTGTAGCTGCCCGGCGTCGACGCCTTCACGGCCCGGAAGACGTCGTTGTCCACCCGGACGAACTGGCCGAGCTGCGCGAAGTCCCGGCACATCAGCGTGAAATGGTGCCGGTCGTCCAGCCGGCGGATGGAGCGGATCCGGTCCATGCCGTCCCGGCTGCCCAGCCGGCAGCCGAGCGCGTAACAGGAGTCGGTCGGATATGCGATGAGCGCCCCCGAGCGGACCGCGTCGGCGACCTGGCCGATGCTGCGGGGCTGCGGGTTGTCGGGGTGCACGTCGAAGTACTTCGCCATCCGCCGAGCTTATTCGGTCACCGGGCGCGGGGCGCGCAGCCGCGGCGCGGGCCTGACGGACACCTATGACCTCATACCTGTTTGACCGGGAAGCTCGCCGAGGCCGCCGAGGCCAAGGACGCGGTGGCGATGGGCGTCGCGCCCGTCTCCCGCACCATGCCGGACACCCCCGGCGCGGCCGTGACCGAGGGCGGCACCGGCGCCCCCATGAACGGCCTCCACGCCTCCGCCGTCCGCACCGGCGCGCGGTCTGGTCGCGCATCCGTCCGGTCGGCCGAGTACGCGCCGAGCCTGACCATTCCCGGCCGTCGGGCCCGTCGGAGCGGTGTCCGGTGCCGATTCACCGAACCGGCTGGAATTCGCCTGCGTACTTCCCGGATTTAGGGGCAAGCGACCTGAGAGCCGCCCAGGGCCTTCCCCCCGCCCCGGGCATGGCGTCTCCGCCGGCGGCCCACCCCCCCGGGCCGCCGGCGGAGCCTTGTCCACGGGCACCTGCCTGCCGAGCCACCGACTTCGGGGGCCGCCGGCTTTCGCGGAACACCGGCGTTCCGGGCTCCTCGGCCGGACCCTGGCCGCCCCGCCCCCAGCTTCGTCCCACCCCCCAACCACCGTCCCAGGCCTCAGCCCTCCAGTCGTACCGGGATCTCCTCCCACCCGTGTGCGATGAACGACGGCACGTGATGCAGTTCGTCGGGGTCGACGGCGAGGCGCATCGCGGGGAAGCGGGAGAACAGGGCCGGTAGGGCCGTCAGGGCCTCCAGGCGGGCGAGTGGGGCGCCGATGCAGCGGTGTGCGCCGATGCCGAACGCTCACAGTCGCCGGTCGGTGACTTGAAGAGCAGCGGGCGGTCGTCCGAGTCAGGGAGCGTCACTCACTCAGTCGTGTCCCCAGGATCATTCCGCTCGAATACCGGAGCAAGGAACAAACCATTCGGGGATCCTCCAGCAAGCGATCGGGATCACGTCTGTCCACGGGTTTGCCGGATGCGATGTCCCTGCTACTCCAATATGGATTCATGTCGTCAATGAGCAACTGACCACCGGGCCTCAGGGCGGTTACGGCTTCATCGATCACAGAGGCCTTGAGCCCACCAGGGATGTCGAGGAAGATCAGATCGAAGCTTCCCATGGCCGGCAGGACCTCCCGGGCATCGCCCACAACGAGCGATACCCGCTCGGGCCAGCCCGCACGCAACACGAGTTCAGACTTCTCCCTGTCGACCTCGACGCTGACCACGTCGACATCGACGCGGCCGTGCAGACCGTGCATAACCCAGGCAAGACCCACACCGACGCCCGTGCCGAGTTCCAGGATTCTGCCACCCGCGGGCACTGCTGCGGCCAGGACCGCCATCAGCGCGCCCACCTCAGGACGGGAGGACTTGGTGAAGCCAGCCTGGCGCGCCCGATCGTAGGCGGCACCGACGGCGGGCGGTACCTGCAAAGCCGTGCGCGCGCCGAGACTCATCTTGATCCGTTCGACGTCGGCCACCGACATCTCTCGATCGAAGGAGAGGCTGACGAAAGACTCGGTACTGGTGACCCCGGCCGTGTTCGATCGGTCCACGTCAGCCACCTTTCGGTCGGTCCTGCCACGCCGCGGGCCCTGCGCACAGCGACGCCGTCCGGGTGGTGTTCCAGGCGAATGCCTTGCAGCGGGGAATACCTCTGAAGAAAAGATTGGCACGAGGCTTGCCATGACGCCAATCGAGGTACCTGCCAGAACCTCGAGGCGTCGGACTTCTGCCGCTCACACCGAAAGGAGAGCCAAACGATGACTTCGCCGAAGAAGCCCACGGCGCGGGTGATCCTCCAATTTGACCGCGAGGTGACGGAGGAACAGGTCAGGGAAATGCAAGCCACACACAACGCAACCGATGCATTTTTGGAAACCGCCGGGGGTCACCATCACCACGACGATGACGACGAGGAGGAGCCCGAGGAGGAGCCCGAGTAGCAGTAAGAGTAGGAACCAGGGAATCAGATCGGCGCACCAACTGAGCGATACGGCAAGGCTGGAAGTGACATGGACTTGAGCGAGTTCGACACGGTGCTTTCACGCGGTCCGTTCGGAGACAGCAAGTATCTGCAGCAACAGATGCACGCTGCGTTCAAGCGCAGACTCGAGCACATCGGTACCTCGATCCCTGCCGGCCATCGGCTTCTCACGACGCTGAAGCAGGTCGACCGGCAGACCGAGTACCGAGTCCTCGGCGATCCACTGGTGCGCCGAGCTGTCCAGCAACTGGTGGTCGAGCAAGTTGTGGGGGCCAAGCGTCAGTTGCCCCCGCAGTTGTGCGCGCAGTTGCTCGACGCGACTGTGCACCATGTTGAATCGGGTGTTGCCACCGGTCCACTGCAGGGTGGCGTCGACAATACCCAGTGGTTGGGCGATGCGTCGCGCACCCCCTGGATCTGGGAGCCCGGGCAGCGCGACGACATCTTCGCGGAAGCGTTCAGCCAACTCGTGGAATGGCAGTTCCAGGGGAGCCTGTCCGCGGCCACGGATGCCGACCGTGCGGCGCTCCGCGAAGGTGCGCGGCTCCTGGACGAGGTCTTGCCGCTGACGTCCCGCAGCGCCTTGAGCCACACCCACCTGATCGGTGTCACCTCCGGGACCGGCGGCTGGAAAGGAAAGGCATCCACCTCCCAGTTCACGGTGACAGGCGTGATCTTCCTCAACCGCAGACTGCTGACGAACCCCTGGTGGGTGGCGGAGCACCTGCTGCACGAAGCCCTACACCAGAAACTGTACGACTTCCGTCACGCCCATTCCCTGCTGGTCAGGGATCTGGAAGACGGGTCGAGGAGAACATCGCGGGAAGCACCTCGCGTGGTGTCGCTGTGGAACGTGCCGGGTCCCGACGCATCGAACCGGTGGAACACACACCGCGCCATGGCGGCCTTCCATGTGTACGTTCATCTGGCCTTGTTCTGCTCCCTCGCGGAACACCTCTCCTCGCAACTCCGTGACACATATGGGCCCCTGGACGCACCCCGGCCCATGACATCGAGCCGCACGGCCTTCGAGCGAGCCCGATACCTGGGGGAGAACCTGCGAGCCTCCTGCTGGGAGGAACTCGGAGTCGCCGGTCGCCACATGCTCGAGTGGCTGAGCTCCATTCTGGACGCCATGGACCCTGCGCCCCCTCCGGCGGGAGCGACGTTGCACCTCTTGATGGACCGGTATCTGAAGGAGGTACGTCGGCTGCGGAAGGTTCCGCCGTCGGACGATCTAACAACAACCCTGCAGAGGCTCGCGGCGGCCGAGGCCAAGGTGTTCCGAGCCGTCCTCGCTGCGGTGGACGCCCAGGCCCAACTCGACGAGGCTGACGCCGCGCTGACGCCGGCATCGGGGCACGATCATGTCGAGGCGTTCGCACAGCGGCGCCGTTACATCGCGGACACGCTCCTAGGGCTCGCACCGAACGGCTACAGCCTTGATGGGTTGTGCCGCAGGACAGGCACCTCTGCCGACGAGATGGTCAGGGACATGGTGGAAGCCTCCAGCCATGAACTGGCGACGGCCGCCGCACCAGCCCAACATCCGCAAGGTGACGCAAGGTGAATCGTCGGTCGCGTGTGGACCGCCGACACCCGCAGCGCCGAGCGCGCCTCGCTTGGACTTCGTAGACCAGCTTGGCAGGCGGACTCGATTGCGCGGCGAGCCAGCGCCCCCAGGGGGCCGGTCGGCTTCGTCCGGGGGTGGGTCGGCCCACGACTAGCGAGCTGAGCGCATGACGGTGCAGTTCCCATCTGGAGAGGTTGTCGTTCTCCAGGACCAGCGGTTCGGTGGTGTTGAGCTGGGCCGGTCGGCCGGCGGTAAGAACGGAGCCGAGGTCCGAGGGGAGGCCGAGGCCGGTGTGCGACCCACCACACGCACTGGTCAGCGTCCTACACAGTCGCTTAGGACCACTGCTGGAGTGGCGCGACCAGGTCACGGCCCGCTTGCAAGCCCCACGACCGGGACCGGTTCTCGTCAACCAGTGGCCTCCGCCCGACATCCCCAACATCTGTCTCGTGCGCACTCTTGCCGGCCACACCGATCGCGTTGGGTCAGTAGCGATCAGCCCGACGGCACCTGGCTCGCTAGCGCCAGTCACGACGACACAGTACGTATGGGGGACCCGAATAGCGGGGCCTGCACCGCCACCCGCAGCGAACCGGCGTTCGCCATGGCGGTCGGCCCGGACGGCACCTGGCTCGCTACCACTAGCGATCAGGCCGCCTCGGTGCGCCGGTGGGTGAAGCTCGGCGCCACCAGCTTGCGCAGCCGGGCGTGGTCGGTGCCGTAGGTGGAGAGCATGCTGACCACGCTGCTGACGCGCGGGTCGAGGATCAGCTTCCTGAGGGCGTCGTAGCCGGTGGGCGCCCAGGCGGGGATGCCGCCGGGCAGCTCCACGGGGACGACGGGGCCGAGGGCGCGCAGCCGGGCGCTCCCCGCCGCGAGATCGGAGCCGAAGGGGTCCAGGGCGATACGGTCGGTGACGGTCACGACGGTCTCCAGACTGTCGGCCTTTCACGAGGCGGTCCCCCTCTGGGCTCATATCGCCGGAAAACTGGCCGAGTTGGCACCTCACCTGGCCGCCGGCGCGGCCGGCAGGTCGAACACGTGCCGCGGGGAGATGATCCGGGTGACCGCCTGACCGAACAGCGTGCTCGGCTCCTCGCCGTCGTGGTCGATGTCGGTGTTGAGGACCACGACCACGGTGGTCCGCGTCGACGGGAGGTAGATGGTCAGCGACTCGTAGCCGGGCAGGGAGCCGTTGTGGCCGATCCACCCGTGCACGTCGAAGATGCCCAGCCCGTAGCCGACGCCCGGGATCGGTGTCGCCGGTGTGGTGAGGCGCTGCCGCTGCGTGGCGGCGCTGATCATCCGCTTGCCGTCGGGCAGTTCGCCGGTCGCGACCGTGCGCGCCCAGATGTGCAGGTCGTCCAGTGTGGACACCATCGCCCCGGCCGCCCAGCCCCAGGACGGGTTCCAGCCGGCGGTCTCGGCGGTCCTGCCGTTCGCCGTCTGGTCGGTGTAGCCCTGCGCGTGCGGGGTGGGGAACGCGCTGCCCTCGGGCAGGAGCGTGTCCTTCATGCCGGCCGGGTCGAGGACGTGCTGCTCGAGGTAGTCACCGAGGTGCTGACCGCTCTCCTTCTCCACGACCAGGCCGAGCAGGATCAGGTTGGTGTTGCAGTAGGAGAACTTCTGGCCGGGCTGGAACAGCACCGGGTGCCTGAAGGAGTAGGCGAGCAACTGCTGGGGGGTGAAGGGGCGTTGCGGATCGGACGTGAGCGCCTTGAAGAAGTCGTCGTCCTCGGAGTAGTTGAACAGCCCGCTGCGCATCCCGGCCAGCTGGCGCAGCGTGATCCTGTCGCCGTTGGGTACGCCGTCGACGTACTGCCCGATGGTGTCGTCCAGACCGACCTTCCCCTGGTCCACCAGCTGCAACAGCGCCGTCACGGTGAACGTCTTCGTCTCGCTGCCGATGCGCGTGTACAGGTCCGGGGTCATCCGCCGGCCGGTCGCCTTGTCGGCGACGCCGAACGAACGGACGTAACCGCGCTGTCCCGGTGTCCAGACGCCGACGGTCACGCCGGGCACCTCCGCCTCGCGCATCACCCGCCGTACGGACGCGTCGAGTCGGCGTGTCACGTCGGGGGAGAGGGGGCGGACGTCCGGCTCCGAGGCCGACGGGCTGGGCGGATCGGCGGCGAACGCGGCTGGTACGGCGGCCGGTGCCGGTCCCGCCGTGACCGGCGCGAGCAGCGTGCCGGCCAGTACGGCGACCGTGGCCCCCCGGCGCAGGCGTGCGGACGTAGGCGACATGGGCTGACTCCAAGCACGTGGGCGACGACCGTGAGGCGACCGTGTGCCAGGCGACCGTGCGCGGGGCGGCCGTCGGGCCCGAACGTTCCCAGCCGGATCTCCCCAGCATAGGAGCGGGAGGCGCCCGGCGCGCGTCGGCCGCCCCCGCGCCCCCGGGCCCCTCAGCAGGGAGCGCCGCACGGCGCGGGATGCTTGTCCGACGGGCGGAACGCCCCGTTCGGGCGATCGCCTCACCCGACCCGGTGAGCGGGCGGCGCGGGGCGTACCGGCGGCGTGCCCCGGGCGTTGCCCCGGCATGAACCGCTTGGACTGGATGGACCGGATGGACCGGATGGATCGCCTGGACCGGATGCGCCGGCTGCACCGGGTGGACCGCGCCCGGGAGCCGATCTACGCCGGGCTGGTCGCGGAGTGGCGGGCGCAGGGGCGGACCGTCCCCGCCGAGCCCGAGGCGCTGTGGGCCGCCCTCCGCGGCCTCACCCTCGACGCGCGCCGCGAGCCCGGGCACCTCTGACCGGGCTCCTGCCCGCCCAGCGGCCCACCGGCTGCTGCCCACCCCATCGGCCCACCGGCTACCGCCCGTCCAGCGGCGCCAGCACCGCCAGCGTGCCGTTGGCCTCCTGCAGCGCCTCCTCCAGGGTGCCGGGTGAGTGCAGCGTGCCGTTGCCGTCGGGCGGGACCAGCCACTCCAGGGAGCGGGCGGGCCGGTAGGGCGGCGGCGCGGCGACCCAGGAGCCCTTGGTCGCGTACCGCAGTCCGGCGCCCACCCAGCCCCCGGACGGGTCCGGCGGCAGGAAGAAGCCGACCCGGCCAGCCGCCGTGTCCACGAGCGTCGGCCCCGGCACCGGCAGCGCCGGCCGCCACAGCAGGTCCAGGGTGAGCAGTCCCAGCCGGTCGGGGACGCTCAGCACGTCCCAGAAGCGGCCCGCCTCCAGCAGTGCGACGCCCTCCCCGTGGTCCCATTCCCATTTGCAGGCGCGCGGGTCGGCCGACGCCGCGGCCAGCCACTCCACGCCCCGCATCCACATCGTGTTCGTCATGCACTGCTCCGGATGTCCTCGCCCGCCTGCCTGAGTGCAGGGAACGACCTTCACCGGGCACTTCGTGCGTCCGCACGCCAACCCGGCATATGCATGGTTGTAGATATTTCTACGTGGCGGAAGGGGTGGCGGACCCTGGCGTTTGAGTCGGGACGTTCGAACTCCGCGAGTCGGTTCGTCAGTTGGGCCGGGAGGACGCGTCACCCGTCCGGTGGTCGAGAGGTCGCCGTGCGCTCGATGCTGCTGTCGGCACAATCGATGCAAGCGCCGGACGTTGAAGAGACAAGTCTTTCAGTCGTAATCTCACGCCGTTCCGTCGCCGTCTCTGTCGAGGTGCTCCATGGACCGCACGCGCCTGCATGCCCTCCTCGCCCGCGAGAGCGCCGAGGCCGAACGCCGCAATCCGCGCTCCCGGGAGGCCTACGCGCGCGCCGACCACCTCTTCGGGCGGGTGCCGATGACCTGGATGAACAAGACCGCCGGCGCCTTCCCGCGCTACCTGGCCGAGGCGCGGGGCGCCCGCGTCACCGACGTCGACGGGCACGCGTACATCGACTTCTGCCTCGGTGACACGGGCGCGATGGCCGGCCACTCGCCCGCGCCCGTCACCGAGGCGGTGCACCGCCGGTACGCCGAACTCGGCGGGGCCACCGCCATGTTGCCCACCGAGGACGCCGAGTGGGTCGGCGCCGAACTGACCCGCCGGTTCGGCCTGGCGCGCTGGAGCTTCTCGCTCACCGCGACCGACGCCAACCGCTGGGCGATCCGGCTCGCCCGCGCCGTCACCGGCCGGCCGAAGATCCTGGTCAACAGCTACTGCTACCACGGCAGCGTGGACGAGTCGCTCATCGTCACCGCGCCCGACGGCACCGGCACGGCCCGCCCCGGCAATGTCGGCGCGCCCTGCGACGTGACGCTCACCAGCAGGGTCGCCGAGTTCAACGACCTCGCCGGGCTGGAGCGGGAACTGGCCCACGGTGACGTCGCCGCCGTGCTGATGGAGCCGGCCCTCACCAACATCGGCATCGTGCTGCCCGAACCCGGCTACCTCACCGGCGTCCGCGAACTGACCCGGCGGTACGGCGCCCTGCTCGTCAATGACGAGACGCACACCTTCTCCGCCGGACCCGGCGGCTGCACCGCGGCCTGGGACCTGGAACCCGACCTGCTCACCATCGGCAAGGCGATCGGCGGCGGCATCCCGGCCGGCGGCTACGGGCTGTCCGCCGAACTCGCCGAGCGGCTGCTGGCCCGGAGCGACCTGGACCTCGTCGACATGGGCGGCGTCGGCGGCACCCTCGCCGGCAACGCGCTGTCGGTCGCGGCCACCCGGGCCACCCTCGAACACGTGCTGACCGACGAGGCGTTCGCCCGGATGGACCGGCTCGCCGAGCGCTTCGAGGCGGGCGTCCGGGCCGGCCTCGAAGCGCACGGACTGCCCTGGTCGGTCAGCCGGCTCGGCGCCCGCACCGAGTACCGTTTCACCGCCCCGGCCCCGCGCACCGGCACCGAGTCCGCGGCGGCCTCCGACCCCGAGCTGGAGGACTTCCTCCACCTCTACCTCGCCAACCGGGGCATCCTGCTGACCCCGTTCCACAACATGGCGCTGATGTGCCCGGACACCAGCGAGCGGGACGTCGACACCCACACCGAGGTGTTCGCCGCCGCCCTCGCCGAGCTGGCCGGCTGAGGAAGCCCAGGAAGCCCAGGAAGCCCAGGAAGCCGAGGAAAGGGAGCCGTACGACGTGAAGGACATGGACGACATCGACCGGGCCATCCTGCGCGAGCTGCAGACCGACGGCCGTATCGCCTACGCCGACCTCGGCCCGAAGGTCGGGCTGTCCGCCTCGGCGGCCCGGCAGCGGCTGCAGCGCCTGCTGGACTCCAAGGCGGTCCAGGTGGTCGGCGTCACCGACCCGATGGCCATGGGCGGGCAGGCCATGGCGCTGCTCGGCATCGGCGTCGACGGAGACCCGCGGACCGTCGCCGACACCCTCGCCGAGCGCCCCGAGGTCGTCTACTCGGTGCTCACCTCGGGCGGCTTCGACCTGTTCGCCGAGGTGGTCGCGCCCGGGCCGAAGGCGCTGCTCGACTTCGTCAACGACGTGGTCCGCCCCATCGAGGGGATCCGGGAGATCCGGTCCTTCCCGTACTTCGGCATCCACACCCACCGCTTCCTGTGGGACGTGGGCTGACCGGCGAGGGAGGGGAAGGTCAGCCGGCCTGCGGCTTTGGTGTCTCCGGGGTCAGGACCAGGATGGTGGCGTCGTCGCGGACCGCGTAGCGCTGCCGGAGCAGGTCCGCCCAGACGGCGCCGGGCAGCTCGGTGGACGGGGTGCCGGCCAGGGTGGCCAGCCGTTCCGGCAGTGGGTAGAAGATGCCGGAGGCGTCCCGGGCCTCCCACACGCCGTCGGAGGCGAGGAAGAGCCGGTCGCCCGGCCCGAGCGGCACGGTGATCTCCTTCGGCCGGTCGACGTCGAGGAGCCCGATGCCCAGCGGCGGACCGGGCGCGACGGCCACCTCACGGGCCTGCTCCGCGTGCAGCAGTACCGGTGCGGGATGACCGCAGGCCACCACCCGCACCGCGGCCGAACCGGTGGCGAACTCCAGCAGCAGGGCCGTCGCGAACAGCTCCGCGTGCCGTACGTCCGCCGAGTCCACCGCCAGCCGGCGGTCCAGCCGGGCCGCCACCGACTCCAGGTCCGGCTGGTCCAGGGCCGCCTCCCGGAACGCGCCCAGCAGGGACACCACCGTCGCGACCGCCGACAGCCCGTGCCCCTGCACGTCCCCCATCACCGCGCGTACGCCGTACGGCCCCTGCCGCACGTCGAAGAAGTCCCCGCCCACCAGCGTCCCGTCCTGCGCGGCCCGGTAGAAGACCGCGCAGCCGACCCGGCCGACCCGCTCCGGCAGCGGCGGCAGTACGGCCCGCTGCACCGCCTCGCCGATCGCCCGCTCCGTGTCCAGCTGGGCGTCCCGGTGGCTGCGTACATAGGACACGAACACGCTCAGCGCGGCCACGAACACGATGGTGAGCAGATCGGTGTCACCGGGACGGTTCAGCTGCGTGGCAGGCACGTTCAGCACCACGACCACGCCCATCCCGAGCAGCCCGGTCGCCAGCGGGCCGTACGACAGGACCGCCAGCGGCGGGATCGCGCCCAGCAGGAAACCGAGGTCACGCGCGTGGGACGTGACCAGCGTGGCCGAGCCGACGACCGCGAGCAGCAGCACGGGCAGCACCCGTACCCACCACGGCGGCGGCGCGCCTCGCAGCCAGCCGCGATCCTCCAGGTGCCCGCGCACCGATCCCACAAGCCCAAACTACGCCGCCGGCGCGCCGCACCGCGCGAAAAGCGGTGGACGCCCGCTCGGCCGCCCGCCTAGCCTGGGCGACGACGCCCGAGCCGGACGGCAGAAGGAGGTGAGCGTCATGCAGGACAGCAGTCGGCGCTCCTCCCTCACCGTGCCGCGGGCGTGTCACGTCTGAGCCGACCGGGAGCGCCGTACACCGTACGCGTCCCGGAGGATCCATGACCGACCTGGTCATCCGCACGCTCGACGAGAGCAGTGCTCACCTTTTCGACACCATGCCCGACCCGCTGGGCTTTTGCGACAAGCACCGCAGGACCCGGTACCGCCCCGACTGGCGGCGCATCGCCGTGCGGGACGGGCGCACCGTGGCCCGCGCCGCCTGGTGGGCCCGCCCGGAGGACACCGAACCGCTGCTGATCAACTGGTTCGACGTCCTGGAGGGCGAGGAGGAAGCCGGGGCCGAGCTCCTGCGCTCCGCGCCCTGGCACCCCGACGAACTCGAACTCGACCTGCCCGCCGGCTGGCGCGACGACCCGCGCCTGAGGGCCGCCGCGGACACCCGCGGCGCCGCCGCGCGCCGGGCCGGCTACGTGCCCCTGGTCGAGCGCTTCCTGTACCACTGGACCCCGGACCGCGGCCTGCCCGAACGGCCCGGCCGGCTCGTCTTCACCGCCGAACCGGACGACGCGGTCTTCCACGGCCTGCTGCGCCGCATCAACTCCGCCACGCTCGACGCGCACGCCCGCCGGGCCGTCGAGCAGGGCGGCGTCGACCGTGCGGCCCACGAGGACCTGGAGTTCTTCCACTGGTTCCCCTCACCGCGGCAGTGGTGGCAGATCGCCCGCACGCCGGCGGGCGACCCGGTCGGGATCCACATCCCCGCGCACAACCCGTCCGGGCCGTGCGTCGGCTTCATCGGTGTGGTGCCGGAACACCGCGGCCACGGCTACGCCTACGACCTGCTCGCCGAGTGCACCCGCTTCCTGGCCGCACAGGGCGCCGCGTTCATCGCCGCCGCCACCGACCAGGGCAATGTCCCGATGGCCGCGCACTTCACCACGGCCGGCTATCCCGTCGTACGGGAACGCGTCAGCTACTCGGCCGCCGGAGGTGCCGCTGCCGGGTGACGGCCAGGCGGGGGGGGGGGGGGGGGGGGCCGGACCCCCCCCCCCCCCCCCCGTTCTCGGCCTCCCGCTCTCCCGCCACGGGCCCCTCCACGCTAAGCGAGCTTGGGGACAGAGAGGAGAAA
>NZ_JBVHVI010000006.1:258416-347280 GCF_055564915.1 Streptomyces sp. NPDC028928
GGTCTCTCTATACCTCTGTATAAGAGCTCCCTCTGCGTCTGTCTGGCGGGGGTTTGGTTTGTGGTGGTGGTGCCTGTGCTGCTGGCTCTCCCCCCCCCCCCCCCCCCCCCCGGCCGTCTGGTTCCTAGTCCGTCCCGCTCGCCAGCCGGGACTCCGCCGCGGCCAGGATCTCGGTGACCCGGAGGCCGAACCCGGCGTCGCAGGAGTGCGGGCGGCCCGTGCGGGCGGCCCGCGCCAGCGCGTCCGCGGCCCGGGTGAGCGCGGGGACCGCTCCCTCGGAGCTGCCCGGCAGGACCGTCACGCCCGCCTCGCCGCGCAGCTCCACATCGGCCCCGGCCGCCGCCGGCGGGGCCGTCAGGCTGAGCGTGAGGGTGCTCGACGCGCCGGTTGCGTGGTCGAGCACCAGGTGCACGGTGTCCGCCGGACCGTGTGCCGCCGCGACGACGTGCCGTACGTCGCCGAGCACCGGGAGCAGTACCGACAGGGCGTGCGGGCCGACGTCCCACAGCGCGCCCTTCTCCCGCCGCCACGGCGAGCCGGCGAACGGGCTGTCGGTGGTGAACACCGCCCCCAGCCACTGGGCCCGCGCCGTGAACCAGCCCGCCACGGCGGCCTGCTCCTCGATCCAGGCGTCCGGCTCCTTCTGGAAGCGGGCGGTGAAGAACACCACCGACGCCACCCCGGCCCGCTCCACCGCCTCCGCGACGGCCCGCCCGTCCTCGACCGACACCGCCAGCGGCTTGTCCAGCAGCAGATGCCGGCCCGCCCGGGCCGCCCGCACCGCCATCCCGGCCTGCACGGACGGGGGCAGGGCCACCGCCACCGCGTCCACGTCGGCCAGCAGCGCGTCCACGTCGGCGTACGCGGCGACGCCGTACTGCTCCGCCAGCTCGGTGGCCGCCCCCGGCCGGCGCCCCCACACCCCCGCGAACTCCAGGCCGGTGTGCCCGGCGAGGGCGGGTGCGTACGCCGCCCGTGCCCAGGGGCCCGTTCCCAGCAGTCCGATGCGCATGTCGCGTTCCCTTCTCCGAGCCGATCCCCGCACCCTCAAGATGCTGCGCTCCGGTCGCCCTCCGCACACCTGCGGCCCGCATCCCCCCGCCCGGCGAGCCAGTTGGCGATGGTGGCGGCGATCGGCTGGCCGGTGTCCATCTCCACGAAGCCGAACTGACCGGACTGGTTGCACTCAAGGAACCACCAGATCCCGTCGGCGTCCTCCGCGAAGTCGAAGGCGCCGTACGCCAGTTCCGCGCCGGCCATGTAACGCAGGACGCCCTCGGCGACACGCGGCGGCACGTCCGCGGGCAGCCAGGGGGAGACCGACGGGGCGAACCGGACGTCCACGTCGTCCGGATGGGCGTCCGGGTCGGCGGGTTTGCGCGCGGCCAGCAGCGTGTCGCCGACGACGGTCAGCCGGATGTCGGCGCGTTTGGCGATCCGCCGTTGCAGCAGGGTCGGGCCGAAGGCCACCGCGGTGAAGTCGGCGTCCGGTGCCACCCGGCTGGTCGGCACCGCCCGGGGCGGCTCCTGCGGATGCGCCCCGGAGACCGGTTTGACCACCAGGTCAGGGAAGCGTTCCGCGAACTCCCGCGCCGCCTGCGGGAACGTCGTGATGAGGGTGGCCGGCACCGGGAGGCCGCTGCGCTGGGCCAGATGCAGCTGCCAGGGCTTGTGCCGGGCCCGGCGCGCGGCGTCCGGATGGTTCATCCAGCGGGCGTCGCTGCACCGCAGCATGCCGTACAGCGCCTGCGACGACTCCTCGGTCAGCCAGGCGGACGGCTGGGCGGCGCGGGCGGCCGGGGCTCCCGGCCTGCGCACCCAGACGGAGCGCAGGCCGTTCATGCTCACCAGGCGCCCGCCGACGGACAGATGTCCATGGCGGGCGCCGTGTACGTACTCGCCCGACAGCGCCACCCCGTTGGTCAGATCGGCGGGATCGAGCCGGACGACGGGCACCCCGGCCTCGCCCAGCCGGAGGACCACCATGTCCGCCGTCACGTCCTCTTCACTGGTCAGGATGAGCACGGTCATCTCTCGACGTCCGCGGTTCAGTCGTCGAAGTGCGTCTTGGAACCGGCGGTCGACGTCGTGGTTCCGAGGGCTCTCAGGGTCGCGTGGTCGGTGGCGGCGATCCGCCCGTCCGGGAGGACGTTCAACTGCAGTCCGGAGTCGTACGCGTACGGAGCGGTGACCTCCAACTGCACTGCGGGCCGCGCGTAGTTGAGGGTGAACGGTTGCATGGTCTCTCCCTGATTAGGCTTTCACGTCCTTATACGAGTCGAACGGGTGATTGGTTTCCTTACGCTGAGTGAGCACGGCCGGAGGGGTTGCTTCCGGGGTCATCGGGCGAGCGCGCTGCGCGCAGCCGCCAGCGCCTGTTCCGCGTACCCCCGGCCGAACAGCACCGCGTGCACCAGCAGCGGGAAGAGCTGGTGTATTCCGACCCGGTCCCGCCAGCCGTCGGCCAGTGGTGCCGCCTCCCGGTAGCCGGCGAGCACCCGGTCCAGGTGGGGGCAGCCGAACAGCTGGAGCATCGCCAGGTCGGTCTCCCGGTGCCCGCCGTGCGCGGCCGGGTCGATGAGACGGACCTCACCGTCGGCGCCCCACAGCACGTTGCCGTTCCACAGGTCGCCGTGCAGCCGGGCGGGCGGCTCGGCCGGACCCGCCAGCTCCGGCAGCCGGGCGCAGACCCGCTCGAACACCTCCGCCTCGCCGGGCAGCAGCGTGCCGCGGTCGACCGCGCCGCGCACATAGGGCAGGACGCGGTGCTCGGCGTACCAGCCGGGCCAGTCGGTGCCCGGTGTGTTCCGCATGGGGGCGAGGCCGATGTAGGCGTCCTGCGGGCCGTCGGGCGGCGGCGCCCCGAAGTGGGGTGCGCCGGCCGCGTGCAGTGCGGCGAGAGCCTGGCCGAAACGCGTCGCCGCCGCGGGGTCGGGGGACCCGGTCGGCACCCGTTCGGTCACCATCCAGTGCTCGTCGTGCCCGAGCACCGCCGGCACCCTCACCGCACCCGCGGCGGCCAGCCAGCGCAGCCCCGCCACCTCGGCGCGCACCGCCCCCGGACCGTCACCGCGCTTGACCATCACCGGTGTCCCGCCGTCCAGCAGTACCTCGGCGGGCGAGCCCGACGCCCGCCGGGCCCCGCCGGCCGGGCGCCCGGTGAGCCGGGCCGCCACCTGCCCTGGATCCTCGTCCCGTTTGACCACGGCCCCAGAGTACGACCCGCAATCAAGGCCGCTCGCCGGGTACTTCAACGGTTGGTACGACTGTTTTCAGCCAAACCCCGGCGGTAACTACCCGTGGTGATCTCGTACCGCTAGCGTGATCCCGCCGCGTCGCCACACCGGGGGCACAGGGCCCCGCAGGGACTAGCGCGCGGCGGAGGATTTCCCCCGTGACCACAGCATCCGTGCTGATGGCCGACGTCTTCGAAGTCCAGCCGTACACCTCCCACTGCGAGGTCATCCTCGCTGAGGGGGCGCACGCCGTGATCGGTGTGTCCCCGGGCAACAGCTACTTCTCGGCCCGACGCCTGCACGACCTCGCCCGCTGGGGGCTGGACCACTTCGACCGGGTCGACTTCGTCTACACCGACCTGTACGTCGCCGAGATGTACGAGGCATCCGGCTACCCGCCCGACGAGGCCCGCCGCAAGGCCACGAAGAACCTCCGCGGGGTGCGGGCCAAGGTCCGTGACGCGGTGTCGGCGGCCGATCCCGACGGCGCCCGGCTGGACTGGCATCCGATGTCGGAGTTCCGCACCAACCCCGACTACCAGGAGATCCACCGGCAGCTGAAGGCGCGACTGGCTTCCGACGGTGCCTTCCGAGCCGTCTGCGAGGCCTTGGTGAATCGTTTCCTCGCAGCGCGTGGCGAGACACCGACCGAGCGGCAGCGCGCCGTGTGCCTGGAGTACGTGTGCGCCGAGGCCCCGCTGTTCCTGGACACCCCGGCCATCCTCAAGGTGCCCTCCTCCCTCAACTGCTACCACCAACTCCTGCCGATGGCCGAGCTGTTGTACTCCCGGGGCGCCGGCCTGCGTGCCTCCCGCAACCAGGGCCACGCCATCGTCACCCCCGCCGCCCTGGAAGGAACCCCGGCATGACCACCGCCCCCGACACCCGTACCGACCACCCAGCCCTGCCCGGCTTCCCGTTCTCCTGGGACGGTACCCGGGTGCCGCCCGAGGTCGCGGAACTGCGCTCCGCCACCCCCGTGCGGCGCGTGCGGACCATCGCCGGCGACGAGGCCTGGCTGGTCTCCTCGTACGAGCTGTGCGCGCAGGTGCTCAAGGACGACCGTTTCTCCCTCAAGGACACCTCCGCGCCCGGCGTGCCCCGGCAGTACGCCCTCACCATCCCGCCGGAGGTGGTGAACAACATGGGCAACATCACCGGGGCGGGGCTGCGGCGCGCGGTGATGAAGGCCCTCAACCCGAAGACGCCGGGGCTGACCGAGTGGCTGCGCACCGAGGCCCACCGCCTGGTGGACCTGATCGTCGCCGAGGGGCCGACGGCCGACCTGCGCGGCGCGTTCTGCGAGCCGTACTCGGCCGGCATGCACTGCCGCATCCTCGGCATCCCGCAGACCGAGGCCCCGGCCTTCCTGCGCAGCCTGGACATCGCCTTCATGAACTCCCCGTGCCCGATCACGGGCGCGCGGCTCAACTGGGACCGGGACATCGCCCGGATGGCGGCCCTGCTCGACGACCCGGCGACGTACGGCCTGATGGGTGAACTCGCCGCCCTGCGCGACGACCCCGACTACGCGCACCTCACCGACGAGATGCTGGCCACCGTCGGCGTCACCCTGTTCGGCGCCGGCGTCATCTCCACCTCCGGCTTCCTCACCATGGCCCTGGTCTACCTGCTCACCCACCCCATCGCCCGCGACCTGCTGCGGGACCGCCCCGACCTGATCGGCCCGGGCGTCGAGGAACTGCTGCGGGTGAACCTCTCCATCGGCGACGCCCTGCCCCGCCTCGCCCTGGAGGACGTGACGCTCGGCGACGTCGGCATCCGCGCGGGCGACCTCGTCCTGGTCCTGGTGGAGGGCGCCAACCTCGACCCGGAGAAGTTCCCCGACCCGCACCGCTTCGACGTCCACCGCGACAACACCGCCGACCACCTCTCCTTCGGCGGCGGCGCCCACTACTGCCCCGCGACCGCGCTCGGCCGCGCCCACGCCCGTATCGCCCTGGAGGTCCTGCTCGACCGGCTGCCGGACCTCGCCCTCGCCGTCCCGCCGGGCCAACTGGTGTGGCGCACCGGGTTCATGAAGCGGATCCCCGAACGGCTGCCGGTGACCTGGTAGCCCCCGGCCCCCGCTCTCCGTACGACGCCCCCGGCCCGGCACCCCGGGCGGGGGACGCCGGGCCGGAGCCTCCTCCAGCGGCCGCCGGGGCACGTTCCCCGGGCCGGCCCGGGGGGGGGGGGGGATTCCCGGTCGGCGGCAGTCCCGACTCCTGCGCCGTGCGGGTCGCCGGGCCGGTACGGGGTGTGTCCGTCGGGTGGGTCTCTGGGGTTCCCGGTGGGTGGCGATTCCGGCTTCTGCGTTGGGTGGGTCGCTGGGCCGGGGTCTGCTGTGGTGGCTGTCGGGGTGTGGCCGTCGGGTCGGTCCTACGGGGTTCCCGGTGGGCGGCAGTCCCGGCTTCAGCGTTGTGCGGGGCGCCGGGCCGGGCCTCCTTCAGCGGCCGCCGGGGTGCGTTCCCCGGGTCAGCCCCACCGGGTTCCCGGCCGGCAGCAGACCCGACCCCTCGACCGTGCGGGCCAGCGGCTCCAGCAGTGCGGCCAGCCGTCCGCTCCGCTCGGCGCCCAGCGCGGTCCACGGCCCTTCGGCCGCCGCGTCGGTGAGCGCCTCGGCCTCCGCGCGCAGCGCCGCCCCCGCGGGCGTGAGCGAGCCGTCCGCCGCGAGCCGGCCGTCCGCGCGCAACCGCGCCACGGCCGCCGCCCAGTCCTCCTCCGGCCACTTCCGTGTCTCGCGCAGGAAGGCCCCGTCGGACTCGCCGGCCGCCGCCTTGAGCACCATGGCCTCGACCGGCCCGATCCCCAGGCTCACCAGCACTGCCACATGGGAGTCGCCCCGGTGCTCGCGCAGGGTCGTCAGGGCCTGCCACAGGCGCGCGGCGGGCCGCTGCGGGCGCTCGGTCGCCTGGTTGGCGGCGCCCAGCACCCTGCCCGTGGTGTCCGCGGCGGCGGCGGCCTCCCAGGCGAGGTCCGCGGCCTCCGCGAAGTCGGCGGAGCCGACGGTGTCCGCCCCGAACAGCCGGGTCATCGCCGCGTCCATCGCCTCCTGGCGCGCCGCCAGCGCGTCCGCCGGAGCGGTGTACGCCCAGGCGTCGGGCAGCGCCCGTGCCACCCGGGCGGGGTGGAAGACGTAGAAGCAGCTCGTCACCACGGACGGGGGCACCGCGCCGAGCGGGGCGGCCCGCAGCGCGAAGTAGCCCATCCAGAACCCGCGCAGCCCGAGCCCGTCCGCCGCCCGGTGCGCCTCCGGCGCGAAGTACACGAGCCCGTGCACCGGTTCGTACCGCTCCCACAGGGCCCGTGCCATCCCGTCCGCCACTGCTTCCTCCCACCACGTCGGCCTGCCGTGCTGTCGGCACCAGCCTGCGTTATGACAGCGGTCATAACAAGAGGGCGGCGGTCACCGCGCAGAGGTGGCCCTCGTCACAGAGGGGCTGGGGCGATCACCCCGGCAGGTGTACGGCCGCTTCGGGGATTGACCCGGACGAGGGGTCCCGGGCCCGCCGCGCTGGGGCAGACGGGTGGCGTGGTGCCCCGGCTGGACGGCTCGGATGGTGGGAGACACAGGCCTCACTGACGGTGGTTCATGTCGAGGCCGGGTCCACCGAGCTGATGAGGTATCCGCTGCCCGGTCCCGGCGGAAGGACATCACTATGCGCTCTGCCCGCATGCTCCTGGCGACGGCGGCTGCCGCCGCCGCACTGGCCTTCGCCACGCCCGGCGCCGCGTTCGCCGGGCCGGCCGAGCACGACGGCGGCCGTGACGACTCCTCGTACAGCAAGGAGCACGACAGCGACTCCGACCGTGAGGACAAGGGATCGGACAGCGACCACGACAAGGACTACGGCAACAAGCGCGGCGGCGGAGGGGAACACGACGGGCCCCGCGGCGGAATGCACACGGGTGGCGGAGCGCTCGCCGCGGTGGGCAGCGACGACTGGGGTTCGGGCGGCGACAGCCGCTTCGACCCGGAGAGCTACCGGGACAAGGACCGCGACAGCGGCGAGGACAAGAGCGAGAGAGGCGGCAAGGGCGACAAGGGTGACAAGAGCGAGTGGGGTGACGACCACGAGAAGCCGCGCGGTGGCATGCACACCGGTGGCGGAGCGCTCGCCACGCCCGGTGTCACCGCGAGCGGACTCGCCGTACTGGGTGTAGGCGCCGCCGGCGCGTACGCGCTGCGCCGCCGGAAGGCCGCCGAGCCGGCGTCCTGACGGCCGGTGCGTCCCACAGGGGCTGCGGACGCCGTCGGCGCGCGCATCGTGTCGGCGGCCCGCGCCCCCTGCGCTCCGCACCGCCCCGGACGCCGGGACCGGCGCCGTCCCCTTCCCGCCCTGATCCCCGTGCTGCCGTGCCCGAGTGAGGTGGTGTCCGATGGCAGCAGATCCCTCCTCTTCGACCCCCTCAGGACCGGCGGCGGACGCCCCGCGTGCCGGCCGTGGCGGGCGGCTGACGCTGTGGGGCGTGGCGGCCGTCTTCCTCGCCGTCAGCCTGTTCGGCGGTCATCACACGCCACAGGACACGCCGCAGGCGCCCCGGGCCTCCGGCGGCGGCACCGCCGCACCGGCCGACCCGCGGCAGTCCGGCGAGCCGCTGCCCCGGTCGGAACCGACCCGCCTGCGCATCCCGAAGATCTCTGTGGACGCCTCCTTCACCTCCCTCGCCATCGGCGCCTCGGGCCAGTTGCAGCCGCCGCCCGCCGGTGACACCAATCTCGTCGGCTGGTACGCCGACGGCGCCTCGCCCGGCGAGGAGGGCACCGCGATCATCGCCGGGCACGTCGACACGGTGACCTCCCCGGCCGTCTTCGCGAACCTCGACGATCTGGAGCCCGGCGACCGGTTCTCCGTGGAGCGGGCCGACGGGCGCACGGCGGACTTCGTCGTGGACGACACCGAGACCTTCGCCAAGGACGACTTCCCGAGCACCCGGGTGTACGCGGACGCCTCGCGCCCCGAGGTCCGGCTCATCACCTGCGCCGGGGACTACGACCACACGGTGCGGGACTACACCGACAACCTGGTCGTCTTCGCCCACCTGGTGTGAGCCGCCGGGGCGTCCGGTCAGACGGCGCGGCCGGCGAAGGGGCCGCCCGCGGCGAACGCCAGCGCCGCGAACCGCTCGCCGATCCGGCGATGGCCCGCGGCGTCCGGGTGGAGACCGTCGGGCAGCGGCAGCTCGGCGGCGTCGGCCTCGCCGTACAGCTCCCGGCCGTCCAGGAAGTGCAGGCACGGGTCCTCGGCCGCCCGTTCGCGCACGATCCGGGCCAGTTCCTCCCGGACGACCCCCAGGGTGAGCTTCCCGGTCGCCCGCTGCGCCGGATCCCCGGTGGCCCGGTACCGCACCCGGCCCTCGCCCAGGGCCTCCAGGTCCATGGCGGTCGGGCCGGGCGTCTCCTCGTGCATCGGACACAGAACCGGCGAGACGACGAGCAGCGGGGTGTCGGGGTGGCCCTCGCGGATGGTGTCGAGGAACCCGTGCACGGCGGGGCCGAAGGCGCGCAGCCGCATCAGGTCGGTGTTGACCACGTTGATGCCGAGCTTGACGCTGATCAGATCGGCGGGCGTGTCACGCAGCGCGCGGGCGGTGAACGGGTCGAGCAGCGCGCTGCCGCCGAGCCCGAGGTTGATCAGCTCCACCGAGCCCAGGGACGCGGCGAGCGCCGGCCAGGTGGTGGTGGGGCTCGCCGCGTCGGAGCCGTGGCTGATCGAACTGCCGTGGTGCAGCCACACCCGGCGGCCCCGGTCCGGTACGGGCTCCACGGGCGCGTCGGTGCGCAGTGCGACGAGTTCGGTCGTCTCGTTGTGCGGCAGCCAGATCTCCACGTCCTTGACCATGTCCGGCAGTCCGGTGAAGCGGACGGTGCCGACCGGGCCGGGCCGGTGCTCGGCGGTGCCGGCGCCCAGGTCGATGGTGAGGGTGCTGCCCTCGGCGAGGGTGGCGCTGCCGGCCGGGCGTCCGTCGATGAGCAGGTCGTAGACGCCGTCGGGTCGGGGCGGTACGCCGGGGTAGACCCGCTTGGTCGGCAGGGTGTCCAGCTCGACGGCGGTGGCGCGGGTGCGGAAGACCAGCCGTACGCCGGAGGGCTGGGACTCCGCCAGGGCCAGCTGCGGGTCGGCGCACTGGGCGCGGGCCCGGGCGGGCAGCCGGTGCGGCAGCAGGCCGTGCGCGGTGCGCTCCAGATCGAGGGCGCCGCGTATCAGGCCGGCGGTGAGGGGGATGGTGTGCATCGTGTCTGCCTGCGTCTTCAGAGGGGTTCAGGGCTGGGTGGGCCAGTTGCGCAACAGGGAGTCGAGGGCGTCCAGGATCCGGGCCCACGACTCCTGCGAGTCGGGGGCGCTGTGGCTGAAGCCGCCGGCCGCCTCCAGGCTCACGTAGCCGTGGAAGACGCTGCCGAGGAGGCGCACCGCATGGGTCTGGTCCGGCTCGGCGAGGTCGTAGCCGCGCAGGATGGCCCGGGTCAGCTGGGCGATCCGGACTCCCGCGCTGCCGGCCGCCGTCGCGGAGTCCAGCGGGTGCCGGGCCGCCGTGTAGCGGCCGGGGTGTGCGCGGGCGTAGTCCCGGTAGACGTGCGCGAAGGCGGCGAGGGCGTCCTTCCCGGACCGGCCGGCCAGCGCCTCGGCGGCACGGTCGGCCAGCTCCTCCAGGGCGAGCAGCGCGATCCGCGTCTTCAGGTCCTGGGAGTTCTTCAGGTGCGAGTACAGGCTCGCCACCTTGACGTCGAACCGCCGGGCCAGCGCGGACACCGTCACCTGGTCGAAGCCGACCTCGTCGGCCAGCTCCGCACCGGCGTGGACCAGACGCTCGGTGGTCAGACCCGCACGCGCCATCCTCGCTCCTCCCGTCTGCCGCGAACGATTATGAAACTTCCTAAAGGCTTTAGGCAAATGGGATTACCGATTAGGTCCGGTGGAGCGACCAGCAGGGCCACCGCCCGCTCGGCCGTCAGGTCGTGGTCCGGATCCACCGTGGACAGCGAGGGCACGAGGAACGCGCTCTCGTCGACATTGTCGAACCCGATCACCCTGGATCACCACCGGGTGATCCACCTCCAGGGCCTCGACATCGGCCTGGCCCATGCCGACGGTGCTGAGGATCAGTCCGTCGTAGAGCCGGTTGCGGGACAGGGTGAGCGCCGCCAGCTCGTCCTCGCGGCGGGCGCCGGTCTGCTCGACGCCCACCCGCAGGCCTGCCGTCCGGCCGCCGTGATGATGGCGGCGGCCAGCCGGCCGTAGTACGGGAGGACGTTGGAGATCGTCATCGCCGACACACCGGCCGCCTTCGCCACGCCCTGGATCGTCGCCACACTCACTCCCGCCCGCTGTCCTTCGCGTCCTCCGCCTCCTCCGCGAGACGATAGAGGGCGGCGCCGTGGGCGGGCAGCCGGACGGTGAGGTGCCGGCCGTCGTGCGGGGCGTCGGTACGGGTCCACAGCTCGCGGATCCGGTCGGCGGGGCGGGCGCCGACTGAGCCGAGGGGCACCTCGAACCGGCGTGGTCCGTCGGCGAGGGAGAAGACGGCGGCGTAGCGGGTACGGCCGTCGGTGTCGCGGGCGGTCCACAGGACGAGGCCGTCCTCGCGGAGCACCTCGCGGTTGCCGGTGCTGTGCCACAGCACGGCCAGCGCCTCGTCGTTGGTGAGGAGGCCGATGGTCTCGGGCGGGCTGGTGGGCAGGTCCCCGCCCATCATCAGCGGCGATCGGGAGATCAGCCACAAGGTGAGCAGACTGGTCTGTTCGGGCCGGGTGAGGGAGCACAGCCGGTCGGTGCCGCGTTCGGCGCGGATGCCGATGCGGCCGAGGGGCAGCATGTCGGCGTCCGCCCAGCCGCCCTCGCCCTGCCAGGGGGCCCACCGGGCCATCCGGGCGAACTGCGCCTCGACGTCCGCCCACCGGTCCCACAGGTCGTCGCAGACGCGCCACATGGTGGCGTGCTGGCGCAGGTGGTCCAGGCGGGCGAGGGAGACGTCGGTGCCGGGGGACAGGCTCAGCTCGACCGGCCGCCCGCAGCGCTCGATCGCCCGTGCGTAGGCGGCGATCTCCCGCTCGTGGTACGGGAACAGCATGTCGTCGGCCTTGACGAAGTCCACGCCCCACGCGGCGAACTGGGCCACCTGGGAGTCGTAGTAGGCCTGGGCGCCCGGATGGTCGTGGTCCAGGCCGTAGTTGTCGGTGTTCCACGGGCAGACCGAGGAGGTGTCGGCGATCTCGTCGGCGGTGAACTCGGTGCCGTACACCGGCAGCCGGGCGGCGACGGCCCGGCGTGGGACGCCCCGCATGATGTGCAGGCCGAAGCGGAGCCCGAGGTCGTGGACCCGGCGGGCCAGCGGGGCGAAGCCCGCCCCGCCGGCGGCGGAGGGGAACCGGTTCGGTGCCGGGAGCTGGCGGCCGTACGCGTCCAGGACCAGGGGCGCGTCCGGGTTGTAGCCGTGGGCGCGGGCCGTCGGCTCGTACCACTGGATGTCCACCACCACGGTGTCCCAGCCGTGCGCGAGCAGGTGGTCCCGCATGAACTCCGCGTTGGCGAGCACCTCCTGCTCGGTGACGGTAGGGCCGTAGCAGTCCCAGCTGTTCCAGCCCATCGGCGGACGCAGGTGGCGGGCGGGGAGGGGGCGGTCCACGGTCGGTGTCCTCTCAGTCCGGCAGGGACATGGGGGCCTGGACGGTGACGAAGGAGTGCGGCGGGAGGGTGAGCGCGAGGCCCCGGCCGGTGACGGCCACGCCGCCGGGGGGACCGGAGCGGGGAGCCGGACACCCACTTTTTTGTGGGTACTTGGCAGCTCCCCTCCGCCCGGGAGAGGCTGTTTTCCGAGGTCAGGGGCTGCCGGGGAACGGACGGGAGGTGACGGCGGCAGCGCGTCAGGACGCGGCTTCCCGCTCGCGGAGCCGCTCCAGACGGCGGTGGCCCCACTCTGCCACCGGATCCAGCGCCGCGGCCAGGTCGCGGCCGAACCCGGTCAGCGAGTACACGGTCTTCGGCGGCAGCACGTCGTGCACCTCCCGGTGCACCAGGCCGTCGTCCGTCATCTCGCGCAGCGCCTGGGTCAGCACCTTCTCGCTCAACCCGGGCAGCCGGCGGCGCAGTTCGCCGGGCCGGTGCGGCCCGGACTCCAGCAGCCACAGCAGCGACGTCTTCCACTTGCCGTCGATCACGGCGATCGCGGCGGTCACCCCGCAGACGTTCGGGTCCTGGGCGCGGCTGCGCGTCATCGTCGTCCCTCTTCTGTTCTCCACCGGCCGTCCGGCCGACTTCTCCACCACCTACGGGAGTTGCAACATGTCCACGTCTCTGGATCTTCCTGCCGTCACCGTGCTCGGGCTCGGCCCGATGGGCCGCTCGCTGGCGGGCGCCTTCCTCGCCGCCGGCGTACCCACCACGGTCTGGAACCGCACGCCCGGGAAGGACCGGGAGCTGACCGAGCAGGGCGCGGCGACCGCGGAGACGGCCGAAGAAGCCGTCGCCGCAGCGCGGTTGGTCGTCCTCTGCGTGGTGAACTACGACGCCGCCGACGCGATCCTGCGCCGCGACGACGTCACCCGCGCACTGAAGGGCCGTACCGTCGTCAACCTCACCGCCGACACCCCGCACCGCGCCCGGGACACCGCGGACTGGGCGGAGGCGCACGGCATCGGTTACCTGGACGGTGCGATCATGACTCCGGCTCCCAGCATCGGCACACCGGAGGCGGTCTTCCTGCACAGCGGCCCGCGCGATCTCTTCGAACAGCACCGGCCGGTGCTGGAGGTACTGGGCGGGACACACACCCATCTGGGGGAGGACCCCGGGCGTGCCGCCACCTTCGACATCGCGCTGCTCGACCTCTTCTGGACCGCGATGGCGGGCTACGCGCACGCCGTGGCGATCGCCCGCGCGGAGGGCGTCACCGCCGGCGAACTCGCGCCCTTCGCCCAGGGCATCGGCGCGATCCTGCCGCCGCTCTTCCAGCAGTTCGCCGAGGACGCCGACAGCGGCACCTACTCCGGGGAGATCAACCCGATCACCTCGGCCGCCTCCACCATGGCCCATGTCGTCGAGGTCTCCGAGTCGCACGGCATCGACGCGGGCGTGATGCGGGCCGTGGAGGGCATGGCCCGCCGCGTGATCGGCCTCGGGCACGGCGGGGACGGGTTCATCCGGGTCGCCGAGATGCTGGGGCGCCGCTGAGGCCCGAAGCCCCCGGGGCGCCGACCGGGGGGATGTGACCAGGTGATGTGAGGTGATGTGACCGCCCGCACCCTGGCGGACCTGCGACTTGTGCCGTGGAGGAGGCCATGGAACGCTTCGGTCGGCCGGCCCCGACCACGGCCGGCGCGGGCGGCGGGCGCGGTCACGTACGGGGTGCGGGGGCACGGCGCCGGGCCGGCCGTGGGAACAAGCCGGGAGCGGACCGATGGAGCTGGAGCTGCGGCACCTGCGGGTGCTGTGCGCGATCGCCGACGCGGGCAGCGTGGGCCGCGCCGCCGCGCAGCTGGGCTACTCGCAGCCCGCCGTGAGCACCCAGCTCCGCCGCATCGAACGCCATCTGGGCGAACCGCTCTTCGAACGCGGGCCGAGCGGGGTCCGGCCGACCCGGTACGGCGCCGAGGTGGTCGAGCAGGCCCGGGACGTCCTCGTGCGGGCCGCCGCGATCGGGCACCGCCCGGCATCCGCCCGCCCCCGCCGGTCCCTGCGCGTGGCCGCCACCAACTCGCCGATGCTGTCCGGCACGGTCTCCCGCGTCCGCGCCCGGCTGCCCGAGCTGACCCTCTCGGTCACCAGCGTCTACGCGTCCTCGCGGATCGTGGAGCTGCTGGAGGAGGGCGCGGTGGACGCCGCCATCGCCGCCGACTACCCGGGCATGGAGCTACGGCACTCGACGGCCGTACGGCACCGCGGCATCGTCACCGAACCCACCTTCGTCGCCCTCCCCGCCCGGCACCGGCTCCGGCAGAGCACCCAGGTGCAGCTCGCCGACCTCGCCGAGGACGCCTGGTTCGTGACCCCGGACGACGGTGCCGGCTGGCCCGGAGTGTTCTACGACGCCTGTGCGGCGGCCGGGTTCACGCCGGTCACCGTCCACGAGTGGCTCGGCGACCAGACCCAGCTGCAGAGCATGATCGCCGACGGTCTCGGGGTGTCCCTGGTGCAGCCGACGCTGCGGCCGATCCCGCACGTCGTGGTCAAACCGCTGGCGGGCTCCCCGCTGTGGTGCCGCTATGTGCTGGCCTGGCGGCCCGACACCGTCGCCGACGACGTCGTGGAGACGGTGCTGCAGTCCGCCATGGGCGCGTACCGCGATCTCGTCGCCCAGGCACCGCACCTGCGCACCTGGGCCTCGCGCACCTGGAGCGCCGCCGGGGCGTAGGAGCGGGTCACGGGTGCGCCGCGATGTTATGAGCGGGCAGTGCCATGTGCTATGTCACACGCCATTGTTGGTCGGGGTGGTGCGCTGAGACAGTGCCTCACACGCCTCAACACCCCACAGAGGCGCATCCCTTCGTGGAGGAATCCCGATGCGCTATCGCTTCGCGCTGCCCGGACGCGCGCCGAGAGGCACGGCCGGCCGCATCGCCGGTGCCGCCGCCGTCTGCGTCACCCTGGCCGGCCTGCTGTCCACCCCGGCGCTGGCCGCACCCCGGCCGCACACCGCCCCGGCCGCCGCGCCCCGCCCGCACCTCCCCGTGCCCCCGCCCGCCGCCGCGTCCACCGCCGCGACCGAGCGCCCCGCGACCCAGGCCGAGCGGCTCAGCCCGGTCCAACTCCCGCCCATGCAACCGTCGTTCACCCGGCAGACCGGACCGCGCCCGGTGCAGGCGGGCTCCTGTACCCCGGCCGACTTCGGCAGCCGTACCGGCTCCGCCCTCGTCTCCTACGTCAAGGCCGCCACCGCGGACTGCGTCAACACCCTCTTCGCGGTCACCGGCACCGACGCGCGCGCCGTCTTCCGCGAGGCCCAGATGCTGACCGTCGCGAACGCGTTCACGCGCACCGCCGGGCAGTACCGCGGCGACAACTCCGGCAGCCTGCTGCAACTGGTGCTCTTCCTGCGCGCCGGCTACTACGTGCAGTTCAACCACCCCGGGGACGTGGGCCCGTACACCTCCCGCCTCACCACCGCTGTCACGAGCGGCATGGACACCTTCTTCGCCCGCGCCCACTCCCGTGACGTCACCGCGGCCAACGGCCAGATCCTCGGCGAGACCGTCATCCTCACCGACAGCGCCGACCAGCAGGGCCGCTACCTGTACGTCTACCGACGGCTGCTGAACGACTACGACAGCTCGTACGACGCGATCGACAGCATGATCAGGGCCGTCAACGACGTCTACACACCGCTGTGGCGCGGCAACTGGAACCCGCGGTACGTACGGGCGGTCGAGGCCGACCCGCGCATCGTCGACACCCTCTACGACTTCGCGCTGGCCAACACCGACCAGCTCGGCACCGACCTGGCCTTCCTGGACTCCAACGCCGGGATGAACCTCGCCCGCTACACCGAGCACCCCGGACTGCGGGACGACGTACGGCCGTTGGCCAAGGACCTGCTGGACCGGACCGGGATCACCGGTCCGACGGCCGCGCTGTGGGTGGCGGTGGCCACGCAGGCCGCCGCCTACGACAAGGCCGACTGCGCCTACTACGACGTCTGCGACCTGCCGGAGAAGCTCGACCAGGCCGTCCTGCCCGTCACGCACCACTGCGACGCGAACGTCACCGTCCGCGCCCAGGCGCTCACCGCCGCCGACCTCGACACCGCCTGCGCCAGCGTGCTCCGCCAGGACGCCTACTTCCGCTCGGTCGTGCGGGCCGACGGCGCGATACCCGGCCAGTACGCCTCCACACTCCGCCTGGTGGTGTTCACCAGCCGGGCCGACTACCAGACGTACGCCGGCGCGATGTACGGCATCAGCACCGACAACGGCGGCATGACGCTGGGCGGCGACCCGTCGGACCCCGCCAACCAGCCGATGTCGATCATGTACCAGAAGAACTACGACGACGGCTTCCCGGCCCGGATCTGGAACCTCAACCACGAGTACACGCACTTCCTGGACGCCCGCGACGACATGTCGGGCGACTTCGCCCGGCAGATCTCCGTGCCGGACGTGTGGTGGATCGAGGGCATCGCCGAGTACGTCTCCTACAGCTACCGCGGCCTCGCCGACGACCAGGCGATCCAGGAGGCCGGCAAGCACACGTACAAGCTCAGCACCCTGTTCGAGAACACCTACGACAACAGCGACGTGACCCGCACCTACCCGTGGGGCTACCTCGCCGCGCGCTACATGGTCGAGCGGCACCCCGACGACATCCAGCGCATGCTCGCCCGCTTCCGCGTCGGTGACTACGCCGGCGGATACGCCGTCTACCACGACGGCATCGGCACCCGCTACGACGCCGACTTCGACCAGTGGCTCACGGCGTGCGCCACGGGCGCGTGCAGCAGGCCGGCCGCGGCCTGACCGCACGCGCGCCCATGACGACGGCCGCCGACCGGAAAACCCGGTCGGCGGCCGTACGCGTCCTCGGTGCGGGGCGGATCAGACCGCCGTCGCCGGGTACGTCGGGTACTCCACGCCCGAGACGTGCTGGACGACGCGGACGACCTGGCAGGAGTAGCCGAACTCGTTGTCGTACCAGAGGTAGAGGATCGCGTTGTCGCCGTCGACCTTCAGGGCGCCGGCGTCCACGATCGAGGCGTGGCGCGAGCCGATGAAGTCGCTGGAGACCGCGTCGGGCGCCGTGATGAAGTCGATCTGGCGCTTCAGCGGGGAGGTCAGCGAGACCTCGCGGAGGTAGTCGTGGACCTCTTCGCGGGTGGCCTCGCGGGCCAGCTGGAGGTTGAGGATCGCGATCGAGACGTCCGGCACCGGGACGCGGATCGAACTGCCGCTGATCTTCGCCTTGAGGTCGGGCAGCGCCTTGGCGACGGCGGAGGCGGCACCGGTCTCGGTGATGACCATGTTGAGCGGCGCGCTGCGGCCGCGGCGCTCGGACTTGTGGTAGTTGTCCAGCAGGTTCTGGTCGTTGGTGAACGAGTGGACGGTCTCCACGTGGCCGCGCAGCACACCGTACTCGTCGTCCATCGCCTTCAGGGGCGGCACGATGGCGTTGGTGGTGCAGGAGGCGCAGGACAGGATCTGCTCGTCCGGCTTGATGGTGTCGTGGTTGACGCCGTGCACGATGTTCGGGACGTCGCCCTTGCCCGGCGCGGTGAGGACGACCTTCTCGATGCCGGGGCGCAGGTGCTTGGACAGGCCCTCGCGGTCGCGCCACTTGCCGGTGTTGTCGATGAGGATGGCGTCCCGGATGCCGTACTCGGTGTAGTCCACGTGCGACGGGTCGTCGGCGTAGATCACCTTGATCGCGTTGCCGTTGGCGACGATCGTGCTGCTGTCCTCGTCCACGGTGATCGTGCCCTGGAACTGGCCGTGGATGGAGTCGCGGCGCAGCAGCGAGGCGCGCTTGACGATGTCCTGGGCGCCGCCGCCGCGCACCACGATGGCGCGCAGCCTCAGGCCGTTGCCGGAGCCGGCCTTCTCGATCAGCAGGCGGGCGACGAGGCGGCCGATGCGGCCGAAGCCGTAGAGGACGACATCGCGCGGCTCCCGGCGCTCGATCTTGTTGGCGCCCGTCGCGCCGGCGACCGCCTCGGCGGTGAACTCCTCCACGCTCAGGCCGCGCTCGTCGGCCTTGTACATGGTGGCCAGCATGCCGAGGTCGATCTGGGACGGCCCGAGGTCGAGGGCGGTCAGAGCCTGGAGGAACGGCATGGTCTCGGTGACCGACAGCTCGGCACCGGCGATCTGCCGGGCGAAGCGGTGCGTCTTGAGGATGCTGACCACCGACTTGTTCACCAGGGAGCGGCTGTGCAGCAGGACGGTCACGTCCCGCTCGCGGTGCAGCTTCCCGATGAGCGGGATCATCGACTCCGCGATCTCCTCGCGGATCTTCCAGTTGGTGAACGAGTCGTCGTTGACAGTCACAGATCCATACTTTCGAGCTAGGCAGCGCTCATATGATAACCACACCCTTTCGGGGGCCTGTCGACGGCCCCGACCGGTTCCTGAATCAGGGTGGAACCGCGTAAGAAACCCGGGTCGCGCGTTGCGCCTCCGCACGGGCCCGCCCAAGGTCAGGACCGTGAGTACCTCCTCCGTGCCCCGGCCCGAGCCGGCCGCCCCCTCCGGCCCCCTGAGCCGCCCCCGGCTGCCACGGCCGGCCGGGGCCGGCTCGGGCCGGGGCTTCCTGCCGGCCCTCGCCCTGTTCGCGGGGATCCGGCTCGCCGGGATCCTCGCGGTGGTCCTCACCAACGAACTCCGGGGGCATCCGCTGGTCCGGAACCTGGCCCACTCCTGGGACTCCCGCTGGTACCTGCACATCGCCACGCACGGCTACGGCCACCTCATCTGGGTCACCCCGCAAGGAGCCGTCCAGACCGACTGGGCGTTCTTCCCCCTCTATCCCGCGCTCATCCGGGCGCTGACCGTCCCCCTGCCGCTCACCCCCGGCCAGTCCGCCCTTCTGGTCGCCTGGACGGCCGCGTGCGTGGCCGCGTACGGCGTCTACCTCGTCGGCCACCATCTGTACGGCCGGGGTGTCGCCACCGCGCTGGTCGCCCTGTGGGCCGCCCTGCCGCACTCGGTCGAACTCACCATCGCCTACACGGAGTCGCTGTTCGCGGCGCTCGCCGCGTGGTCCCTGTACTGCGTGCTGAGGGGGCGCTGGCTGTGGGCCGGAACCCTGGCCGCGCTCGCGGGCCTGTCCCGGCCCAGCGGCTTCGCGGTGGCGGTGGCCGTCTCCCTCGCCGCCGGGTACGAGGCGCTGCGGCAGCGCGGCCGTGCTCCGGCGGGGCTGTGGGCCGGCGCGCTGGTGGCCCCGCTCGGCTGGCTGGGCTATGTGCTGTGGGTGGGCAGCCGTACCGGAGACCTCCTCGGCGGCTACTTCACGGTCCAGAGCGCCTGGGACTCCCGCTTCGACTTCGGCGCCGGCTCGGTCCGCTTCCTCAAGGCCCTGCTCCTGCACGGCGGAGGCGTCGTCTACCCGGCCGCCCTCCTGATCGTCATGGCGGGCCTGCTGCTGTTCACACTGCTGTGCCTGGAGCGCGCCCCGCTGGCCCTGGTGGTCTTCTCCGGCGTCCTCGTCCTGCTCGTCGTCGGCGGCTCCGGCTCCTTCTCCTCCAAACCGCGCTTCCTGCTGCCGGCCTTCCCGCTGCTCATCCCGATGGCACAGGCACTCGCCCGGACCTGGTGGCTGCGCCGGTCCCCGGCGGTCGTGGTGTACGGCGCCCTCGCCCTGGTCTCCCTGCTGTCCGGCGCCTATGTGATGGCCGTGGCCCACTCCCCGCTGTGAGCCACCGCCTGCCCACACGGCCGGTGTCCCCGACGCGGGCGACCAGGCCCGCGACGGCCGCCGGCGGCACGCTGACCCCCACCGGAGAGCGGTGGCCGAGTCCCCGTCGAGCGCGGCGCCGCCCAGCACCGGACCGAGCGCGGCGCCCACGTCCAGCGCCGACGTAGCGAACGCACCCCCGGCGACGGCGGGTCCACCGCCTCGTACAGCACCCGCGTGACCGCGTCGAACCGACACCGAAGACCGGCAGGCCCAGGACCGGCAGCAGGGCGAGGCCACCGCCGGCCGCCCCGCGTGAGGGCGGCTCAGCCTGCGAGCAGCGCGGTTCCGGTGGCCGTCGGCACCGGCCGCGCGCCGTGGTGTGCCGGCCGGCCCGCCGCCGTCACCCCGGCGAACGCACCGGCACCGAACAGCGAAGGCAGGCAGGTCCAGGACCGGCCCCCGAACAGCGCCGGCACGGCCGGCGCCCGTCCGGCCCCGCGACAGGCGAGCGGGGTGCCGCCGACCAGGGCGGTGGCCCGGCCCCCGGCATCCGGTGCGACCATGCCGGTTGTCGCCGTCAGGACGACGGCCAGGAAACCGGCGTCGGCCAGGGCCGCGACCACGCGGTCAGCGGCGCCCCGCGATCATGCCGGCGGCGGAGGCGGAGCTGAGTGTCCCCGTCGGCACGCAGACCCCGAGGTCCCGGGCGATGTCCGGCGCCAGGCCGGCTGGCATGAACTCGGACGTGCGCTGGGAAGGCGTGAGACTCCATGCGCCGTGAGGCGGCCGGCGGCCGGCGGCCTCGGGGCCGGACATGTGCGGCACGCCGACGCGCGGACACGGGCGCGTGCCACCCGGTTTTCCGGCGCTCCGCGCGCGACGATGGACACCGGCCGACCGCCGTGAGTGGATCCGGCACCGGCCGCGGTGACATGATCAGCCGACCGGAACGGGGGGAGACACCGCCGATGATGCTGTACACGCACGAGTGGGGGAGCGGCGACCGGATCGCCGTCCTCGTCCATGGCCTCATGTCCGACCACCGCACCTGGCACCGGCTCGCACCCGTCCTCGCGGACAAGGGGTACCGGGTCATCGGCGTGGACCTGCGCGGGCACGGAGCGAGCGGGCGGGGCGAGTACAGCCCCGAGGCCTGGGCGGACGACCTCGTCGAAACCCTGCCCGAGCGGCCGGAGTTGGCGATCGGTCACTCGCTCGGGGCGATGGCGCTGGCCGATGCCGTCGAACGGCTGGCACCCGCGCGGGCCGTCTACTGCGACCCGGCCTGGGAACTGCGCCGCAGAGCGGTCGAGGCGTCGGCGTACTTCACGGTCTTCAAGAACGCCGGCCGAGCAATGATCAGCAGCCTCAACCCGCGCTGGGACGACACGGACGTGGACATCGAGCTGGCCACGCTCGCCGACTGGGACCCCGCCACGGCCGGCGTCCTGCCGGCCGTCTACTCGGTCAGCCGGACACCGGCGCGCCCGGTGGTGCCCTCGCTGGTGCTGCTGGCCGGCAGGAGCGACCTCCTGCGACCCGGCCTGGCCGAGGAACTGGTGCGACGGGGCTTCGAGGTCCGGACCGTCGAAGGGGCCGGGCACACCCTGTTCCGGGACGACTTCGACGGCTTCATGGGCGCGCTCGACGGGTGGATCTGAGGAGCACGACGGGGGGCGCGCGCCCCCCCGCGTCATCACACCCTGCGGTCAGCGCGGGTTGAAGATCACGCTGGCGAACCGGGTGCCGCTGGGCGCCGACCGGCCCGGCGCGAGCCGCAGCGCGGTCCCCTTGCACTTCTTCTGTGCGTAGACGACGAGCGGCTTCTTCGTGCCGTTGCGGGCCGAGCGCGCCTCCTGGCCCATGTCGAAGCACTTGTTGTCCGGCGGGTTGTCGATGGCGTACGCCTTGCCCTGGGGCCCGACCCACACGAACGTGCCGTCGGCGGCGAGCGCGGAACCCGTGGTGGTCAGAGCGAGGGCGAGACCGCCGAGTACGGCGGCGAGCGGACGGCACAGACGCATGGGCGTGTCCTTCGTGAACGGAGACGGGAGGGAACGGGAGCGGACGAGACCGCACGGGTAATCTCCCACTCCCGCCCCGCCCGGCCCCGGAGCCGACACGGTCACGTCCACCGTCCGGGGGACGGCGACGGGGACGCGTGACGGCGCTGCCCCCTCGCCCGCTGTGCGAAGCCCGCGAATCGGGGTAGTCGAGGGGACGCCCGAGGAAAGGACCGTCTCATGACGACCTACGTGATCAGCGTCCCCGGCACCTTCACCACCGGGATCGAGGCCGACACCCGCACCCGGCTGGCCCGGGCGCTCAAGCCCGCCGACCCGCACGGCACCCGCATGGGCAGCGCCGAGGACCTGGACGTGCTCAGCGTCAACGAGGACAACACCTTCACCCTGCGCCTGACCGTCGAGGCGGACACCGGCCGGCACGCCGAGGAGGAGGCACGCCGGCTCGCGGGCTCCGCGCTCCAGGACGCGGGACTGGACGAGCGCACGGCACCGCTCGGGCCCGCGGTGATCACCGGCATCGACTCCGAGGTCCGGTGACCGCCGGACAGGGACGGGGCCCGGTCCCCGGGGCCCGGGGCCCGGTTCATCCCCGGGGGTGAGATCATCCTCTTTCGGTAAAATCTAGGCGTTTGCCAGAAACGCAGGCGACCGGCCCGTCACGAGCCACCGCCCCGCCGGAAGTGATCGATGCCCCGCAAGCGCTCCACGGACGAAGGCGACGAGCTGCTGGCCAGACTCGGTTCGCTCACCGCCCAGGCGCGTCAGCGCGCGGAGGTGCAGCGCACCCAGGTCGAGCTGGCCCTCGCCCTGCAGCGCGGCATGCTCCCCCGGGACCTGCCGACCGCGCCCGGCCTGCACCTGGCGGTGCGCTACACCCCCGCCAACCTCGGTCTCAACGTGGGCGGCGACTGGTACGACGCCTTCGCGATGCCGGACGGCCGGATCGGGCTGTCCATCGGTGACGTACAGGGCCACAACATCGAGGCCGCGGCCTTCATGGGCCAGGTCAGAGCCGGGCTGCGGGCGCTCGCCTCGGTCACCGGCGAGCCCGGCGAGCTCCTGGCCCGCACCAACGACCTGCTGCTGTCCCTGGGCAGCGAGCTGTTCGCCACCTGCACCTTCATGCGGCTCGACCCGGCCACGGGAGTGCTGGAGAGCGCCCGGGCCGGTCACATCCCCTTCGTCTGGGCCACGGCCGACGGAAAGTCCGGCGTCGTCGACGACGAGGGGGGACCGCCGCTCGGTATCGAGAAGGGCGTCGAGTTCCCGGTCACCCGGCACCGGCTCACCACCGGCGGAGTGTTCGTCCTGCTCACCGACGGGGTCGTGGAGGGGCCGTCCCTGAACATCGAGGACGGCCTCGACCAGGTGGTGCGGCTCGCCGGCATCGCCGCCGTCGCCGGACTGGAAGCCCGCGCGCTCGCCGCGGCCGTGATCAAGGGCGCCGAGAGCGTGGGACACGAGGACGACGCCGCCGTCCTGGTCGTGGGCCTGGACAGGCCCGGCGGGCCCTGAACCGGCGCGTATTCAGCCGGAGAGCCGGACCGCGGCGCGCCTCGCCTCGCCGACCGACGCCCATCGGTGTGAGATGGCTGCTGTGGTGGGTATCGAGGAGTTGCGCAGGCCGGGCGGCTACGCCGTCCAGATCCTGGCCGTCGCCGCCTGCTACTACGCGGCGGCCCGGCTCGGCCTGCTGCGCGAGCTGACCGTCGAGGGCGCCACCGTCACCCCCATCTGGCCGCCGACCGGCGTCGCCGTCGCCGCGCTGCTCATCCTCGGCCTGGGCTGCTGGCCCGGCATCACGCTCGGCGCCTTGTTCTCCGTCCTGTCCCTCACCACACCCGGCCCCGACGTCCTCGTCATCCTCGTCGGCAACACCGCGGCACCCGTGTGCGCGGCCCTGCTGCTGCGCCGGGCCGGCTTCCGCACCGGTCTGAGCCGGCTGCGCGACGGCCTCGCCCTGGTGTTCCTGGCCGCGCTGGGCGCCATGCTGATCAGCGCGACCCTCGGCGTCGGCCTGCTCGTCCTCAACCACAGCCTGCCCGCGCACAGCTTCTGGCCCGTCTGGCTCGCCTGGTGGGTCGGCGACGCGATGGGCGTCCTGATCGTCACCCCGTTGCTGCTGTTGCTGCACGACGCCCGCGGGCCGCTGCCCCTGCGCCGCTGGAAGGAGGCGACCGCGCTGGCCGTCGTCGCCTGCGTGCTCGTACCGCTCGCCGTCTACAGCTCGCTCAGCATGCTCTTCCTCGTCTACCCGCTCATCATCTGGGCGGCCCTGCGCTTCCAGCTGGTGGGCAGCGTGCTCTGCGCGCTGCTGACCTCCGTGCTGGCCACCGTCGCCGCCACGGACGGCGTGGGCGCGTTCGCCGAGCTGAGCCGGATCGAGGTCATGCTGAAGCTCCAGGCGTTCAACGGAGCCATGGCCCTGACCGCGCTGCTGCTGTCCGCCGTGATCACCGAGCAGCGCAACACCCGGCGCTCGGTGGAGCAGGCCTGCCAGGAGCTGGTCGAGGTGCTGGAACACCTCACCGCGGGCGAGGCCCCGCCGCCCCGGCTGCAGTCGGACGCCGACGACGCCGACGGCCGGTCCCGGCCGACCGGAGCCCCGTGAGCGGTTCGACCCGCGCGGTCAGCGCTCCGACCGGTTCACCGGACCCTCGTCGTCACTGCCCGGCTCCGCCGCCGGCGTCCCCGCCGCCGTACCGCGCCGCTCGCGGTTCGGCGGGTGGGCTGCGCCGACGGCGCCGGGCTGGCCGCCGCCCGTCGTGCCGTACCCGCCGGGGATCCCCGGCGGTGTGTCCGCGGCGGCCGCCGCCTCGCTGATGTGACGCCGGGCCCGGACGCCCGCCCGGCGCTCCGGGTACGGGTAGTCGAACGGCTCCGCGGAGGCGCGCTCGCGGTCCGCCTCGCGCTGCCGGCGTGCCGCCCGCCCGGCCTCCGTCGTGCTGTCGTCCTGTCGCTTGCGCTCGTGGTCCTTCATGCGCCGCCGAGTACCCGGGCGGTGGCCGTCGCAACGTGAGTCCCGGCGTGTCGTCCGGGCCGCCGAGAGCACTGGGGGACGATGGGCCGAGCCGGCACGGGCACACGGCCGGACCGGGAGAGTCACGGGCCGGACCGGGAGGGACAGGGGCGGCATGGAGCAGCGGCCGGTACCAGGAAGGACGGGCGAGGCCACCACGCGGAGCACGCCCCGGCCCGCGGATCCGGCCGCCGGCCGGGACCCGGCCGACGGTCGCCGCCGCATCCCGCGCACCGACACCCTGCTGCGCGACCCCCGCCTGGCCGCGGCCGCGGACCGGCTCGGCGCCCACCGGGTGAAGTCCGCCGTACGGCAGGCGCAGGAGCGGGCCCGCGCGGGCGGCATCCCACCGGAGCAGGTCCCGCAGCACGCCCTGGACCTGCTGCCCGGCACCGCGAGCGGACTGCGCCCGGTGATCAACGCCACCGGGGTGCTCCTCCACACCAACCTCGGCCGGGCCCCGCTGTCCGCCGCGGCCCGGCAGGCGGTCCGGGAGGCGGCCGGTCCCACGGACGTCGAACTCGACCTGACCACCGGCGCACGGGCCCGCCGGGGACGCTCCGCGCTCGCCGCGCTGCACGCCGGGGTGCCGGCCGCCGGCGCCGCGCACGTCGTCAACAACGGCGCCGCCGCCCTGGTCCTGGCCGCCACCGCCCTCGCGGCCGGGAAGGAGATCGTGGTCAGCCGGGGCGAGATGGTGGAGATCGGCGACGGATTCCGCCTGCCCGACCTGCTGGTCTCGACCGGCGCCCGGCTCCGCGAGGTCGGTACGACCAACCGCACGACCCCCGCCGACTACGCGGCCGTGATCGGGCCGGACACCGGGTTCGTGCTGAAGGTCCACCCGTCCAACTTCCGGATCACCGGATTCACCCGGTCGGCCGAGGTCGCCGACCTCACCGGCCTCGGCGTCCCGGTCGTCGTCGACATCGGCTCCGGGCTGCTCGCCCCGCATCCGGCCCTGCCCGCCGAACCCGACGCCGACACCCAGCTGTGCGCCGGCGCGGCGCTCGTCACCGCGAGCGGCGACAAACTGCTCGGCGGACCCCAGTGCGGGCTGCTGCTCGGCCGGGACGACCTGGTCCGCACCCTCGCCCGGCACCCGCTGGCCCGCGCCCTGCGCGTCGACAAGCTCACCCTGGCCGCCCTGGAGGCCACCCTCACCGGCCCGCCCACCCCGACCGCCCTCGCCCTCACCGCCGGCCCGGCCGGGCTCAGGGCCCGCGCCGACCGGCTCGCCGCCGCGCTGGGCGCCGACGGGATCGACGTGACCGCCGTCGAGAGCGCCGCCACGGTCGGCGGCGGGGGCGCACCCGGCGTCACCCTGCCCAGCGCGGCGCTGTCCCTGCCCGAGCCGTACGCCGCCGCGCTGCGCACCGGCCCCGCCCCGGTCGTCGGACGCCTGGAGGCGGGGCGCTGCCTGCTGGACCTGCGGGCGGTGCCCGCGGAGGACGACGAACGGCTCGCCACGGCCGTGCGGACGGCCCGGACCACGGCGGAAGGGCCGGCGCGATGAGGGTCCTGGCCACCGCCGGCCATGTCGACCACGGCAAGTCCGCGCTGGTCCGCGCCCTCACCGGCATGGAGCCCGACCGCTACGAGGAGGAGCGCCGCCGGGGTCTCACCCTGGACCTGGGCTTCGTGTGGACCCGCCTCGGCGACGACCACCTCGCCTTCGTGGACGTACCCGGGCACGAGCGGTTCGTGCCGACCATGCTGGCCGGCGTGGGTCCCGTGCCCGCCGTGCTGTTCGTGGTCGCCGCCGACCAGGGCTGGCAGCCGCAGTCCGAGGAGCACCTGGCCGTCCTCGACGCGCTCGGCGTCCGGCACGCGGTCCTCGCGGTGACCCGCAGCGACCTCGCCGACCCGGAACCGGTGCGCGCCGACGCCGTCGAGCGCCTGGCCGGAACCTCCCTCGGCACGGTGCCCCAGGTCGCGGTCAGCGCGGTCACCGGCGCGGGACTGGACGATCTGCGCGTCGAACTGGCCCGGCTGGCGGCCGGGTTGCCCGCGCCCGACACCGGCGCCGACGTACGCCTGTGGCTCGACCGGGCGTTCACCGTCCGGGGCCACGGCACCGTGGTGACCGGCACCCTCGGTGCCGGCACCCTGCGCGTCGGCGACCGGCTGGTCACGGCCGACGGGCCGGCCGTCCTGCGGGTGCGCGGACTGCAGAGCCTGCACGACGAGCGCACGGCCGTCGGCGCGGTGGCCCGCGTCGCCGTCAACGTGCACGGTCAGGGAGACACCCCCCTGAGTCGCGGCCAGGTGCTGCTCACCCCGGACCGCTGGCTGTGCACCGAGGTCGCCGACGTACGGGTCACCGGGGAGCCGGTGGCCGGCCTGCCCCGGTGCGTCACCCTGCACATCGGGACGGCCGCCGTGCCGGTGACCGTCCGCCCGCTCGGCCGGGACACCGCCCGGCTCACCCTCCGCCGGGCGCTGCCCCTGCGGGCCGGCGACCGCGCGGTGCTCCGCGAACCCGGCGGCACCCGCACGCCCCGCGGGGTCACCATCCTCGACGTACGGCCGCCCCGGCTGACCCGGCGCGGCGCCGGCCGGGCGCGCGCGGCCGAGCTGGACACCATGACCGGCCGTCCGGACGGCGCCGCCGAGCTGCGCCGCCGCAAGCTCGTCCGCCGCGCCGACCTGCGGGCGATGGGCGTCCCGGCGGCCGCCGAGCCCGTCGCCGGGGACTGGCTCGCCGACCCGGAACACTGGAGCCTCCTGAAGGACCGGCTGGCCGGCCAGGTCACCGAACACGCCCGCGCCCACCCGCTGGACCCCGGCCTGCCCACGGAGGCGGCCCGCCGGCGGCTCGCACTGCCCGACCGCGCCCTGGTCGACGCGCTGGCCGCGGCCCAGCCCCGGATCCACGCCCGCCAGGGGCGGCTGTACCCCGCCGACAGCCCCCGCCCCGCCCTGCCGGCACCCGTCCACGCGGCCGTGGACGCCCTGCGCCGGGACCTCGTCCGCACCCCGTTCCGGGCCCCCGAGGCCGGACGCCTCGCCGAACTGGGGCTGGACCGCAAGGCGTTGGCGGCCGCGGCGGCCGCCGGGGCCCTGCTGCGGATCGCCGACGGGATCGTGCTGCTGCCCGGCGCGGACGCCGACGCCGCCGCCGTCCTGCGCGCGCTGCCCCAGCCGTTCACCCTCAGCGAGGCCCGGCGCGCGCTCGACACCACCCGCCGGGTGGCCGTACCGCTGCTGGAGTTCCTGGACGCCCGGGGACACACGGAGCGCGTCGACGAGCAGCACCGGCGCTGTCGTCCGGACGCGGTGGACGGAGGCGGACAGGAATCGAACCTGCCTGCCCGAGATCCTCGGGCACCTCGGTTTTGAAGACCGGGAGGGCCACCAGGCGCCCACACGCCTCCACCGCCCGTCAGGCTACTGCCCCAGGAGACCACCGGTATGACATCGACACCGACCCGTCGGACGCCCGTACGGCTCACCCAGTTCGCCCACGGCGGCGGCTGCGCCTGCAAGATCCCGCCCGGCGAGCTGGAGGAGGTGGTCGCGGGGCTGACCGCGCCGCCGCTCACCGGCGGCGACACCCCGCTGCTCGTCGGCCTCGCCACCGGCGACGACGCGGCCGTGGTCACGCACCGGGGAACCGCCGTGGTGTGCACGGCCGACTTCTTCACCCCGGTCGTGGACGACCCCTACGACTGGGGCCGGATCGCCGCCGCCAACGCCCTGTCCGACGTGTACGCCATGGGCGGGCGCCCCGTGCTCGCCGTCAACCTGCTCGCCTGGCCGCGCGACCGGCTGCCGTTCGACCTCGCCCGCGAGGTGCTGCGCGGCGGACTGGACATCGCCACCGAGGCGGGCTGCCATGTCGGCGGCGGGCACAGCGTGGACGACCCCGAGCCGAAGTACGGCATGGCCGTCACCGGCATCGCCGATCCCGCGCGGCTGCTGCGCAACGACGCCGGCCGCCCCGGGCTGCCGCTGTCCCTCACCAAGCCGCTGGGCACCGGCGTGCTGAACAACCGGCACAAGGCCACCGGCGAGCGGTTCGAGCACGCCGTCGCCACGATGGCGGCCCTCAATCGGGAGGCCTCCGAGGCTGCGCTGGCCGCCGGCGCCGAGTGCGCCACCGACGTCACCGGCTTCGGACTCCTCGGCCATCTGCACAAGCTGGCCCGCGCCTCCGGGGTGACCGCCGTGGTCGACACCACCGCCGTCCCGTACCTGGAGGGCGCCCGGGAGGCCGTACGGGACGGGTACGTCAGCGGCGGGACCCGGCGCAACCTGGAGTGGGTCACGCCGTACACCGACTTCGGGAGCACCGGCGCGGACACCCGGCTGCTGCTCGCCGACGCGCAGACCTCCGGCGGGCTGCTCGTCGCCGGGGAGGTGCCCGGGGCGCCGGTGGTGGGGGAGCTGGTGCCGCGCGGGACCTGCTCGATCATCCTCAGGTAGGAGCCGTCACGGCTCGGTTCCCGTGTGCTCGTCGATGCCCGCCCGGATCCGGTACGCCCGCACCAGCGCGGGCGCCGCCGGGCCCCGGGGCCGCCGGCCCGGGCGGATGTCGACGGCGAACGCCTTCGTCTCCTGGATGTGCGTGTTCGGGTCCAGGGACAGATGCAGCAGCTCGTTGGCCGCGTCCCCGGTGCTGTAGCCGTTCGGACCCCAGTGATACGGCAGCCCCACCTGGTGCAGCGTGCGCCCGTGCACGGTCAGCGGGGCCATCCGGTCGGTGACCAGGACCCGCGCCTCGACCACGCCCCGCGCGCTGACGATCGTCGCCCACCCGGTGTGCGCGAGGCCCCGCTCGGCGGCCAGCTCCGGGGACACCTCGCAGAAGAACTCCGGCTGGAGTTCCGCCAGGTACGGCTGCCAGCGGGACATGCCGCCCGCCGTGTGGTGCTCGGTGAGCCGGTAGGTGGTGGCCACGTACGGGAACACCCGGGAGCCGGGCTCGTCGCCGCTCGGCTGGTAGCGGTTGTCCGGGTGCGGCGGCAGCAACTGCCGTACCGGGTTGCGCTGCTGGTCGTAGAGCAGGTTCGGGAACGGGGAGTCCTGCGGCTCGTAGTGCGCCGGCAGGGGACCGTCGGTGAGCCCGGACGGCACGTACAGCCAGGCCTTGCCGTCGGCCTGCATGACGAACGGGTCCGTACCGGACAGGGCCTCCGGCCCGGTCGCGCCCTCGGGCGGCTCGTGGTCCGGAGCCTTGTCCTTCTTGAAGTCGGGCACGTCGTGCCCGGTCCACTCGCCCTGCTCACCCTTCTCCGGGTCCCACCACACCAGCGCCTTGCGCTCGCTCCACGGCCTGCCCTCGGGGTCGGCGGAGGCCCGGTTGTACAGGATCCGCCGGTTGGCGGGCCAGGCCCACGCCCACTCGGCCGCCACCCAGTCCTGCTCCCGGCCCGGCCTGCGGCGGGCCGCCTGGTTGACGCCGTCGGCGTACACCCCGCAGTAGATCCAGCAGCCGCAGGCCGTCGAGCCGTCGGGTCTCAGCTCCTCGTACGAGGAGAGCGGACGGCCCTCGGCGTCCCGGCCGTTGATCTCGGCGAGGACCGCCTCCGCGTCCGGTTCGGCGTGCCGGCCCTTCGTCGGGTACTCCCAGGCCAGGTCGAGCACCGGCCGGTCCATCTCGTCGCCCGACCCGGCGAGCTTCCGCCGGATGATCCGGCCCAGGTGGTAGGCGAACCACAGCTCGCTGCGCGCCTCCCCGGGCGGCTCGACCGCCTGGTGGTGCCACTGGAGCAGCCGTTGGGTGTTGGTGAAGCTGCCGTCCTTCTCGGTGTGCGCGGCGGCCGGCAGGAAGAACACCTCGGTGCGGATGTCCTCGGTGCGCAGCTCACCGGTCTCGATCTCGGGGCCGTCCTTCCACCAGGTCGCCGACTCGATGAGGGAGAAGTCGCGGACGACCAGCCAGTCCAGGTTGGCCATGCCGAGCCGCATCAGCTTGGAGTCGGCGTTGCCCACGGCCGGGTTCTCGCCGAGCAGGAAGTAGCCCTTGCAGACGCCGTCCAGCTGGGCCATCGTCGTCTCGTACGTCGAGTGGGAGCCGGTCAGCCGCGGCAGGTAGTCGAAGCAGAAGTCGTTCTCCGGCGTCGCCGCGTCGCCCCAGTACGCCTTGAGCAGACTCACCAGGTAGGCGCGCATGTTGCCCCAGTAGCCCTTGTGCGCGGCCTCGGCCGTGACGAAGGCGTCCAGGTCCTGGTTCTGGTGGGCGTGCGGCATCGGGATGTAGCCGGGCAGCAGGTTGAACAGGGTCGGGATGTCCGTGGAGCCCTGGATGGAGGCGTGCCCGCGCAGAGCGAGGATGCCGCCGCCGGGCCGGCCGATGTTGCCGAGCAGGGTCTGCAGGACGGAGGCCGCCCGGATGTTCTGCACCCCCACCGTGTGCTGCGTCCAGCCGACGGCGTAGGCGAAGGCCGTCGTCCGGTCGCGCCCGGAGTTCTCCGTGACCAGCTCGCACACCCGGCGGAAGAGGTCCTGCGGCACCCCGCAGACCTGCTCGACCAGTTCGGGCGTGTAGCGGGCGTAGTGCCGCCTCAGCACCTGGAACACACAGCGGGGGTGGGACAGCGTCTCGTCCCGTTCCGGCTCGCCCTCGCCGATGGCCGCGCCGCCGGAGCCATGGGCCTCGCCGCGCGCCGCCTCGCTCACCGAACTGCCGCCGCGGGTGCGCTCCTCGTACTCCTGGTCACGCTCGCCGGAGGCCGCCTGCACCTCGGTGCCCTCGTACTGCCAGCTGGCGTTGTCGTAGCCGCGGTTGCCGGCGTCCAGGCCGGAGAAGACGCCGGCCAGGTCCTCGGTGTCCCGGAAGTCCTCCCGCAGGATCACCGGCGCGTTGCTGTAGGCCACGACGTACTCGCGGAAGTACTTCTCGTGCTGGAGCACGTAGTTGACGATCCCGCCGAGGAAGGCGATGTCCGTGCCCGCGCGCAGCGGCACGTGCAGGTCGGCGAGGGCGCTGGTGCGGGTGAACCGGGGGTCGACGTGGATCACCTTCGCACCGCGGGCCTTGGCCTCCATCACCCACTGGAACCCGACCGGATGGCACTCGGCCATGTTCGAGCCCTGGATGACGACACAGTCCGCGTTCTGCAGGTCCTGCTGGAAGGTGGTCGCGCCGCCGCGGCCGAACGAGGTTCCCAGACCGGGAACCGTGGAGGAGTGTCAAACGCGCGCCTGGTTCTCGATCTGGATGGCGCCGAGCGCGGTGAACAGTTTCTTGAGGAGGTAGTTCTCCTCGTTGTCGAGGGTGGCTCCGCCCAGGCTCGCGATGCCCAGGGTGCGGCGGGTGCGGGTCTCGTCGACCTCCCACTGCCAGCCGGCCCGGCGGGCCTCGATCACCCGGTCGGCGATCATGTCCATCGCCGTGTCCAGGTCCAGCCGCTCCCACTCGGTGCCGTGCGGACGCCGGTGGAGGACCTGGTGCTCGCGGGCGTCGCCGGTGGTCAGCTGGAGGCTCGCCGCGCCCTTGGGGCACAGCCGCCCGCGTGAGATCGGGGAGTCCGGGTCGCCCTCGATCTGGGTGACCCGGCCGTCCTGGACGTACACGTTCTGGCCGCAGCCCACCGCGCAGTACGGGCAGACGGACTTCACCACCCGGTCGGCGGTGGCCACCCGCGGGGTCAGGCGCGCGCTGCGGCCGCTCTTGGCGGCGGCGCCCCGGCCGAGCGGGTCGGTACCGGTGAGCTGCCGGTAGACCGGCCAGGAGCCGATCCAGGTGCGTACGCCCACGAGGTGCTCCTCCCGCTCGCTGCCGGACTTCCCGTACCCGGATTGTCCCGTATCCGTACGATCACGGCATCTCCGGGGACTCCGCCGCCACGGTGTGTCGGCGCACGGACCGGACAGGGTGCCCGTAATGTCCGGGTGGTCACGGTCCCGAGCGAGTGACGGGAGCGATCGCATGGTGGTCAGGGGCGTCGGGGCGGAGGCGGCGGCGCGGTGAGGCAGCGTCACGTATTCGGCGCCGTGTTCACCCTGGAGGCCGTCGTCGCCGGCGCCGTGTTCCTCGCCGTACTCGCGGTGCTGGCCGTAGCGCTGGTGCGACGCCGGTCCGGAACCGGAGAGCGTCCCGAACGCCCCCGCCTGGAGGCGTATTACGTCGGTGCCCTCGCCGCCTTCGCGGTCTTCCTGGTGGCCTGGACCGCCTGGCAGAACCACCGGGAGCACCCCGCGGCCGGCCCCGAGCCGCTGCGCGTCGACGTCACCGGCTTCCAGTGGTGCTGGACCTTCCGCTACCCCCAGCCCCCGCGGCACCGCGACGTCACCAGCACGTGCAGGGGCGCGGACATCCCCACCCTCGTCGTGCCGACCGGCCGGACCGTGCAGCTCCGGCTCACCTCACGGGACGTCATCCACTCCCTCTGGGTGCCGGGTCTGCGCTACAAGATGGACGCCTTCCCGCACCACGTGAACACCTTCGCCCTCACCCTGGACCGGGCGGGCCGCTGGCGGGGCCGGTGCGCGGAGTTCTGCGGGCAGCGGCACTGGACGATGGACTTCTGGATCAAGGCCGTCCCGCCCGAGGAGTACGACCGCTGGGCGCACGGCGGGACGGCCGCGGCATGACGGTCGCGCCCTCCGCCGAAGCACAGCGTGACGACGCCGGCCGGCCCGTCCCGCCCGGCAGCTGGCTCGGCTGGGTCGCCACCACCGACCACAAGCGCATCGGCCTGCTCACCGCCGGCACCTCCCTGCTGCTCCTGCTGCTGATGGGCGTGTTCGCGCTGCTGATGCGCGCCCAGCTCGCCCAGCCCGAGGAGACCTTCCTCACCGCACCGGTCTACGACCAGCTCTTCACCGTCCACGGCTCCGGCATGATCTACCTGGTCATGACGCCGTTCGCGCTCGGCCTCGGCGTCTACCTGGTGCCCCTGCAGATCGGCGCCCCCGGCATCGCCCTGCCCCGGCTGACCCTCCTCGGCTACTGGCTCTACGCGCTGGGCTCGCTCACCCTGCTGGCCGGCTTCGCCACCCCGAACGGCGCCCATGCCGGCGGCTGGTTCTCCTACCCGCCGATGGCCGACAGCGAGCACTCGCCGGGCTCCGGCACCGACCTGTGGATCGCGGGCGTGCTCCTCGCCGTCACCGGGACCATCCTCCAGGGCTGGGCGGTGCTGTGGACGGTCCTGCGCCGGCGCACCCGCGGCATGACCATGCTGCGGCTGCCCGTGTTCTGCTGGGGGATGACCGCCACCTGTCTGATGGTGATCGGCGCCTTCCCGGCGCTGCTCGCGGCGCTCGCCCTGCTCGCCGTGGGCCGCGCCGACGCCTCGGTCTTCGCGTCCAACGTGTGGAACATCGGCTACCAGCACCTCTTCTGGTTCTACGGCCACCCCGTCGTGTACGTGATGTTCTTCCCGTACCTCGCCGCCGTCGCCGAGGTGCTCGCCGTGTTCTCCGGCCGCCGCTTCTTCGGCTACCGGGGCACCGTGCTGTCGCTGCTGGTGTTCGCCGCCCTGTCCATGAGCGTGTGGGGACACCACATGTTCGCCACCGGGCAGGCGGCCAACGACTACTACTCCCTCACCTCCATCGCCCTGCTCGTCCCGGCCGGCGTCGAGTACCTCGGCATGCTCGGCACGATCCTCGGCGCCCGGCTGCGGCTGCGCACCCCGATGCTGTTCGCGCTCGCGTTCGTCCCGCAGTTCCTGATCGGCGGCCTCACCGGGATCATGGTGGGCACCCCGGTGATCGACTACCACGTCACCGACAGCTACTTCGTCGTCGCCCACCTGCACTACGTGCTCTTCGCGGGCAGCGCCTTCGGTCTCTTCGCCGCGGTCTACTTCTGGTTCCCGAAGGTCACCGGCGCCCTGCTCGACGAACGCCTGGGCCGCCTGCACTTCTGGCTGCTGGTCGCCGGCACCAACCTGACGTTCCTGCCGATGTTCGCGCTCGGCTACCTCGGCATGCCGCGCCGGGTCGCGAGCTACGCGTCCTTCGACGGTTTCGGCCTGCTGAACCTGCTCGCGAGCATCGGCGCGGCCTTCCTCGCCGCCGCGATGACCGTCTTCGTGGTGAACGTGCTGGGGACCCTGCGCAGCCGCCGGCTCGGCCGCGCGGAGCCGGCCGGTGACGACCCCTGGGGCGCGCACACCCTGGAGTGGGCCGCGCCGTCCCCGCCGCCGCGCCTCAACTTCCCCGCCGACCGCCCGCTCCCGCCCGTCACCGGCTTCGCCCCGCTGCTCGACCTCGAACGCCGGGGGAGGAGCCGGACATGAGACGGCACCTGTCCGCCTTGGTGGTCGCCGGCTGGGGGCTGCTCAACGGCGTCCTGCTCGCCGTCCTCGCGGTCTACGGCGAGACCCCGATGGTGTACTGGCTGTGGGGCGGAGCCGTCTTCGTCCTCGAACTGGCCGCGCTGGCCGTGCTGTTGTCCTCCCGCACGGCTCCCGACCAGCACGTCCGCTACCGCGTCCCGGACCGGGGAGCGGGCGCGGTGCCGCCCGCCGCGGCCGGCCTGCTGCTGGTCACGCTGTGCTTCGTCTACGGCCGCTGGCTGCTGGTCGTCGCCGTGCCCCTGCTGGCGGTGGCGGCGGCCCTCGCGGTGCGGGGCACGACGGCCCGCGAGAGGTGAGGGGGGCCGTGGAGCACGCGGGACAGCCGTCCGTGGTACCGATGCTCTGGTCGGCGCTGCTGGTCGCCGCCGTGGTCCCGGCCGCCGTCCGGGCCGTACGGTCCTCCCCGCTGTGGGAGCGGATCAGCGTCCCCGCGCCGGTCGCCCTGCCCCTGCTCGTCCTGGCACACGCCTGGGCGGTCCTCGGCGACCTCACCGGACTGCGGCCCCCCGGCGGGGCGTCGGTCACGGAACCGCTGCTCGTGTGCGCCGCCGTACTGTTCTGGCTGCCGGTCGTCGCCCGCACCCGGCACCGCCTCGACGACGCCGGCCGCTGTCTGTACCTGTTCCTCGCCACCCCGCTCCTGGACCTGCCCGCCGTGGGCGTGGTCGCCGCGGGCCACGCGGCGGCCGGCCTCGCCATGATCACCGGCATGCTGCCGGTCGGCATCACCGCGGCGGCGGTCACCTGGTCCTGGGTCGACCGGGAGGAGCGGGAGGCGGTCCGAGCCGCGGAGGGCTGAGGTCAGCCGCCGTCCCCCGACAGCCGTTCCCGCTGCGGTACGACCGTGTACTTCGGGTCCTCGGCCGAGGCCACCCCCGCATGGAAGACGCCGAAGCGCAGCGCCGCCGAGCCGGTGAGCAGCGCGGCCCCGGCGGCCAGAGCGAGGCGCCGGTCCCGCCCGCGGCACAGGGCGAGGGCCGCACCGCCCGCCGTCAGCAGTTCCGCGGCGCGCACCAGCACACGCGGCCGGCCCTGCTCGAAGGGCTCGGCGGCCAGGCCCATGCGCCGCTTCATCGCCCGGAAGGCGGCCAGTTCCAGGGCGGCCCCGAGCACGGCCAGCCGGCGGGCCGGTCCCGCCTGGGCGGCCGGAGCGGCGGCCAGGGCCAGGCCGGACGCCGCGGTGGCGGCCGAGCCCGCGAAGACGAACGGCAGTTCGCGGTACCCCTCGTGCCACGAGGGCACCGCCGTGTCCGACAGCAGCACCGCGGTGTACGTCGCCACGGCCGGCCCGAGGACGGCGGAGGCCACCGTCGCGGCCGAGCCCAGCAGCCGGTACCGGCCCGCCACCTCGGTGGCCGCCGCGGTCAGCGTCAGCGGCGCGTACCCGGCCAGCAGCCACGAGCCCACGCTCATCGGGGAGGTCGGCTTGAGCACCCGGAGCATGTTCAAAAACCGGGCCGGCCGCCCCAGGTCGTGCACGAGCGCCGCCAGCGACAGCGAGATCGCCCCGGCCGCGCCCAGCTTCGCCGGTGCCGCGAGCCCGGGCCGGCCGGTCAGCTGCCCCCCGGCCGCCAGCAGCGAGGACGCCCCGGCCAGCCCGCCGAGGAACAGATATCCGGCGATGTCCAGCGGCTTCCACGGCGGCTTGTTGAGCACAGCGGTGCCGTAGTACGAGGAGAACCCGGCGTCCGGCACCACCGGCCGCTCCCCCCGGCCGCTCCGCCCCCGGCGGCGTCCCGCGTCCGTGCCGGTCACCGCCTCCCGGCCCGGCCGCGCGCCCCGCACGCCGTCCCGGGTCACGTCCGACTCGCTCATCGCGTCCTCCTCACGAAGCCGCCGGCCGCGAGCGCGGCCAGCGAGACGGCGGCCAGGGCCGCCTGCCGCCACATGGCGGGCAGGTCCCGGGTGGTGACCACCGGGTCCGGGGGCAGGCCGTACACCTCGGGCTCGTCCAGCAGCAGGAAGAACGCGCCGGCGCCGCCGACCCCGTCGTCCGGGCTCTCGCCGTAGAGGCGGGCCTCGGTCACCCCGGCCGCGTGCAGCTGCGCCGTCCGGGCCCGCGCCCGCTCCCGCAACTCCTCCAGCGGGCCGAACTGGATGGAGTCCGTCGGGCAGGACTTGGCGCAGGCGGGCTCCAGGCCGACGCCGAGCCGGTCGTAGCACAGGGTGCACTTCCACACCCGGCCGTCGTCCCGGCGCCGGTCGATGACGCCGTACGGGCAGGCCGGGACGCAGTAGCCGCAGCCGTTGCAGATGTCCTCCTGGACGACGACCGTGCCGTACTCGGTGCGGAACAGCGACCCCGTGGGGCACACGTCCAGGCAGGCCGCGTGGGTGCAGTGCTTGCACACGTCCGAGGCCATCAGCCAGCGCAGCTCGGTCCGGCCGTCGGGGGAGACCGGGGAGATCTGCCCGGCGGCGGCGAAGACGTCGACGTCCTCGGCGCCGGCGTGGGCGGCCGCCGGTTCCTGCCCGCCGCACGGCACCTGCTGCTCCACGAAGGCCACGTGCCGCCAGCTGTCGGCGCCGAGGCCCTGCGTGTTGTCGTAGGACATGCCGGTCAGCGCCAGGCCGTCCTCGGGGATCGCGTTCCACTCCTTGCAGGCCACCTCGCAGGCCTTGCAGCCGATGCACACGGAGGTGTCGGTGAAGAAGCCCACCCGGGGCGGCGCGTCCGGATAGCCCGACGCACCGGCCACGTCCGGCTGCGGGCCGTACAGCGCGTTCCCCTGGTCCCCGGCGCCGTCGCTCATGCCGTCCTCCTCGCTCATGACCCGTCGCCCTCCTGCGCCGCCTCGCCCGGCGCGGCCCGCACGTGCTCCACCCGGCGCCGCTCCCAGGCGGTGGCCGGCATCTCCACGCTCCGGCCGAAGTACCAGCGGCTGAGGGCGTTGCGCAGCCGGTGCCGGTGGAACCAGCGCCAGGCCTCCGTGCCCTCGGCCCGCGGCCGGGGCGTGTCACGGACGAGTACCCGGTAGGCCTCCTCGCGGGAGACCAGGGTGTACGCCTCCTCGTAGCCGCCGCCCGCCGTGCGCCGCACCTCGCCGGTCGTCTCCCCGTCCAGCAGCCGGCGCCGGTCGGCCGCCTGCAGGCCCAGGCACGCCCGTTTCGTGGCGTGGTAGGTCAGGAACGGCACCACGAACAGCGCGGTGCGGAAGGTGCGGGTGAGCAGCTCCACCGGCAGGCCGAACAGATAGGCCAGCACGTCCTGCCCGCCGGACACCAGCAGCACCCCGTACGCCGAGACGGCCGCAGCGCCCAGTGCGGTCCGGGTGGGCTGGTTGCGCGGCCGGTCGCACAGGTGCTGCTCCGGGCCGGGGCCGGTGATCCAGCGTTCGAGGAACGGATAGCCGTAGAGGATCCCGAAGAGCACCGCGGGCAGCACGACGCCGGGCAGGAACACGTCCCAGGCGACCGTGTGCCCGGCGACGTCCGTCTCCGCCGCCGGCATCAGCCGCAACGCGCCCTCCAGATAGCCCACGTACCAGTCGGGCTGCGAGTCCAGGGACACCTGGTCGGCGCGATACGGCCCGAACGCCCACACCGGGTTGATCTGGAACAGCGCGCTCATCAGCGTCAGTACGCCCGCCAGGACGAGGAACAGGCCCGCGGACTTCGCCGTGTACTGCGGGACCAGCGGCTTGCCGATCGCGTTCCGGTTGGTGTGCCCGGGCCGCGGCCACTGGGTGTGCTTGTGCACCACGATGTACGTCAGGTGCACCCCGACGAGCGCCAGCAGCAGGCCGGGCACCAGCAGGATGTGCACCACGTACAGCCGGGGGATGATGTCGTGCCCCGGGAACTCGCCGCCGAAGAGGAAGAACGACAGATAGGTGCCGACGACCGGGACCGACAGCACGATGCCCTGCGCGGTGCGCAGACCGGTGCCGGACAGCAGGTCGTCGGGGAGCGAGTAGCCGCAGAAGCCCTCCAGCAGGGCCAGCAGGAACAGGGTCACCCCGACCGTCCAGTTGACCTCCCGGGGCCGCCGGAACGCCCCGGTGAAGAAGATCCGCAGCAGATGGATGCCGATCGCCGCGACGAACACCAGGGACGCCCAGTGGTGCAGCTGCCGGACCAGCAGGCCGCCGCGCACCTCGAAACTGATGTCCAGGACGGACGCGTACGCCTCGGTGGTCATCGTCCCGCGCAGCGGCGCGTACGAGCCGGTGTACGGCGCCTCCGCCATGTCCGGGTGGAAGAAGAACGTCAGGTACACACCCGTCAGCACCAGCACGAGCAGGCTGTACAGCGCCAGCTCGCCCAGCAGGAACGACCAGTGGTCGGGAAAGGACTTGCGCAGGAACTCGCGGCCCGCCGAGGCGACCGGGAGCCGCTGGTCCAGCGCCGTCACCAGGCGTTCACCGCGACCCTCGCGCCGCGACGACCGCCGCTCCTCCGACACCGCCACCGCGTGCTCGCCTCCCGCCCGTCACGGGTCCCTCACTCCCGGTGCTCCGCTTCGAGCCTGGCACGGCCGGCCCCGGTCCGCGCGCCCGGGACGCCCGGCCGGTCCGCGAGGGCCCGTTTGCGCGGGGTGGCGCGCGGCTACCCGGTGGCCCGGACGACTGACTGCCGGGCGCGAGGAGGTCGCCGTGGTGAACGTGTCCGAGGCGGTCGCTGCCCGGCTGCGGGACGGCGGGGTGGAACGGGTGTACGGGGTGCCGGGACTGGCCGTGGACCCGCTCGTCCGCGCCCTTCACGGCGGCGCGCACGCACCGGAGTTCGTGCAGGCGCGCGGTGCGGAGTCCGCCGCGCTCATGGCCTGCGCCGAGGCCAAGCTCACCGGCCGCCCCGGCTGCTGTCTCGCCCCGCCGGGCGCGGACCTGCTGCGGCTGCTGGCCGGCCTGTACGACGCGGCGGCCGACCGCGCCCCGCTGCTGGCCCTCGTGGGCGCGGACCCGGCGGCACGGCGCGACGGCGGCCGGGGCGTGCGCCATCTGGCGGAGGTCTGCGTGTACTGCGAGGAGGTGTCCGGGCCGGAGCTGATGGACGACGCCCTGCACCGGGCGGTACGGGCCGCGCGCACCGACCGGGGAGTGGCGAGCCTGCTCGTGCCCCGCCGCCTCCTCGCCGCCCCGGCACCCGCGGGGCTGCCCGGGACCTGGCCCGACCCTCCGCCGGTACCGCCGCCGGCCGAGGCGGACGTGCGCCGTGCGGCCGACGTGCTCGACGGCGCCGGGAAGACCGTCGTCGTCGTGGGCAACGCGGGCCGCCCGGCGTCCGGCCCGGTGACCGGCGTCGCCCGGCTGCTCGGCGCGGGCGTCGTCACCACGGCCCTGGCCCGGGACGTGCTGCCCGACGACCTGCCGTACCTGGCCGGTGTCGCGGGCCCGCTCGGCAGCGAGGCCGCCGCGGCCCTCCTGCGGGAGTGCGACACGCTGCTGCTCGCCGGCGCCGAGGACCTGGACCCCGCCCTGCTGCCCGACCCCGGCCGGTGCCGGATCGTCACCGTGGACCCGGACCCGGAAGACTGCCCGCTGGACAGCGGGGTTCCGGCCGTCCGGGTGACCGGCGACGTCACGGCCGCCCTCACCGCGCTCGTCCCGCTCCTGCACCGCGTCACCGACGGCGGCCGGCGCACCCGGGTCGAGCAGACGGTACGGGCCTGGCGGGCCGAGGGCGTCACCAGGGCCCACCGCTACTTCGGTACGTCCGTGAACCCCCGGTCGGTCGTCGCCGAGCTGTCGGAACGGCTGCCCGACCGGGCCGTGGTCGTCACCGACTCCGGCACCGCCCTCGACTGGTGGACCCGCCACCTCCGGCTCCGGGGCGGCATGCGCTCCCTGCTCTCGGGCCACCTCGGCCTGCCGGGCGCGGCCGTCCCCTACGCCGTGGCCGCCCGGTTCGCCGCCCCCGACCGGCCGGTGATCGCCCTCGTAGGCGACGGTGCGCTCCAGGGCGGCGGCATGAACGAACTGATCACCGTCCGCCGCCATCTCGACCGGCTGGCCGGGCTGCCCCCGCTGGTGTTCTGCGTCCTCAACAACGGCGATCTCAACCGCTTGACCTGGCAGCGCCGGGCCGCGGCCGGCGATCCGCTGATCCCGCTCTCCGCCGAGGTCCCCGCCCTGCCGTACGCCGAGTGGGCGCGCCTCGCCGGGCTGCCCGCCGTCCGCTGCGACCGGCCGCGGCATGTCGCCTCCGTCTGGGCCGACGTGCTCAGCGGCCGCGGGCCGCTGCTGCTGGAGTTCGTGGTGGACGGCGAGACACCACCGGACTGGGCGAGCATGTTCGGCGAGGCCCGCCCGGCCCCGCCGCGCACACCCCTGGCCAAGCTGCTGCGGGCACCCGGCTGACCCTCCCGGCCGGCGAGCACGGGGTACGGGGCCGGGTCAGCCGGCCGGCGCGGGATCGAGCGGCACGGTCGCGGTGACCCGCTTTCCGTGGGACAGCCAGGTCACCTCCAGGCCGCGGGAGAGCATCGCCACGAGATGCAGGCCGTGGCCGCCGACCCGCCGGGGATCGGGAGGGCGCCGCCGCGGTGGCTCCGGAGAGGTGTCCGTGACGGTGATGCGCAGCGCGGTGGCGTCGGGCAGCAGCTCCAGTCCGAGCGCGCACGGGCCGGGCGCGTGCTTGGCCGCGTTGGTGATCAGTTCGCTGACGACGAGCTGGGCATCCTGCAGCGGCCGCCGCCCGGGTACCGGCCGTGCCCGGGCCAGCAGGGCGGCGACGGCGTCTCTGGCCTCGCCGATGCTGGATACGCCGGTGCCCCAGGTGCGGCTGTAGCGCAGGGCCGCGGGGCGGTCCTGCGTCGTCGCGTGGGTCCTGAGCGGGATGTCCATACCTCGTCGCCCTTGTCCTCTGGGGTCTGGGGCCCTTCCTGCGCACAGGGGGTCATTGCCGTCCCTGCTCGGTTACCCCCTGCCGCGCCGGTCAAGGGGACGTCCGCGAGGAATCCTCCGGATGCGCGGAACCGCGGACACACGCGGGACGGGTCCGGAGACCCGCTTCCGCTGGATCTCCGGACCCGTCGCACAGCCGGATCGGGGCACACTCAGTGCTTGAAGGTGTCCTTGGCCTTTTCCTTGGCCTGCCGGGCGTCCCCGCGGGCGCCTTCCAAGCGGCCCTCGGCCTCTTTGCTCTCGTTCCCGACGGCGCGGGCCGCGGCCTCCTTGACCTTGCCCTTGGCCTGCTCCGCCTTGGCCTTCGCCTTCTGGTTGCCGGCCATCGCGTGTCACATCCCCACATCGACGTGGTGTTCGGTCGACATCCGGATTGCCGCTTGGCCGACGTCCAAACCAGAAATGCGGACCCGCCTACTCCGCGAAGGCCCGCAGCGGGTAGTGGTCCGAGAGGTTCGTGTACGTGTACGACGTTCCCCAGCTCGTCACCGTCCAGGGCGCCGACCGCTCCTGGACGACCTCGTCCCGCCACCCGGCGGGCCGGGCGTGGCCGGCACGGGCGAGGACGTAGTCCAGGTCCTCGCGCGGATCGTCCGGGTAGCGGTCGTGGGCGACGGAGTTCTCCAGGGTGTCGAAGGAGTACGGGTGCCCGGTGCGCGCGTCGGCCCCGGCCAGGTCCGCGTCGGCGAGCATGCTCGCGTACTCGGCGCTGCGCGAGTCGACGTTCAGGTCACCGGCGACCAGCACCTCCTCGTGCGCGGGGATGTTCCTGGCGTCGAGGAAGGCGTCGATCGCCCGGAACTGAAGTGCCCTCGTCCGTGCCGCCTCGCCCGCGCCGCACCCCGGGTCCGTGGACTGCGTGTGCGTGCCGACGACGTGCACCTTCGTGCCGTTGACGTCCAGCACCACGTACGCGAAGCCCTTGTTCGACCACCAGTCGGCGCCGCAGGCGTCCCGGTAGACGTACTGCTCCTTGCGCAGGACGGGCCACTTGCTCAGCACGGTGACCCCGCCGTCCTCGGGCGTGGTGGCGGAGTAGGCCCCGCCGGTCGCGTCCCAGCCGTCCCGGCCGCGCCCCACCACCGGCGTCTGGTAGGGATACCGGTCCGCCGCCGCGCGCTTCAGGGCGTCCGACGCGGAGTTGTCGAACGCCTCCTGCAGCACCACCACGTCGTTGCCCTGGAAGAAGGACGCCTTCGGTATCTCCGCGGCCCGGTGGTCCTGGCCCCAGTTGGGGTACAGGTTCCTGCTCATGAGGAAGACGTTGTACGTGAGGACCCGCAGTGCCGGCGCCGGTTCGGCGGCGGATGCCGGTGCCGGAGCGGCGAGCGCGGCGGCGGGCAGGGCGAGGGCGAGCACGGCCGCGGCGAGCGCGCGGCGCGGTGCGAAGGGCGTCACTGGATCTCCCTGTCGATGAAGGGGCTGAGTGGCGCCGCACATCCAACCATCTGGGATTACCCGTAGGTAACACCCAGGCGTGCAACAGATGCCGGGAGATCAGCGCTCGCCGCGCCGGCGGACGACGTGCCGTACGACGAGGCCCGCGACGGCGACGGCGGCGGCGAGGAGGACGTACAGCTGGTAGCGCTTGACCTCGTCGTACACCGTGGTGATGTGGTGGCCCGCCAGGTAGGCCAGGGTGGCCCACAGGCCGACCCACAGGGCCGCGCCCAGGGCGTTGAAGGCCAGGAAACGGCGCCAGCGCATACCGGTCGTGCCCGCGATGATGCCGTTGGCCTGGCGCAGACCCTCGACGAACCGGGCCACCGTGACGATCTTGCCGCCGTGCCGGGCGAAGAACGCCTCGGCGGCCTCGAACCGCTTCGGAGTCAGGAGGACGTACCGCCCCCAGCGGTGCACGAAGGCCCGACCGCCGGCCCGGCCGATCAGGTAGCCGACGTTGTCCCCGGCGACGGCCGCGACGAACGCGACGACCGCGACGGCCACCACGTTCAGCCGCCCCGCGCCCGCGTACACCCCCGCCGCCAGGAGGATGGTCTCGCCGGGCGCGGGGACGCCGAAGTCCTCCACGAAGACCACGGCCCCCACGGCCCAGTAGCCGTAGTGGCCGAGCAGCGGCGCCAGCGCCGCCAGCGGTCCCGGCAGGGGTGGCGACATTCCTCCACGGTACGACGGTCACGAGCGGGTGACCGCCGTGTCTTGCTAGGAGTCGGAGGCCGCGGGGCCCTCGTCGGTGGCGGGGTCGGGCTGGCACAGGTGGCACAGTTCGTGGTCCCCGTCGCGGGTCACGACGGTTCCCCAGCCGAGGCACTGCTCGCAGTCGCGGGCGAGGCCCAGGTCGGGATGGGGAGGCAGGAGGGGGCTGCGGTGGGCTCCGTACGCCATGCGGTGAGCGGCTCCTTGCGGTGCGGGAGGGTCACGAGGAAAGGGATGACAACGGTGTCCGAATGAATCCCATTATGTCCTACTTTTCCCTTATGTCTGTGACCCAGGTCACATTCCTCAGAGCTTCCCCAGCCGGGCGTCCCGCCAGAGGTCCACGCCGCCGTCGGTCGCGTACCGGTCGATCTCGGCCAGCTCCTCCTCGCTGAACGCGAGGTTCTCCAGCGCGGCGACGTTCTGCTCCAGCTGCTCGACCCGGGAGGCGCCGATGACCAGTGAGGTCACCCGCTCGTCCCGCAGCGCCCAGGCCAGCGCCAGCTGGGCCAGGGTCTGCCCGCGCCGGGCCGCGATGCCGTTCAGGGCGCGCAGCCGGTCCCGCAGGTCGTCCGTCAGCCAGGAGGCGTCCAGGGACGTCCCCCGCGCCGCCCGCGAGTCCTGCGGGACGCCGTCCAGGTAGCGGCCGGTGAGCAGGCCCTGGGCGAGTGCCGTGAAGCCGATGACCCCGAAGCCCTCCTCCTGGGCCGCGTCCAGCAGGCCGTCGGTCTCGATCCAGCGGTTGAGCATGCTGTACGACGGCTGGTGGATCAGCAGCGGGGTGCCGAGGTCGCGCAGGATGGCGGCGGCCTGCCGGGTGCGCTCGGCGTCGTAGGAGGAGATGCCGACGTACAGCGCCTTGCCCTGGCGGACGGCGGTGTCGAGCGCGCCCATGGTCTCCTCCAGCGGCGTGCTCGCGTCCAGCCGGTGGGAGTAGAAGATGTCGACGTAGTCCACGCCCATCCGGCTGAGCGACTGGTCCAGCGAGGCCAGCAGGTACTTGCGGGAGCCGCCGCCCTGCCCGTAGGGGCCGGGCCACATGTCCCAGCCGGCCTTGGTGGAGATCACCAGCTCGTCGCGGTGCGGCGCCAGGTCCCGCTTCAGCAGCCGTCCGAAGTTCAGCTCCGCCGCGCCGTAGGGCGGGCCGTAGTTGTTGGCCAGGTCGTGGTGGGTGATCCCGAGGTCGAAGGCGCGCAGGGCGATCTCGCGCTGGGTCTCGAACGGGCGGTCGTCGCCGAAGTTGTGCCAGTAGCCCAGGGACAGGAGCGGGAGGTCCAGTCCGGAACGGCCGGTGCGCCGGTAGCGCATGGTGCCGTCGTAGCGAGCGGGGTCCGCGACGTACGTCATCGGGTCTTCTCCGAGTGGTGCTGTAGGGGGTGCCCCTGCGTGTGCGCACGGGCCCGTCCACCCTGCTCGCCGGAGCCGCGCAAGTCCAACCGCCGTCCCGGATGGGATTGAGCGGTTCCGTTTCTTAATCGGCCACAGGGGCAGGCGGTGATCTACGGAGCGAGGGAAGGAGGCGCCCGTGAGCGGTGCGATGTCCGGTGGGGGAGAGCAGGCCCGCGGCAGGCGGCGGGCACCGGGGTCCGCGGCCCGGCTGCCGCGCCAGGTCCGGGAGGAGCTGACCCGCAGACTGCGCAGCAACCGGCGGGCCTTCCGTGCCGACGACGTCCAGGTCGTCGAGCCTCCGCTGCTCCGGCGCGCCGTCGGCGCCTCCGCGCTCGGCAACTGCATGGAGTGGTTCGACTTCGGCGTCTACAGCTACCTCGCCGCCACCATCGGCAAGGTGTTCTTCCCGGGCGCCTCCCCGGCCGCCCAGGTCATCTCCTCGTTCGCGACCTTCGCCGCCGCCTTCGTCGTACGGCCCCTCGGCGGGCTGGTCTTCGGGCCGCTCGGCGACCGGATCGGCCGGCAGAAGGTGCTCGCCACCACCATGATCATGATGGCGGCGGGCACCTTCGCCATCGGCGTCATCCCCGGCTACGCCACCATCGGCATCGCCGCGCCCGTGCTGCTCCTGCTGGCCCGCATGGTCCAGGGCTTCTCCACCGGCGGCGAGTACGGCGGCGCCACCACCTTCGTCGCCGAGTACTCCCCGGACCGCCGGCGCGGATTCCTCTCCAGCTGGCTCGACTTCGGCACTTTCACCGGCTACGCCCTCGGCTCGGCCCTGGTCACCGCCCTGAACCTGGCCCTGACGGACGACCAGATGCTGTCCTGGGGCTGGCGCGTGCCGTTCCTGATCGCCGGACCGCTCGGCGTGATCGGCCTGTACATGCGGCTGAAGCTGGAGGAGTCCCCGGCCTTCCAGCAGCAACTGGACGAACACGAGAAGGCGCTGGCGCAGGACTCGGCGGGCAGTGAGTTCAAGGACATCGTCAGGAACCACTGGCGGCCCCTGCTCGTCTGCATGGGCCTGGTGCTGCTCTACAACGTCACCAACTACATGGTCACCGGCTATCTGCCGACCTATCAGACCGAGACCCTGCACCGCTCCAGCGGCTCCGCGGACCTGCTGGTGCTCGTCGGCATGCTGTGGATCGTCGTGCTGATCACCTTCCTCGGGCGGCTCAGCGACCGGGTGGGCCGGCGGCCGCTCTACGTCGTCGCCGCCGCCGCGATGATCGTGCTCGCCGTGCCCGCCTTCCTGCTGATCAAGGCGCACGGCACCTGGCCGCCGATCCTCGGGGTGCTGCTCCTGGCCACGCTGCTGGCCTGCTTCGCCGCGCCCAGCGCGGCCACCCTGCCCGCCCTGTTCCCGACCGCCGTCCGCTACGCGGCCATGGGCATCGGTTTCAACTTCGCCGTCGCCGCGTTCGGCGGCACCACCCCGCTGGTCACCGCCGCCCTGGTCGGCCTCACCGGCGACGACCTCATGCCCGCGTACTACCTGATGCTGGCCGGCGCCATCGGCCTGCTCACCGTCCGCTTCCTGCCCGAGAGTGCCCAGGTCCCGCTCAAGGGCTCGCAGCCGATGGTCGGTTCGCGTGAGGAGCAGCGCGAACTCATCAGCACCTCGAACGAGCTGTACGCTTTCGCGCGGGAGCGGGAGCGGGAGCGGGAGCGGGAGCGGGAGCGGGAGCGGGAGCGGGAGCGGGAGCGGGAGCGGGAGCGGGAGCGGGAGCAGCAGCGGGCGCGGCGGGGCTGAGCCGCCGGCTCCCCGGGGGCTTGTCCGATCCTACGAACTTCTCACCGGCCGGTTACCGGCTCGCGCATCTGATAGGAAACTTTCCTATCAGTGAGCAACTCCCCGCCCCCCACTGCCCCTTGGAGTTTTGTGGTGAACAGAGACCGTCTTCCCCGCCGGGCCGTCGTCGCCGCGCTCGGTGCCGTCACCGCCGGCGTCCTGGTCGGCGTCTCCCGCGCCCGTACGGCCTCGGCCGCCGCGCCGGGCCTGGACGACCCGGCGAAGAAGGAGATCGCCATGAAGCTGGTGTCGAGCGCGGAGAACTCCTCGCTCGACTGGAAGGCCCAGTACAAGTACATCGAGGACATAGGCGACGGCCGCGGCTACACCGCCGGCATCATCGGCTTCTGCTCCGGCACCGGCGACATGCTCGACCTCGTCCAGCTCTACACCGACCGCAAGCCCGGCAACGTCCTCGCCGCGTACCTGCCCGCCCTGCGCAGGGTCGACGGCACCGACTCGCACGACGGCCTCGACCCGGACTACCCCGGGGACTGGCGCAGGGCCGCCCAGGACACCGCCTTCCAGCAGGCGCAGAACGACGAACGCGACCGGGTCTACTTCAACCCCGCCGTCGCCCGGGGCAAGGCCGACGGACTGCGCGCCCTGGGCCAGTTCATCTACTACGACGCCCTCGTCATGCACGGCGACGGCGACGACCCCACCAGCTTCCGCAACATCCGGGCGCGCGCCCTGCGCAGCGCCGAACCGCCGGCCCGGGGCGGCGACGAGACGACCTACCTCGACGCCTTCCTGGACGCCCGGGTCCGGGCCATGAAGCAGGAGGAGGCGCACAGCGACACCAGCCGCGTCGACACCGCACAGCGGGTCTTCCTGCGCGAGGGCAACCTCGACCTGGACACCCCGCTCGACTGGAAGGTGTACGGGGACAGCTACCACCTCGGCTGACCTCCGTGGGGGCGTACTCGCACGGTGCGCCCCTGACGAGGAAAGATGGGCGGTGAGCGAACGACCCACCGATGCGGAGGAACGGACTCATGGCGCACGAGCGCGCCGGCCGGCCGGCCGGTCCCGAGGACCTTGTCGACGTGGCCCGGCTGGTCACGGCGTACCACACGCTGCACCCCGACCCCGCCGACCCGGGACAGCGGGTGGCGTTCGGCACCTCGGGGCACCGCGGTTCGTCCCTGGCGAGCGCCTTCAACGAGGACCACATCGCCGCCACCAGCCAGGCCATCTGCGAGTACCGCGCCGCCCAGGGCACCGACGGCCCCCTCTTCCTGGGCGCCGACACCCACGCCCTGTCGGAGCCCGCGAAGGCCACCGCGCTGGAGGTGTTCGCCGCCAACGAGGTGACCGTCCTCATCGACAGCGCGGACGGCTACACCCCCACCCCCGCCGTCTCCCACGCGATCCTGACCCACAACCGGGGCCGCACCGCCGGCCTCGCCGACGGCGTGGTCGTCACCCCCTCGCACAACCCGCCCGCCGACGGCGGCTTCAAGTACAACCCGCCGAGCGGCGGCCCGGCGGCCTCCGACGCCACCTCCTGGATCCAGGACCGCGCCAACCAGATCATCACGGGCGGCCTCAAGGACGTCCGCCGGCTGCCGTACGCCCGCGCGCTCGCCGCGGACACCACCCAGCGGTACGACTTCCTCGGCACGTACGTCACCGACCTGCCCAGCGTCCTGGACCTGGACGCCGTCCGCGCGTCCGGCGTGCGGATCGGCGCCGACCCGCTCGGCGGCGCCTCCGTCGCCTACTGGGGCCGGATCGCCGAACAGCACGGCATCGACCTGACGGTGGTCAACCCGCACACCGATCCCACCTGGCGGTTCATGACGCTGGACTGGGACGGCCAGATCCGCATGGACTGCTCCTCGCCGTACGCGATGGCCTCCCTCATCGAGCAGCGCGACCGCTTCCGCATCGCCACCGGCAACGACGCCGACGCCGACCGGCACGGCATCGTCACCCCGGACGCGGGCCTGATGAACCCCAACCACTACCTCGCCGTCGCCATCTCCTACCTCTACCGGCACCGCGCGCAGTGGCCGGCCGCCGCGGGCGTCGGCAAGACCCTCGTCTCCTCCACGATGATCGACCGGGTCGCCGCCGACCTCGGCCGCCGGCTCGTCGAGGTGCCGGTCGGCTTCAAGTGGTTCGTGGACGGACTGGCCGGCGGCGACCTCGGGTTCGGCGGCGAGGAGTCGGCCGGCGCCTCCTTCCTGCGCCGGGACGGCTCGGTGTGGACCACCGACAAGGACGGCATCATCCTCGCCCTGCTCGCCTCCGAGATCACCGCCGTCACCGACAGGACCCCCTCGGAGCACTACGCCGAGCTGACCGCCCGCTTCGGCGCACCCGCCTACGCCCGCATCGACGCTCCCGCGACCCGCGAACAGAAGGCGCTGCTCGGCAAGTTGTCGCCGGCCCAGGTCACTGCGGACACGCTGGCCGGGGAGGCGGTCACGGCCGTCCTCACCGAGGCGCCCGGCAACGGCGCCGCGATCGGCGGCATCAAGGTCACCACGGAGAACGCCTGGTTCGCCGCCCGGCCCTCGGGCACCGAGGACGTGTACAAGGTGTACGCCGAGTCCTTCCTCGGCGCGGACCACCTCGCCCGGGTGCAGGAGGAGGCCCAGGCGGTGGTGCTGGGGGCGCTCGGCGGCTGAGCGGGTGCGGCAGGGCGGCCTTCCGGGGTGGAGGCCGCCCGCGGCTCAGTGCCGTCCGCGGCCCCGGTCCAGCCGGTCCAGCACCGCCTGCGCCATGGCGGCTTCCCCCGCGGCGTTCGGATGCGCCGGGGCGGTGGGCGCGGCCGGCCGCAGCGGCTCGATCCAGCGGTCGGCGGGCGCCTTGCACATGTCGTGGCCGACCGTGGGGCCGTAGGTGTCCGCGTAGTCGGCCCGGTTCACGCCGGCCACCAGCCGCAGCATCAGGTTCAGCCGCTTCTCGGTGTCCCGCAGGTAGGGGAAGTCCCCCTGGGCGAACGGGACCTGCGGGAAGCAGCCGCTGCCGTCGTCGGGCAGCAGGTCCGGGTAGCCGACCACGACCACCCGGGCGTGCGGCGCCCGCGCGCGCACGGCGCGCAGCACCCGGTCGACCTTCGGCGCGGTCCGCGCGATGGTGAGGGTCAACTCGTCGTGGCCGGAGGCCTGGTACGAGCGCTCGCAGGGGTTGCCCGCCGGGTCCTGGGCGGCGAGCCGGGCGCAGGTGCCGATGATGGTGCCGAAGCCGATGTCGTTGCCGCCGATCTGCAGCGTCACCAGGTCCGTGTGCCGGTCCAGGGCGTCGAGCTGGGGCGGGTTGGTGCCCTGCGCCTGCCACATCTCGGCGGTCGTGGCACCGCCGCAGCTCACGTCCGTGAACGCGGGGATGTGCCGCCGGGCGGCCACGAGCGAGGGGTAGTTGTGGTCCGAGCGTCCGCAGGTGGCGTCCACCTGCGCCGGGATGCCGGGGCCCGAGGTGTAGGAGTCGCCGAGCGCCACATAGGCGGTCGTGCGGCCCGGGCCGCCGGGGTGCGCCGTGGCCGGTGCCGTGCCGGCGGCCACGAGGGCGCAGCCGCCCAGTGCCGCCCCGAGCACGGCGGTCCGCCGCCGGCCTCTCGCCCCGCCCGCCGGACGCGTGTCGTGCGCCATGCATCCTCCCCCTGCTCCCGCGCGGCCCTCGCGCGGTCGACGGGGCCTGTATACCGTCCGGCAGGCCGCGCCGACCAGAAGCGGGAAGCGACGGGTTCAGGGGGAGGGTGCTGGTTGACTGCCGCCGGGGTGGGGCGGGTTCACGCCCCGGACGCCTGGAGCAGCGAGTCGTCCTCCGGACGGGCCCCGGAGAGACGGTGGCGGGCGGCGATCAGCGCCATGTCGACATCCCGCGTCCCGGTGGCCACGCACAGCGTGTACGACACGTCCGCGAGCCGCTGCCGGGCCTGGGGCGTGCTCTCCTCCGCCCCGAGCAGCACGAGGGCCTCGTACTGGGCGATGAGGTCCTGCAGTACCGCGGGGTGTGCCATGAGCATGCGTTCCGCCTCCTTGATGGTCGCCGATGCACGAAGTCGCAGGGCGGATACCCGGAGAGCAGCCGCGCATGCGTCCGGGGTCAGCGGTGCGGGCGGGAGCGGAGGTGCCCGGGGGCATGGGCGTCGGAGGCGGTGCCGGGGCTCGTGGCGGTGAGGGGGGCTTTCGGCGGTGGCCGGGGCTGGGGGGGGGCGGGACTCGCGGCCGCGCCGGGGCAGTTGGCGGTGCCGTGGCGGCAGTGGGGAGCGGCGGTGCGCGCCGGGGCGTCACCCGGTCGGGTGCTCTCCGGCCGGGATCCGCCCGATCAGGGGCCGCCGCCGTGATCCTTCCGTGATCATGCCCCTGTGAGTCTGCAACCTCGAAGTGCCGTGCGCCGCCGGGCCGTTCCCGCCGCGCTCGGCGCCCTCAGTGTTCTGTCCCTGCTGTCCGCCCTGCCCGCCGCCGCCCAGCCGGCGCAGCGCGAGCACCGGCCCGCCGCGCCGCCGCCCCGGCCGGTCACGGAGGCGGAGGCGCGTACGGACGCCCGTCTCCGCTCCCTGCGCGACCGGCCCGCGGCCCTGCGCGCGTTCTTCCGGCAGCTCCCCAAGGGCGGAGACCTGCACAACCACCTCTCCGGGGCGGTGTCCACGGAGTACCTGATCGAGCTGGCCGCCGAGGACGGGCTGTGCGTCGACACCGCGACGCTGACCGCGCTCGCCCCGCCCTGCGGCCCGGGCACCCGGCCGGCCGCCGACGCGCGCAGCGACCGCGCGTTCCGCAAGGCGCTGATCCGCGCCTGGTCCATGGAGGACTTCCCGCCCGGCGAGAACGGGCACGACCATTTCTTCGACACCTTCGTCAAGTTCGGCGAGGTCACCTGGCGGCACCGGGGCAAGCTGCTCGCGGAGGCCGCCGACACCGTCGTACGCGACAACCAGTTCTACCTGGAGACGATGGTCACCCCCGCCTCCGACGGCGCGAAGAAGCTCGCCGCCCAGGTGGGCTGGGACGACGACCTCGCCGCACTGCACCGCAGGCTGGTCGCGGACGGCAAGCTGGACAAGCTGGTCGCCGAGGCCCGCGAGGAGGCCGACGACGGCGACGCCGAGTTCCGCGCCACCGGGCGCTGCGGCACCCCGCAGGCCCGGCCCGGCTGCGGGCTCACCGTCCGCTGGATCTCCCAGGCGTCCCGGAGCAGTGCGCCGGAGCGGGTCTTCACCCAGCTCGCCCTCGGGATGCGGCTGGCCGAGGCCGACCCGCGGTTCGTCGCCGTCAACCTCGTCCAGCCCGAGGACTGGGACAGCTCCCTGCGCGACTACAGTCTGCAGATGCGCATGGTCGGTTACCTGCGCACGCAGTACCCGAAGGCCCATGTCACGCTGCACGCGGGGGAGTTGTGGCCCGGGCTGGTCAAGCCCGAGGACTTGAAGTTCCACATCAGGGAGGCCGTGGACGTCGCCCGCACCGAGCGGGTCGGACACGGCGTCGACCTCGTCCACGAGGACGGCTGGCGGCGCACCGCCCGCACCATGGCGGACCGCGAGGTGGCCGTGGAGGTGCCCTTCTCCAGCAACGCCCAGATCCTCGGCGTCAAGGGCGCCGACCACCCCTTCACCACCTACCGCCGCTACGGCGTCCCGGTCGTCCTCGCCACGGACGACCCCGGGGTGTCCCGGATCGACATCAGCCACGAGTACCAGTACGCGGCCGCCACCTACGGCCTGCGCTACCCCGAGCTGAAGGACCTGGCCCGCGCCTCCCTGGAGTACGGCTTCCTGCCCGGCGCGAGCCTGTGGCAGGGCAACCCGACCGCCAGGGGCTACCAGCGGGTCGCGGCCTGCCGCTTGGAACACCCCGGCCTGCCCGTGCGCGGCGCGGCCTGCCGCCACCTGCTCACCCAGAGCGCGAAGGCCCGCCTGGAATGGCGTCAGGAGGCCGCGTTCCTCGCCTTCGAGCGCACCCACACGAGCTGACGCCCCCTGCCGGCGCCGGGACAACCCCCTACTGGCCGGTCCCGGCGTCCGGCCGCCGGTCCGCGCCGACGCGAACCACCGAATCGATGGGCGGAGTTGAGCCAGGCGCTGACCGGCCCAGACGGTGTGGAAGGCTGAGCGGGGTCCGCATCCGCAGCACGGGAGGCACCCACCGGCATGGCCGTCATCCACCACACCACCCTCAAGCCCACCAAGCTCGAACTGCTCACCGACTGGCTGCCCGCCCGCCCCTGGTACCGCGGCGGCCCGGACGCGCCCGTGCTGGAGAAGTCCGGCGGGTTCCGGCTGGACGACCCCGAGGGCGAGGTCGGCATCGAGTTCATGGTGGCCACCGACACGTCGACCCCGCAGCGTACGGCCTACCTGGCGCCGCTCACCTACCGCGGGGCGCCGCTGGAGGGCGCCGAGCACGCCCTCGTCGGCACGATGGAGCACGGGGTGCTGGGCAAGCGCTGGGTCTACGACGGCTGCCACGACCCGGTGCTGGTCGCCGAGTTGCTGGCGCTGATCGAGGGCAGGGCGCAGGCGATGGCCCAGAGCGTCTCCGACACCCCCGACCACGAGGTGACCCGCTCCTACGGCGGTGCCCCGCTCGTACCGGCCGGCTTCACGCCCGAGCCGGCCCACGACCGCGACGGCACCCGCCTCCCCGTGCCCCGGGGCGCGGTCCTGCACGTCCACCGGGTGCTCACGCCCGTCACCGAGAACCCGCCGCTGCCGCCGCGGGACGCCCTCGGGCATGTCGCGACCGGCTGGCCGGGCCCGGACGGCACCCGGCTGCGGGCCGTCTTCATGACCCTGCGCGCCGCCTGACCGCCCGACGCCCGTCCGCCACGCCTGACGTCCGCCCGACGCCTGACGTCCGCCCGACGCCCGTCCGCCCGTCCGCCCGCCGCCCGTTGGCCGGCGGGCGGTGCCGACGGCAGTGCCCCGGGAGGCACCACCTTCTTCGGGCCTGGCATGCACCGGTCAAATCTGTCACTCTTTCGGCAGTCGCAGCCCTGACCCCATGAGGGCGCGACGGGCATCCCCGTACAGAGATCGCGGGGCCCCGTCCGCGGCCGCCCCGGCGCACCCCAGCCGGACCGGCGGCCTTCGAGCAGGCCGCAATCCCGGCCGCCACGAAGGAGTAGCGTGTGAGACCGACCCCCCACAAGGCCCTCGGCGCCGGCGCGCTGACCGTCGCCGCAGTGGCCGCCCTGGTGCTCCCCGGCACCCCCGCCACCGCCGGGCCGGCCACGGCCCCCGCCGCCTGCACTCCGGCCCAGGTGGTCACCAACGGTGGCTTCGAAAGCGGAACCTCACCCTGGACCGCGTCCTCGTCCACCGTGATCACCAGCCGCTCCGGGCAGACCGCCCACAGCGGCAGCTCCTACGCCTGGCTGGACGGCGCCGGCACCACCCGCACCGACACCCTCGGCCAGAGCGTGACCATCCCCTCCGGCTGCGGCACCGCCACCCTCACCTTCTGGCTGCACATCGACACCGCCGAGACGACCTCGTCCATCGCCTACGACAAGCTCACGGCGAAGATCGGCAGCACCACACTGGCCACCTACTCGAACCTGGACGAGAACACCGGCTACGTCCAGAAGTCGATCGACGTCTCCTCCTTCGCCGGCCAGACGGTGAACCTGTCCTTCACCGGCACCGAGGACTCCAGCCTCCAGACCAGCTTCGTCCTGGACGACATCGCCCTCGACACCTCCGACGGCTCCACCCCGCCCGCCACGGACGCCACGCGCACCCCGGCCGCGCCCGCGTACACCGTGAACCTGAGCAGCGACACGAGCGGCACCGTCTGGACCGGGCGCGAGAGCGTGACCTTCACCAACGCCTCCGCCACCGCGCTCGGCGAGGTGTACCTGCGGCTGTGGGACAACTACCACGGCAGCTGCGACGCGATGCCGATCAAGGTCAGCAACGTCACCGGGGGCACCGCCGGCGCCCTGTCCGTCGCCTGCACCGCCCTGAAGATCGACCTGCCGAGCCCGCTCGCCCAGGGCCAGAGCGCCACCCTCGGCTTCGACCTCGGCATCACCGTGCCCAGCGGCGCCGACCGCTTCGGACACGACGGCGCGTTCAGCTTCCTCGGCAACGCCCTGCCCGTCCTCGCCGTCCGCGACGGCGCCGGCTGGCACCTGGACCCGTACACGAACAACGGCGAGTCCTTCTACTCCCTCGCCGCCGACTTCAAGGTCACCCTCGACCACCCCAGCACCCTGCTGGTCCCGGCCACCGGCACCTCCACCGACACCCCCGGCTCCAGCGGCCGTACCGTCACCACGGCCACCGCCGGCAAGGTCCGTGACTTCGCCTGGGCCGCGGGCCCCTTCAGCAAGATCTCCGGAACCTCGGCCGCCGGCGTCCCGGTGAACGTCTACTCCGTCTCGGGCATCAGCTCCTCCAGCGCCCAGTCGATGCTCAGCACCGCCAAGACCGCGGTCGACGCCCACGCCTCCCGGTTCGGCGCCTACCCGTACGGCGAACTGGACGCCGTCATCGACAACAACTACTGGTTCGGCGGCATGGAGTACCCCGGCTTCGTCCTCGACCTGGTCAGCACCACCGCGCTCACCCACGAGATCGGCCACCAGTGGTGGTACGGCATCGTCGGCGACGACGAGTACACCAGCCCCTGGCTGGACGAGTCGTTCACCGACTACGCCACCGACCTCGCCCTCGGCAAGACCGGAACCAACTGCTGGAGCAGCGTGTCCTGGGCCTCCAGCGCCGAGAAGATCAGCAACTCGATGGCGTACTGGGACACGCACTCCTCCCGGTACTCCACCGTGGTCTACGGCTACGGCAAGTGCGCCCTGCACGACCTCAGGCGCGTCCTCGGGGACACCGCCATGGCCAAGCTGCTGAAGGACTACGCGAGCGCCCACTGGTACGGCGTGTCCACCACGGCCGAGTTCAAGGCGGCCGCCCAGGCCGCCACGAGCACGGACCTGACCGCCTTCTGGACGCAGCACCGCATCGAGGGCTGAGCGGCACCCACATGGCCCAACCACCGGCCGCGTAAGGCTCCGTTGGGCGGTACCCGGGGTGCGGGACGACCCGGCCCCGGGTCAGATGGAGTCGTGCGAATCCCCATATCCCGTTTCCGCGGCCGGTCCCGCCTCTGTCTCACCGGCGTCCTGACCGGCCTGCTCCTGTTCCTGTCGAGCCCCCCGGCCGTGCCCGAGCCGGCCGGGGGCGCACCCGAGCGCGGCAGCGCCTACATGGGCATCGGTGTCCTCGCCCACGACGGCGACACCGGCACCCGGCCCCCGGCCGCCCGCGCCTCCCAGACCGAGGGCGTCGACGTCTCCAGCCACCAGGGCGACGTCGACTGGCAGACGTTGTGGGACAGCGGCACCAAGTGGGCGTACACCAAGGCCACGGAGGGGACGTACTACACCAACCCCTACTTCACCCAGCAGTACGACGACTCGTACGGCATCGGCATGGTCCGCGGCGCCTACCACTTCGCCACCCCGGACACGACCGGCGGCGCCGCCCAGGCCGACTGGTTCGTGGACCACGGCGGCGGCTGGTCGGACGACGCCAAGACCCTCCCCGGCGCCCTCGACATCGAGTGGAACCCGTACGGCGACGCCTGCTACGGCAAGTCGCAGAGCGGCATGGTCAGTTGGATCCGTGACTTCCTGGACCGCTACAAGGAGCGCACCGGCCGGGACGCGGTCATCTACACGGCCACCAACTGGTGGACCCAGTGCACCGGCGACCACGCCGGCTTCGCCGCGGACAACCCGCTGTGGATCGCGCGCTACGCCTCCACCGTCGGGCCGCTGCCGTCGGGCTGGACGTCGTACACCATGTGGCAGTACACCTCCAGCGGCCCGACGGTCGGCGACCACGACCGCTTCAACGGCTCCCAGGACGGCCTGCGGGACTTCGCCACCGACTCCCTCGCGGTAGCGGGTGGGTGACGCAGCGCCGCGTGGGTCCGCCCGGCCCGGCCGGTTCAGGCGGACAGACGGCACCGCAGGAAGTCGACAGCTCTCCGCGACGATGGCGGGCACCTCCGAGGAGCCGAGGAAGATGTGGTCGGCCCCCTCCACGGGGCGCGGGGCGCAGGGTGACATCCCCGCCCGCGGCCGTCAGCGCCCGGGCCGGCGCCTCGCTCTGGCTGTACGGGACGACCTGGTCCGCGCGGCCGTGGATCAGCAGGAACGGGGGCGGGGTGATGCCCGCCGCGTACGTCACGGGGCTGGCCGCGCGGGCCCGGTCCCGCCGCTCGGCCGCGGGGCCGCCGAGCAGGGCCTCGAACGGATCCGGGTACGGCGGCGCGTCCGGCGGGCCGGGCAGGGCCGGCAGGGACTGCCCGAGCAGCGGTTCGATGTCGGAGACGCCGTACCAGTCGACCACGGCCCGCACCGAGCTGTCCCCGTCCGGCACCCTCCCGGCCTTCGAGCCCGGATCCGTGGACGTCGGCGCGGACCAGGCCGGCCAGTGCGGCGAGGTGGCCGCAGGCCGACTCGCCCCAGGCGCCGATCCGTTCCGGGCCGACGCCGAGGACGTCGGCGTGCCGCCGTACGTACCGGACGGCGGCCTTGACGTCGTGCGGCTGGGCCGGGAACGGCGCTTCCAGGCTGTGCCGGTAGTCCACCGCGACCAGGGCCAGGCCGGCACCGAGGACGGCTCCGTGCAGCAGCTCCACCGGCACGGTCGGCGGCGGGTGCCGCCGGTCGCCCTCCAGCCAGCCGCCGCCGTGGATCCATACGACGGCCGGTACGGGCCGCCGGCCCGGCGGCAGGTGGACGTCGAGCAGGCGCGGCCGGTAGCCGGGCGAGGTGGCGTAACCCAGGCCGTGGAAGCGGCGCACCCCGTCGGCGCCGGTCACGGCGGGCAGCGGGGCCCAAAACGGCGGCGGGGGCCAGCCGGCGTCGCGGTGGGCGGGGGCTGCTGAGGTCATGTCGGGGCCTTCCGTCACTTCCGTCATCGGCCGGGGCGGAGCCTGCGGTGCGCGGACCAGCGGCACAGCGCGGACGTGAGGAAGTTACACGTGTAACCTCCCGTGGGGGAGACTCCGCGTCCCTGGCGCCTTCGGCGGGTCGCGCGGCAGCGGGAAACCGCGCCGCGCGCCCGGTCGTCGGTGGGCGGGGTGGGGGAACGGCGGTCGGGCGGCGGCACGGGGCGGCCGCATCCGGGTCGCTGCGGACGCGGCCCGGCCGGCCCGTGCGGGTGCGTCCGGACTGCGCGGTGCGGGGCGGGCGGGGAGACTGCCAGGAAGACGATGGGTGGTGATGGTCAGGTGACCGCAGAGCCGAGCGGGGCGCCGCTGGAGGAGTTCCTCGCCGATCCCGCCAACTGCATCCTGGACCTGGCGACCGCCGTGGCCCACTGCGCGAAGTCACTGGGCCTGCCGCACGCCGTGGTCTACCTCTCCGACCTCCAGCAGCGTCATCTCATCCCGCTCACCGACGTGGCCGCCAGCATGCCCATCGACGACTCGCTCGCCGGGTGGTGCTACCGCACCCAGTCCCTGCGCGTGGAGGAGTCCGACCGGGACGGCATGACAGCCTGGTTCCCGCTGCTGGACGGCGCCGAACGGCTCGGCGTGCTCGCCGTCCACGCACAGGCGATCACCGCGACCTCCCTGCGGCAGGGCCGGGCCCTCGCCGCCCTCCTGGCGATGATGATCACCTCGAAGCGGGCCTACAAGGACTCCTTCGTACGGCGCACCCGCACCGAGGCCATGCGCCTGCCCGCCGAGATGCTGCGGGCCTTCCTGCCGCCGCGCACCATCGGCAACGGCCAGGTCGTCTCCACCGCCGTCCTGGAACCGGCCTACGACATCGGCGGCGACGCCTTCGACCACTCCCTCACCACCAGCTCCCTGCACGCCGTCGTCCTGGACGCCATGGGACACAACCTCCTGTCGGGGCTGACCAGCGCGGTGGCCCTCGCGGCCTGCCGCAACGCCCGGCGCACCGACGCCGACCTGCGCTCGCTCGTCGACGGGGTGGACGAGGCGCTCAGCCGCTGGCTGCCGGACCAGTTCTGCACCGGGATCCTCGCCCAGCTCGACTTCACCAGCGGGGTGCTGCAATGGAGCAACTGCGGGCATCCCGCCCCGCTCCTGATCCGCGACCAGCGGCTGATCGCCGACGCGCTGGTCCGCGAGGCCGACCCGCCCATGGGCCTGCGCTCCCTGCTGTCCGCGCGGGACCGCCGGGTGCACGAGACGCGGCTCCAGCCCGGCGACCGGGTGCTGCTCTACACCGACGGGGTCACCGAGGCCCGCACGGCCGACGGCCGGATGCTCGGCCTGGAGCGTTTCGCGGACCACGTCATCCGGGCCAGCACCACCGGCGAGATCGCGCCCGAGACGCTCCGACGCCTGATCCACTCGCTGCTGGACTCCCAGGACAGCCGGCTGCGCGACGACGCCACGATCCTGATGTTCGAGTGGCAGCCGGACCGCTGAACCGCCTCCGGGGGGTGACGCTGCCCCCCCCCGAGTTCGGGGAGCTTTCCGCCGTCGGCGGGCCGGGGAGAGCGGCCGCCTCCTGGCGCGGGCCGGCACCGGCGGCGAGGCGGTGGGGAGTGCCGGTTAGGCTCGACGCGTGCCGCACGTCGAGATCCTCCAGCTGCTGGTGTCGCCGGTGCACCGGCTCGTCGGCCGGCCGGGTGACGGCCTGCCCGAGCTGCCGCCCGGTGAACGGGTGACGACGGCCGAGGTGCGGGCGGGCCTCGGCATCGTCGGCGACCGGTACTTCAACCACCCCGCCCACCGCAACGCCTCGATCACCCTGATGGCGGCCGAGCGGCTGCCGCAGCCGGGACCGTACCCGGCCGACCTGCTGCGGACCCGGCGCAACGTCCTGCTGCGCGGGGTCGACATCGACGCCTGCATCGGCCGGACGGTGTTCCTCGACTGCGGAAGCGGACCGGTGGACCTGGAGGTCCGCAGCGCCGCCCGGCCCTGCGCCTGGATGGACACCACCCTCGGTCCCGGCGCCCAGCGTGCCCTGCGCGGCGGCGGGGGAGTGCGCTGCCGGCCGCTGACCGACGGCGTCCTGGCCGTGGGCCCCGCCCTGTTCGGCGTGCGGGAACCCGGGGACACGGCGCCCGGAGCATGAGTACGCCGCATGAGTACGACGACTCAGGCGCCGCCCCCCGAAGATCGTGTTGGCTGGGGGCATGACCACGCCGACGCCCTCCCCGACGCCGTACCCCTCCCACCCGTACCCCGGCCCGGTGCCGCGGCCCGCCCGTGCCCGGTCCCGGCGGCGGGTGGTGGCCGGGGTGACCGCGCTGCTGCTGGTCGTCGTGGGCGTGGCGGCGGCCGTGTGGTGGGTGCGCGGCGGGGAGGACGGACCGCTCGCCGGCCGGCCCCGGGTCACGGACACCCGCGCCGGCCTCTCCTACGGCGTCCCCGACGGCTGGAAGCACGACGCGGCAAAGGACAAGAAGCTGATCGGCGCGTTCTCCTCGCAGATCAGCACCGCCCCCACCACGGAGGACAGCAAGACCGGCGGCACCGTCCTCGCGGGCCGCGCCGGGCAGACCGTGCCCCGTGCCGACCTGGAGCGGATGACGGAGTCCGCCGCCCGCTCCAACGCCGAGTTCTTCTTCCCCGACCGGCCCGCCACCCTGGAGGAGTCGCACGCGACCACCGTGGACGGCCAGCCGGCGCACACGGCCGTCCTGCGGATCGAGGGCGAGGACGGTACCGCCCGCCTGGAGATGACCGTGGTCACCATCCACGGCGAGCGCACCTCCTTCCTGCTCGGGCTCACCACCGGCGCGGGGGACCCGTCGCTCGCCCAGGACGTCGACACGGTCCTCGCCGGCGCCACGGTCGACTGACCCGGGACGCGCTCACGCACCCGAGACGGCCAGCTGGTCGGCCAGCCGGTGGGCCTGGGTGAGCAGCGCGCCGTAGGTGGCGACCTCGTCGGGATCGTCCGTCGTGGAGCGCACCAGGTCCCGGCGCAGCTCCGTGAGCGCGCCGCGCAGTTCCGCCACGGCCTCGCGCAGCTCGTCCTCGCACTCGTCGCCGAACCGGCTGTGGCTGTACAGCCGCAGCGCGCGGGCGGTCCGGCACAGGAACTTTGCGTACCGGCGGGCGAGTCGGGGGTGCGGCCGGGGCGCGGGGCGGTCCTCGGCGGCGGCCTCCAGCACGGTGCGGGTCACCTCGGCGGTGTGCACGGCCGCGTAGTCCAGCACCAGGAGGGCGTCGTCGTACCCCTTGCCGGGCAGCGGCGCGGCGCCGGTACGGCGGCGGCGCGGGTTGGCGCGCAGGCTCTCCCGGCCCCACTCGACCGCCGAGCGGGCCTGCTCCACCAGCCGGTGCAGCCGCAGGGCGCGCTCGTGCCAGGCGCCGGCCTCCTCGGCGTCCCAGTGTCCCGCGGCCAGCCCGTCGGCCACGGCCCGCAGGATGTCGTGGGTCTCCTCGGTCGCGTCCCGCAGCACGGCACGGGTGTCGCGCAGGTACAGCGGCGGCCGGACCAGGGCGTTCACGGCGATGCCGACGACCGCTCCGAACGCGGCCTCGGCGAGCCGGGCCGCGGAGGTGGCGACGGTGACGGACCCGTTGGTCAGGACGAACAGGGCGCCGGTGGCCGCGTAGATGCCCTGGCTGCCCAGGCGCCGCCACTGGCCCAGCAGCATCACGAGGGGGAGGACCACCGCCATCGCGGCCACCGTGCTGTGCAGCAGCAGCCCGACCGCGGTGGCCGCGACGGTGCCGGCCGCGATCGCGGCGAGCTGCTGCAGGCCGTGCGCGATCGACCGGTACACGGTCGACTCCACCAGGACGACCGCCACCCACGGCGCGACGAACGCCACCGGCGCCCGCAGCCACCAGCCGGCCACCGCCCAGGCCACCCACGCGGCCAGCGCCGCCTTCACCGCCTGGACGGCCATGTCCCGCTCCCGGCCCGGTCCGGCCCGGGCCCGCCGCGCCGCGCCCACCGCGGCCGACAGATCTCGCCGTACTCCCTGCCAGGTCCGTCGTATCCCACGCACGGCGACCCGGGTGCCACCTCCGGCACCGGTCCATGCCTGCTCGGCCCGGGTACCTTGCCCCGCGCCTTCACACGGTACATATGAAGAAGCGTTCAAGTGTCGTCTGTATGATGACTGCCATGGGTCATGGAGCAACTCCCGCGCGGACAGCGGTTCCTCGCACGCGCCTGGACGCGGACAGCGCCACCCGGGTGGCGACCACCCTCCAGGCCCTCGCCACCCCGTCCCGGCTCCTGATCCTGGCCCGGCTGCGCGAGGGCCCGTGCGCGGCCACCGAACTCGCCGCCGAGGTCGGCATGGAGCAGTCCGCGTGCTCGCACCAGTTGCGGCTGCTGCGCAACCTCGGCCTGGTCGTCGGCCGCCGCCAGGGCCGTTCGGTGATCTACGCCCTCTACGACGGCCATGTCGCCGAACTCCTCGACCAGGCCGTCTACCACGTCGAGCACCTGCGCCTCGGCCTCAGCGACGGCGCGGACGCCGGTCTCCCGGAGGAGACGTCGTCCGGCACGGCCCCCTAGCCGGGGGGTGCGTGGTGCGAGCGGAGCTGACCCCAGCCCTTCTGACCTGGGGCGAAGCGGACCCCGCCCGGCATGCCTGCGACAGCGCGTCGGTGCCGCGGGTGGTGCGGTCGCTCGGGCCGGCCCGGCGGGTGCCGCGCCGCCCGGACGTTCCCGAGGGCGACCCGGCGCTGGGCGACTGGAGCCGGCGCGAGGCCGGACCCTGGGCCCACGCCATGTCGCAGGCCCTCGTGGACCGCTACGGCCGCTGGACCGTCGGCTGGCGCTGGGCGCGCGACGAAGGGGACTTCGACGGCGGGCCGGTCGGTGGCTGGTGCTGCCCCGAGGACTCGGTCACCACCCCGGAGGAGACACTCGACCGGGTCGTGGCGGCGCTGTGCGAGTGGCGGGAGTGGCTGGAGGGCCTGGCCGCCCGGTTCGACGCCCACCCGTTGCACCCGAGGGGCGCCGAGGAGCAGCGGACCCTGTGGGAGCGCGCCGCCCGCGGCCTGATCCTGCACGTCGCCGACCGCACCGGCTGCGGCAGCGGCTGGTACCGGCACTGCCGTCAGGTGCTCACCTGGTTCCTCGCCCGCTGGGGCGTCGCACCCGAGGTCGCCGGGGAACTGGTGGAAGAGGCGATCGGCGGCCGGTTCGCCAGCTGGACCGCGCCCGAGCCGGAACTGGTCGACGACGTCGCGGAGCGGCTCGCCCGCTCACTGCCGCCGGACGGCGCAGGGGCACCGGCCGCCGGGCCGCCGCCGGACCACCTGCGGCGCTGGCTCGCGGTGCGCGCGGCCGTGCCGTGGCACGAGGCGCCGGACGGCGGTGGCGACGGGCCGGTGACCCCGGTCCGGGACGGAGCGGCGGAGGACATCCGCGCCTTCGACGGCGCCCTCGATCCCGCCCGCGCCCAGGGCCTGCTCACCGCCCTGGAGCGGCTGCGGGCCGACGCGGCGCGCGGCGCCCCGCTCGACTTCGCTCTGGTCCAGGGCTGGCAGCAGCACGTCCTGGGCACCCCGCAGCCGCCGCCGTTCCGCACCCTGCCCGCCTTCGCCAAGCGCGGCCGGGAACGCTACGGCATCGGGCCGGACACCCGCGCCCGCCTCGACGCCTGCCTGGCCGAGAGCGCCCGGGACGCCGGACGGCCCCTCCCGCTGACCGCCCGGGCCGCCTGTGCCTGCCTGGACGTCTGCTTCTTCCATCCCTTCGACGACGGCAACGCCCGGTCCGCCTTCCTCACCCTCGTCTTCGTCCTCGCCCGGGAGGGCGTCGCGCTCGACGACGCCGGTCTGCTCCGGCGCGTCACCTTCCAGGCCGACGAGCCCCAGGACGGGCCGACCCTCGCCCGGCACCTCGACCTCCACCTCGCCCAGACCCGCCGCAACGCCGCCGCGGCCTGATCCGGCCTGATCCGAACGAAACCGCCTGGCGGCCGGTCATGCCAGGCTCGGCGGCGTCCAGTCGGCGTGCCGCAGGATCGCCCGCAGCGTCGCCCGGGACGGGGCGAGGCGCATCCCGGTGTCGCGCAGGGCGACGGCCAGCGGGTGGGACAGCTGCTGGCCCATCCGGCCGGCCTGGCGTGCGGCGCGGGCGACCGACTGGGCCCGGGGGCGGCGCTCGGCGTCGTACCGGGCCAGTGCCGCGTCGACCGACGGCTCCCCGGCGAGCGCGCCGGCCAGGGTGGCGGCGTCCTCCAGGGCCTGGCAGGCGCCCTGGCCGAGGTGCGGTGTCATGGCGTGCGCCGCGTCACCGAGGAGCGCGACCCGGCCCGCCGCGAACGCCGGCAGGGGCGTGACCAGTTCATGGATGTCGTGGTGCAGCACGGCCTCGGGGCGGGTGGCGGCCAGCAGCGCGGGGATCGGCTCGTGCCAGTCGCGGAACCGCTCGCGCAGCACGCCGAGCGGGTCGGCGTGGCGCACCCCGGGCGGCGCGTTGAGCACCGCGTGCCACTCGGCGCGGCCGTCGGTGAATCCGATGTGCCCGAACTCCGCGCCCGGCCCCCAGGTCAGCTCGAAGTCGGTCCGCACCTCCACCGGGCCTTCGGTGATGGCCCGCAGTACCGTCGAACCGCCGTACACCGGGCCGGGGTGGTCCGGGAACAGCAGCCCGCGCAGCCGGCTGTGCACGCCGTCCGCCGCGACGACCAGGTCCGCGTCCAGGACGCCGTCGCCGACGGGCACGCCCACCCGGTCCGGGGCCGACAGGTCGAGCGTGTGCACGGTCTCGCCGACGAGCAGGCACTCGGCGGGCAGCGCCGCGCGCAGCAGGCGGTGCAGCACCGCGCGCGGGATGCCGACGATGGGCGAGCCCAGCTCGCGTTCCAGCAGCGTGCCGTCCATGCGCGCCAGCCAGCGCCCGTTCGGGGTGCGGGTACCGCCGGTGTACTGCGGCCGTGCCGCCGCCCGGACCTCGGCGCCCACTCCCACGGCGTCCAGCGCGCGCAGCCCGTTGGCGTGCAGGGAGATGCCCGCGCCCGCGTCGGCCAGGACGGCGGCCCGCTCCACCACCCGGACCTCCCAGCCGATCCGGCGCAGCCCCAGGGCCGCGGCCAGCCCGCCGATACCGCCTCCGACCACCACCGCCGTACCGCCCATGCCGGTCCCCCTTCGTCCGTCCGTGTCTTCTACACCTGTAGAAGCACCCTAGCGCGGCGTTCTACAGACGTAGAAGCCGGGTGTAGAAAGAGGAGGTGGCCACAGACCGACGTACTCTCCTCGCCGACACGGCGATCGCCGTGCTCGCCGACACCGGCATGCGGGGGCTGACGCATCGCGCCGTGGACCGGGCGGCGCAGCTGCCGCCCGGCACCACCTCCGCCTACTACCGCACCCGGCAGGCCCTGCTGACCGCGCTGGTCCGGCGGCTGGTGGCGCTCGACCAGGCGGAGCTGGAGGAGACCGGCGCCCGCACCCCGGTGCCGCGCACCGCCGACGAGCTCACGGCGGGCATCGCCGCGCTGGTCCGGACGCGGCTCACCGGGGAAGGCCGCCGGCGGTCCCTCGCCCGCTACGCCTGCGCCGTCGAGAGCGCCCACCACCCCGAACTGCGCGAGATCCTGGTGCCGCGCGAGAACCAGGGGCGGCGGGTGGTGCGCGCCTTCCTCGCCGCACAGGGGGTGGCGGACCCGGAGGACCGCACGGTGACCTTGCTGACCTGTGTGGACGGGCTGGTCTTCGACCGCCTGGTGCACGGCGGAAGCGTCCGGGAGGAGGAGATCCGCGGGCTCGTCGCCGCCGCGCTGCGCTGAGCCGTACGTCGCCGCGCCGAGCGGTGCGTCGCTGTGCCGAGCGGTGCGTCGCCGCGCCGAGCCGTACGTCCGGGGGCCGGGTGCTCACGGTGGCAACGCGCGCAGCGCGCTCAGCACCGCCCAGACGACCGAGACCAGCGGGACTGCCACGACGGCACCGATCACGCCCGCGACGATACTGCCCGCGATGACCGACACGGCCACCACCAGCGGGTGCAGCCGTACCGCCCAGCTCATCACCAGCGGGTGCAGCACATGCCCCTCCAGCTGGCCGATCACCACGATCAGCACCAGCACGGCCGCGGCCGTCAGCGGACCCCGCCCGGCCAGCGCGACGACCGTGGCCACCCCGAGCGCGACCGGTGACCCCACCAGCGGGACGAACGCGGCGAAGAACTCCAGCAGGGTCAGCGGCAGCGCGAGCGGTACCCGCAGCACCAGCAGGGCCGCACCCACCAGCACGGCGTTGGTGCCGGCCACGATGATGATGCCGCGCGTGTACCCCGCGAAGGTCCGCCAGGCCGCCCGTCCCGCCCGCTCCCACACCGGGCGGGCCCCGCTCGGCAGCAGCCGCTCGCTCACCCAGCCCCACAGACGCTCGCCCGAATGCAGGAAGAACACCGAGGCGAACAGGGCCAGCGCGCCGCCCGTGACCAGCTCCACCACCCGGCCCAGCTGGCTGACCGCGCTGCTCAGCAGCGACGCCCGGTGCGCGGAGACGTACTGCGTCACCTGGCGTTGCAGTTCGGAGAGCGCACCGGGCCCGAGCCGGAACGGCGGCCCTTGGAGCCACTCCTCGATGCGGTGCACACCGCCGCGGAACTCACCGGCCAGCCGGGCCGACTCTCCCGCCACCGCGCTGCCGACCAGCGCGAGCAGGCCGAGCAGCAGCACCAGGCTGCCCACCAGGGCCACCGCCACGCTCAGCGGCCGCGGCAGGAACCGGGCGAGCAGATCGGTCGGCGGGCGCAGCACCGAGGTCACGACCAGCGCGAGGAACAGGGCGACGGCGACGAGCTGGAAGCTGCCGAGGAGGCTGAAGACGCCGTAGACGCCGACGCCGACGAGAATCAGCCGCCAGGCGTAGGCGGCGGCGATCCGCAGCCACGGCACCGTCCGCTCGGCCGGCGCCACCGGCCCCGGGCGGGGCGGGGGCGGCAGTCGCACGGAGTAGGCCGGCCGGCTGCCCAGCACCACACCCGCGGCCCGGCGCCGACCGCCCCGCCCGGCCGCCCGCCGACGCGCGTCGCCCACCACCGCCCCGCCTCCTCTGCACCCTGCGCGCCGACCGCGGACGGCCGGTCACCTCCACAGCACCGTAAGCACGCGACGCGAAAGCGGCGCGCCCGGCACACCCGCGTGGCAGCGCCGCCCCGCGCGTGTCCGGTGCCGGCGCGGAGCACCGTCCGCCAACGGCGGGCGCCCGCGGGGGGCTACGGTCCGAGTGCCGGCGGTGGGCGCGGCGGGGAAGTCCTCGCCGCCGGCCGGGACCGCACGGGTGACGACCGGGCCGCGGGCGGGCCGGGTCCCGGCGGGCCGCGGTGGCGTCATCCGCTCCGCTCACAGGACCTTCACACGCGGCGCGGGTCGGCTCACCGGGTGAGGGCACTCGGCGGGTGTCGTCGGCAGGGAGGGGGAACCTCCAGTGATCACCGTCGCGGTACTGCTGCTCCCGGTGCTCAGTCTGCTGCTGTACGGGCTGGACCAGGTCGAGGACCGGTGGCTGCTGCGGCGGCCGACGGCCCGTCGCTCCCGGCACCGCCGCCCGGCGCGGGCACGCCGTCACGCAATGCCGTGGGTGTCTCGCCGCACCGGCGGTAGCGGGTGATCGCCTTCCCGAGCTCGATCCGCTCGGGCTCGGGAAGCGTGCCGCCCTGTGCGTAGTCCAGGATGTGCTCGGCGACGGTCCGCAGCTTGACGTTGGTGCGCTGGGAGACGTCCCGCAGCGCCCGCCAGGCCTCCTCCGGGGCTATCCGTCCCAGGACGACGACGGCGCCGATGGCCTGGTCGATCACGGCGTGCGAGGTCACGGCGCGCTGCAGCTGCTGGTTCTCTTCCTGCAACCGGTGGTACTCCGACGCCAGGTCGGTGGCCGAGAGCAGGACCAGCGGCTGGTGCCGGGAGAGGGCGAAGAAGGCCATGGAGCACCTTTTCCATGCGGGGGGCGTCACTGTCACGCCTGCCCCCGGTGAGCGCGTGCACACGAATTGAATCAGCATCACGGACCCCGGTCACGCTGTGGGGTCCGCGTCGCGGTGCGGCGCACCCCGCCTCCCGCCCCGTCTCCCGGGTCTCAGCCCTCGATGTCCTGCGTCGCCCGTTCCACCGGCAGCAGCTCGCGGATGTCCGCGGGCAGCGCGTGGGCCATCCGCTCGGTCAGTTCCGGGGCGAGGGCGGCGTCCAGTACCTCCATCACGGCCGCGGCCTCCCGCAGCGCCGTGTCCTCGTCGGTGCCCGCCCGGACGGCGATGCGTCCGGCGAAGGCGGTGAGCCCGAACCGCTCACCGGCCGTACCGGAGTCCGGAGCGGCGGACGCGTCGGCGGCCTCCCGCATGGCCGCCGCCATGTCCGGCGGCAGCTGGGCGGCCACATGCCGGGCCAGCCCGGACGGCAGCCGTTCCGACAGCGTGCTCACGACCGCGTGCGCGGCCCGTTCGGCCGTCCCCCGGTCGGGCAGCTGGGCCAGCGCCTGCACCTTTCCGATCATCTCGTCGTGCCGCATGAGACCGGTCCCTTCCGCACGAAGTGCTGACGGTACGCCCGTCACCCGGGCGTAGCGGCACTCGCCGAGTACCCCGCACCCGCACCCGGTCACGGGCGAAGAGGACACCGGCCCGCCGCGTCGGCGGCCCGTCGCCGGGTACGCGTCGGCAGCGGAACACCGGCCGACGTGACGAGCGAGGTGCGCATGGCGGACGCGGCACTGCCGGCACCCCTGTGGGACGTCCACAACGGCAGCCCCGTCACGGTGGGACGCCGTACGGGGCCTGACCACCGCGGCCACGGTCTGGCTGACCTGTGCGGTCGGCATGGCCTGCGGCGGACAGCGACGAACAGCCGGAGGGCGAAGAGCCCTCGGCGGCGGGCCCGCGGTCCGGCCTGCTCAGTCCTCGGCCGTCCGCTGGGTCCAGGTCCAGGCGTACTGGAGCCAGTCCGCCACGGTCAGCGCGCCGAGGCCGCCGCACACCAGCCGGGTGAGCCGGGGCGCAGCCGTGTAGGAGCACACCAGGGCGCCGGTGGTCCAGGCGGAGGTGCAGAACGGGCAGGCCAGCAGGTCGCCGACGGCCCGGCGCAGCCCGCTGCCCCGGGGTTCGTCGATGACCTCGTTGCCCTGTCCCTGGCCCGCGCGGCGGGTGAACGGCGCCCGGAGAAAGCTGGTGACCTTGTCCTTGGTCAGCAGCCGCGACGTCTTGTACGCCGCCGTGCCGAGCAGCGCCACGTCCCAGGGCGGCACCTGCTGCGGCAGCTGTACGCCCCGGCGCCGGGCCGCCAGCGCGAAGGTGCCGACGCCCGCCGCGAACACGGAGGCGAGGGCGGCGTACCCGCCCAGGGGGACGTCGTCCTGGTCGTCGTAGCGTGCGGCGTCCGTGCTCATGAGACTTCCCCGGCCTCCCCGGTGCGTGTCCGTACCTGTCACGGGCGCAACGAGTTCCCCCCGGCGCGGAGACGACACGTGACCTTCCGGTCCGCACCGGGGTATAGTATTCATCAGATGATGAATTTCCGCTGAACGCTGCTCCCGAGAAGGGCAGGACCGCAATGGAAAAGACCACCTGCTGTGTCGTGGGAGGCGGTCCGGCGGGCATGGTGCTCGCCCTGCTGCTGGCACGGGCCGGGATCGAGGTCACGGTCCTGGAGAAACACTCCGACTTCCTGCGCGACTTCCGCGGCGACACGGTCCACCCCTCGACCCTGGCCCTGCTGGACGACCTGGGGCTGGCCGAGCGCTTCGCCCGGCTGCCGCAGCGCCGCGTCCGCACCGTCCAGCTGCCCGTGGGCCCCGGCCGCTCGGCGGTCACCGTGGCGGACCTCTCGGTCCTGAACGGCCCCCACAACTATGTGGCGATGGTCCCCCAGTGGGACCTGCTGGACCTCCTCGCCGACGAGGCCCGGCGCGAGCCGGCCTTCCGGCTGCGGATGAACACGGAGGCGACCTCCTTCCTGACCGAGTCCGGGCGGGTCACCGGGGTCCGCTACCGCACCTCCGACGGCCGCACCGGCGAGCTGCGCGCCGTCCTCACCGTCGCCTGCGACGGCCGCGGATCGCTCGCCCGCACCCTGCCGGAACTGCGCCTGCGCCGCTTCGGCTGCCCCATGGACGCCTGGTGGTTCCGCCTGCCCCGGCAGGACGGCGACCCGAGCGGACTCGTCGGCGGCGCCGGAGAGGGCTTCCTCACCGCGATGATCGACCGGGGCGACTACTGGCAGTGCGCCGCCCTCATCCCCAAGGGCACCGACGCCGAGCGCCGCGCCGCCGGCCTCGACCGGTTCCTCGCCGGCTACGCCGCCGCCGTCCCCTGGATCGCCGATCGCACGCACGCCCTGCGCTCGTGGGACGACGTCAAACTCCTCGACGTCCACCTGGACCGGCTGCGCCGCTGGCACCGCCCCGGCCTGCTGTGCATCGGCGACGCCGCGCACGCCATGTCCCCGGTCTTCGGCATCGGCATCAACCTCGCCGTGCAGGACGCCGTGGCCGCCGCCCGCCTCCTGGCCGAGCCCCTGCGCCGCGGGACCGTGGGCCTGCCCGACGTACGCGCGGTGCAGCGCCGCCGCCGGCCCACCACGGTCGCCACCCAGGCGCTGCAGCGCGCCGCCCACGCCCGCTTCATCGCCCCGGTCCTGCGCGGCCGGCCGCCCCTGGGCAGCGCCGAGCGGGCCCGGCGTGTCGCGGGCCTGGTCGCCGGCTCGCCCTGGCTGCGCCGCCTGCCCGCGTACTTCGTCGCGTACGGCGCCCTCCGGGAACGTCCTCCCGCCGAGGCGGTCCGCCGGCCGGCACCGGATGCGGAAGCCGCCAGGGGGGCACCGCACCCGTGACCTCAGCCGCTGCCGGCCACCCGCCTCATCCGGTGTCCCCCAGCTCCCGCAGCCGCTTCCGCGCCTGACGTGCCTGCTCCGGCGCGTCGGCGCGGTCATAGGCGTCCAGGGCCTCCTCCCAGGCCGCACGGGCCTCGGACACGCTGCCGAGCCCGGCGTACAGCGCGCCGAGGTTGCTCGACGCCACCCCCACGCCGTACCAGTCGCCGAGATCCCGGCAGATCGCCAGCGTCGCCCCATGGGCAGCGACGGCCTCCTCCACACGGCCCGCCTCGGCCAGCGTGAGGCCGAGGTTGTTCCAGGCGACTCCTTCAGCCGTGCGCTGTCCGGTCTCCCGCTGGATGTCCCGGGCGCGGACAAAAGCGTCGATCGCCTCCTCCAGCCGCCCTGTTTCGGCGAGGGCCAGGCCCAGGTCGTTCCAGGCGGCCCCTTCGCCGGTGCGGTGTCCCGTTTCCTGGTGCATGTCGCGGGCGCGGGTGAGCGCGTCGACCGACTCTTCGAGGCGGCCTGCCGCCCTCAGGGCGTGGCCGTAGTCGTGCCAGCCGGCCGCTTCCGCGTCCCGGGGGCCGATCATCACCAACAGCGCCAGTGCTCGCGCGGCGGCATCGACCGCCTCGGCCGGCCGCTGGTCCTCCTCCAGCGCACGGCTCAGCGAACCGAGGACGAAGGCCTCGGCCTCCCGGTTGCCGACGTGCCGGGCGGCCAGGGCGGCCCACTCGCTCACTCTGATCCAGTCGTCCACGAAACCACGCCAGCTCAAGTACTCGGTCAGCGCCAGGGCGAGCCGGACCGCGACCGGGGCGCGTTCGGTCTCCGCGGCCCAGAGGACGGCCCTCACCAGATTGACACGCTCGGCGTCCATCCAGGCGACAGCGGCGGACCGGCTGTCGAACCGGACCGGCAGCGACTCGCCGGGCTGCGCCCGCAACCGGACGTCGGCCTCCTCCGCCCACTGCGCGTAGAAGGCGAGCACCCGTGAGCGCGCCGCGTCGATCTCCTCGGCCGTCTCGCCGGTCGCCACCCCCAGCGCGTACGCACGCACCAGGTCGTGCATGCTCCACCGGGACCGATTGCTGCCCCGCGTGACCAGGTGGGCCCGCTCCAGGCCGGCGAGTACGCGGAAGGGCGGTGCGTCCTCGCCCAGCAGAGCCGTGAGCGCCTCCGTACTGAGGTCCGGACTCGGGGCGGCGGCCAGCACCCGCAGGACGCGGGCCTCTTCGTACGTCAGACGGCGGTAGGACGAGTCGAAGACGGAGCGCACACTGCGGGTGCCGTCGTCGAGGCTGTCCAGTCTGTCGTGGGACGTCGCCAGCTCGTCCGCCAGCTCGGCGACCGTCATGTGCGGGTCGGCGGCCAGCCGGGCGGCGGCGATCTGCAGGGCCAGGGGCAGCCGGCCGCACAGCCGCGCGAGGGCGCCGGCGTCCTCGGGATGGCGTGCCACGCGGTCGTCGGACGGGTTGGCGATGCGCAGCGCGTTGTCGAGGAGGGCTGTCGAAGCCTGGAGGGACAGCTCATCGAGGACCAGTGAGCGTGCCGCGAGGCGCGGCATCCTGCTCCGTGAGACCACCACGAGACGGTGCCGTTCGTAGGGCGGGACCAGCGGGGTGACCTGCTCGGCCGAGGAGGCGTTGTCCGCGACGATCAGGACGGGCCGGGTCTGCTGGGCGAGCAGCGTCCGGTAGAGCGAGAGCCGGGCCGGGGCCGTGCTCGGCAGGTGGTCGGCCCGCACTCCCAGGGCCTCCAGGAGGAGGGTCACGGCCTGATCGGCGGTGACCGGATCGTCGCCGTACCCGCGCAGGTCCAGGAACAGGGTGCCCCCGGGGAACCAGCCGTTGGCGCGGGCCGTGTGCGCCGCCTGCACGGCCAGCGCCGTCTTGCCGATGCCCCCCAGCCCCGCGACGGAGGTGACGACCACCGTGTCATGGGGCGCAACCGTGGGAGCCAGAGCGTCGAGCAGCGCGGCCATGGCATCGTCCCGCCCGGTGAAACCGCTCGTGGGAGGGGGGAGGGTGGCGGGAACGCCCACGGGGAAGGTCACCTGGCGACCGATCACCGCACCCGAGAACAGTCCGCCGCGGAAGTCGATGTGGTCGCCGCCGAAGACGGCCGGTACGGGCTCTTCCGCCTCCTGAGCCGCGGGGGCGGGCGGGGCCGCGGACGCCGCGGTGCCGGACCCGGTGTCGGAGACCGCCAGCCGGCCGAGCACCGCTACGGCGGCCCGGGCGGCGGCACGGGCAGCCTGCTGCCGGACGGTGGCCGCGTCGTCGACGCGCCGGCCGTCGGCCGTGTCGCTGATGCCGCGGACGGTGAGGGCCGGAAGCGCGGTGGTGGCGGCGTAGGAGATCCCGGTGGACTCCATCTCGACGGCCACGGCGTCGTCGTACCGCCGCAGCAGTTGGTGCAGCAGGCTGGACGCCGGGTGGTTGAGCACCACTTCGGTGGCCGCGACGGGTTTGAAGTGCACCCGCCCGGCGGGCCGCCAGTCCCGCAGAGCCGCCCGCGCGACCTGCATCAGACGCTGCGAGGCGTGCCACACCGAGGGCCGGGACCGGAATCCCTCGGGTGTCGAGACCACCCCCTGGAAGGCGTACACCCTGCTGGCGACGACGACATCGCCCAGCCCGACGTCGTCGGCGACGCTGCCGGCCAGACCGACGAAGAGCAGGACATCGGGCCGTAACCAGCTCTGGGCGCTTTCGATGAGGGCGGCGGGGGCCTGGTTGCCCGCGCCGGCCTCCGCCAGCGCGACCTTCCAGGGGGTGTGGGGCAGGGAACCCTGTTCGAGCACGGTTCCGTTCGGATGGACGAGCAGCTCCAGGTCCACGAGGTGCTGCCGTACCGCCTCGTACTCGACCGGGAGACCGGTGACGACGAGCGCGGTGCCCGTCGGCGTGTCCCCGGGCGGCGGCGCGGGCGCGTCGGCCGGGGCCGGGTGCTCGGGTCCGGGGACCGGCTCCACCGATGGTTGCGGAACCCGCTCCACACCCTGCCGGCTGCCCAGGGCCAGCGACTGCCTGATCCGCTGTGCGGCGGCGCCGTGGATGCCGCCCGCGCTCTCCAGGACGGTGAGCGCGACCCTGGCGAACGGGACGCTCTCGCGCGGCAGGGGGGAGTCCCACTCGGCCGTGGCCGCTGCCGGTGAGGCGAGCGAGGCGAGGGCACGGAAGCCGGACGCGCCGCCGAAGACCCGGGACACGTTCTCCGACACCCTGGCCAGCACGTCCCCGAGCACCGTCAGGGAGTCCTGTGTCGTCACACAGCCCAGGAGTTCCTCGCGCACCCCGTGGTGGAAGTCGTACAGGACTTCGTCGGGGTTCTCGCCGGGACGCGGCGGGTGGACCCGGCGGATCACGCCGGACAGGAAGATCTCCGCCAGTTCCGTGGGGGTGGACCGGGGCAGCATCGCCCGCTGGACGAGCTGCATGATCGGCAGCGTGAGCGGGGCGGCCGCGAGGTAGCAGGCGAGCTGGAACGCCCCGGGTGACACGCTCATCCGGAGGTGGTGCACGCCTTCGACCGGGTCCTCGGCGGGCGTGGGGCTGGACGGCGGAGCGGCCGGCCAGTCGACGGTGGTGAGGGGAGTGGCCAGCAGGGGTGTCCAGCCCGAGGCGTGGCCGGAGAGGAGATGGGCCCAGGGGGCGAGCCAGTTGGGACGGATCTCCATGACCGGCAGCCACGTGATCTTCTTGCGGTCCGGTGCGTCGGCGGGAAGACCCGGCAGCGGCGCCGTGCAGCGGAAGGAGGGCACGGGAAGCGCCTGGCCGTTCTGCTTCGCGGAGACCGGGACGGTGGGCAGCGCGGTGCGGTGCCACAGCCTGCGCGGCAGTACCTGGAGCACGGCCACGGGCTGCCGCCGCGCCCATTCGGCGAGGGTCGACTTGAAGTCCGTGTCGTGCCAGACGCGCCCCACCCCGTCCGTCAGGAGGACGATCAGGCGCCGCCCGTCGGGACTGGCCAGTTGCCGGAGGCGGTGCGCGGGGCCGGTCTCCTTGTCCGGCCGTGCCCTGCCGCGACGGAACGGGAAGAGCACCGGGGTGGCCGCGTCGGTGTCCAGGGCCCAGGTCCGTACGTCGCGGAAGGCGCCGTGCCGTTCGAACAGGGCCCGGAGTTCGGCACCGGTGCGGTGCCACACGGCCATGGTCGGGCCCACGTCCACCACCAGGTCGACGGAGAACCGCCGCTCCGTGGGCTGCCGCCACATGGGCAGGAGCATGCCCGACTCGCCGACCGCGTGTGCGGTGCCGTGCTCGTCGAGCGCGGGCCGGCCGGGCCTGACGACGTCCTGTCTGAGCGGGCGCAGCGACCGGGCCAGGGAGAGTTCGTCGGGAAGCAGCGGAAGGAGCGGTGTCTCCAGAGGGATGCCGCTCCGCCCGGACCCCCCTTCCGGTACCCCGCGGCCGGTGTTCCCGGCCGATGGATGGAGTTCGGCCTCCTCCTCGTCCGACGCGTCCTCCACCCGGGCGGAAGGACCGTCCGAACGGCCGTCGGCGGGGTGCGGGGGCTGGAGCGGCGAGGCCTCGTCGGCGCGGTCAGCGGGCGGGGCGGGAGGTTCCAGACCGGCCACCGAGGCCATCCAGAGCACGTCCGCCATGAGTTCGGCGTCCGGGCCGGACGCGCAGCCCTCCTTGAGCATCCTCCCGAGATGGTCGCGCAGGCCCTCGCCCATGGTCAGCCCTCGTTGAGAGGATGCAGCACGTCGTTCTCGATCACCTGGCGGCTCCTCGGGTCCGACCACAGCCCGTGGGAGGCCATCAGCAGTGCGTTCAGCAGCTGGTCGCTGGCGAGTTCCGCGCCCTGCCGGCGCTGCTTGGCGACGAACCGCGCGATGACGTCCGCCCGTACGGCCTCGGGAAGGTTCTCCAGGCGGTCCGAGCCGGAGAAGTGGGCGGTCACCATGCCGGCGATCTTCTCGTCACTGGGGGCCGCGATCTCCAGGCGCAGACAGCGCCGCAGGAACGCCGGCGGGAACTCCCTCTCCGAGTTGCTGGTGAGCACCATCAGCGGGAACTGCGCACAGCGCACCACACCGCCGCGCACGGTGACCCAGGCTCCGCTGTCGGCGGACATGATGCTCGTCGGCGTCTCGCCCAGCCGGGACAGTTCGGGAATGGTGAACTCGCCTTCCTCGAACACGTTCAGCAGATCGTTCGGCAGGTCGATGTCGCTCTTGTCGATCTCGTCCACGAGCAGCACCCGCGGGAACCGCCACGGCAGCAGCGCGGTGCCGAGCGGACCGAGACGCAGGTACGGCCCGATGTCCGGGGGCGCGGCCGCCTCCGTCTCGCCGGCGGACCGGAACCGGAGCCCGGCTTCCTGAAGCCGCCCGATCGCGTCGTAGTGGTAGAGGCCGTCCTGCAGGGTCGAGCGGCTGGTGATCGGCCAGCGCAGGACCGGACCCAGCCCCAGCTCCCGCGCGATGCTGTACGCCAGTGTCGACTTGCCGACTCCCGGCCGTCCGGTGACCAGCAGCGGCCGGCGCAGGTACAGCGCCAGGTTGACCAGGTGGATCTCCCGCTCGTCGGCCCGGTAGGCGGCCGCCTGGCGGACCCGGCCGAGCTTGCGCTCGGACAGCGCGTCGCCGTGACGGGGAGGCCGCGGCAGTTCCGCGTCGCTGTCGAGCGCGTCGAACGCGCGCCAGGGTGGGGGATCGGGCAGCCTGCGGATGCCGTCGTGCGGCTGCCCCGTGCCCTGGTAGATCCACCAGGGCGCCGGTGTCAGATCGCCGGCCGCGGACGTCGTCCCGGCGGAGTCGTCCGGATTCCCGCGCTCGTCACTGCTCATCCGACCCCCTGATACATCCTGTGCTGGAGTTCCGCCACGCAGTTCGGGTCGTCCCACAGCAGCGTGATGTGACGCCCGAGGTCGTTCGGAGTACCGGTCTCGGCCGCCTCGCGCAGGCTCTGGGTGCCCACGGGGAGTTCGTCGAGCCGGCTCAGTTCACGGCCCCGCAGCGCCGTGTCGAGTTCACAGGGGTCCCCGTCGTCCCGCCGCCACACCAGCACGGGGATGCCCTTCGCCACGGCCTCCTCGATGGCCTGTCGCGCAAGGGCGTCCGGATGGCCGTAGGCGAAGCCGACACCTACGCACGCCAGCGAGGAGTGCGCCTTCAGCCACCGGGTGACCTCACCCACGCTGCTGAACTGGAGCGACGGGAAGCGGCGGGCACCCCCCGCCGGCAGGGGCCGGTCCTCGAGGTGGGTCATCCAGCCGATGTGGTCGGTGGCGCTCGCGGGCGGCGGACCGCCCTGCGCGGCGAGTTCGTCCCAGCGCCTGCGCCACATCGCGTGCATCCAGAAGTTCTTGTGCCGGTCCAGCGAGCGCACGACCACCGGGTACTGGTGCCCGAGCACGTACGGGGCCACCGTCCACAGGTCGACGGCGTGATCCAGCAGCGACCAGGGGAGGAGGAACTCGAAGCGCACCCGGGTGCGGTAGTCCCGTATCTCGTAGGCCAGGTCTCCCCAGCCGGTCAGGAGGCGGCTGCCGTGCCGGAGCAACTCCTCCTCGGTCACCTTCCGGGGGTCCACCCAGGCGTCCAGCTCTCTGAGGGAACCCTCCTCGTGGCTGTAGAAGGCTCCGTGCACCTGGTAGCGAGGCGTCTCGGACGGCGCGGCCTCCACCTCCTCCAGCCGGAGCTGGACGACGATCTCCGCCGGGCGCAGCCGCGGTACGGCGGCCGGCGGGGGCCCGCCCGCCACTTCCAGCAGCGCGGAGGCCGCCGGCTCGGGCACATCCTGGGCGAGGAGCCGCAGGAAGCGGTGGATCGCCGGCCGCGTACCCGGCCCCCGCTGGGCGTCGTTCAGCCGCTCCAGCGCCCGGAAGAGATCGGTGGGACCGGCCAGCGGGACGTTCAGCCGGGCGGCGCGGCACGCGTCCGCGTACCGCGCGACCTCCAGTGACTCCGGCAGCCTCTCGGTCTTCCGCAACGCCGTGAAGATCCGGTGCATCCTCTCCGTGCCGAGGATGCCGGGCGAGACGACGGCGCGGACGCACAGGCCGAACCAGGCGACCGCGCGTTCGTTGCCCCGCCGGTCCTGGAGGAAGGCGTCGACGGCGGCCAGCGCCGTGCGCGGCTCACGGTACGTGCGGCAGGCGTGCACCAGCTCCGCGATGTCGTCCTCACCGCGAGGTCCGTGCGCGGGCGACTTCCAGTCGGGCAGGTCGGCCCGGTGATGCAGCGACCGCAGCAGCTCGCGCCGGAAATCGGCGTTGCCGCGCATGTCGTCGACGTCCGTCAGGGCCGTCCGCAGGACCTGGGAGACGGTGTCGTCCCAGGCGCCCGCCGGGCGGGTCCGCCCTCCGTCGTCGACCGGTGCGCACTGTTCCACGTCTGTTCCCCGTAGCTCCACCATCAGGACCCGGCCGCCTCAGAGCCCCAGCACCTCACGCAACCGCACGAGCGCCTGCTCGTTCGGGCGCAGATCCGCCATCACCTCGTACAGCGCCCGGAGCGCGGAGGACGGTTCGCGGCTCTGCCGCAGGCCGCGCGCGATCAGCATCAGGTGGTCCCGGGCCATGGTCTGCTCCGGGATGCCGAGGGGGTGCTCCAGGGCCAGCCTGTCCTGCACCATGGCGAGGACGGTGCGGCGGAACTCCAGCCCCGCCATGCCGGTGAACGCCTCCAGCGCGTCGGCGACCCGCACATCGCAGGACGGATCACGGGCGGGAGCGGCCGGTGCGGAGCGGGGCGCGGCGGGCCGGTGCCGTACGAACTCCGTGATCACGGCCATGACGGCCGCCGCGGCATGGGCGGCGGCCCGCTCCTGGTACCCCTGCCGGTCGGTGTCGTACTTGCTGCCGTCGGCACGGTCGCTGATGCCGCGGATCGCCAGGTGCGGGCAGTCCGCCAGGTGCGCGGCGTGCGCGAAACCGGCGCTCTCCATCTCGATGGCGACCGCGTCGTTGTAGGTGTGGTGGAGCTGCTCGCGCAGCGCGCACTCGGCCGAGTTCAGCAGCACGTCCCCCGAGGCCAGGGGTCTGAAGTGCACCTTCGGCGCGGCCGGGGGAGCGGGGAGACCGGTGATCACCCGGTCGGTCCAGCGTGACGTGCCGCGGCGCAGCGCGGACCGGGCGGCCTGTTCGAGAGCGTGCGCCGGCCGCAGGCTGTCGGGCCGGGCCAGGAAGCCGTCGGACACCACCTTGCCGCCGCCGTAGGCGTGCACCTTGGGCGCCACGACGACGTCGCCCAGGGCGAGTTCGTCCTTGAGGCCGCCCGCGATGCCGACGAAGAACAGTGCCTCGGGCTCCAGCCAGGTCGCGATCCGCTCGGTCAGCGCGGCCGCGGTGCGCCCGCCCTCGCCGCACTCCGCGATCGCCACGGGCCACGGGCACCCGGGTAACCCGCCGACCTCGATCAGGGTGCCGAGCCTGTGGGCGCGGGTCTCGGGCCGTACCAGATGAGCGCGGACGGCCTCGTACTCCTCCGGGAGCGCCGTCAGCACCGCCGCCATGCGTTCCGCGTCCGCCACCACGCCCCCCGGGTCTCGGTCCGGAGGCTCAACCTAGTGCATACGGCGAGGCCACACCCCGACTTGTCACCAGATCACCGCCGATCCGGGACCGCCCGGGGCCGCCCCCGGCGGCCGCCTGGCGTGGGTCAGGTCACATATGACCTGATTCGCACACCCTCCCGACCGTGCCCGGCGCCGGGCTACCGTTGCGTCGAGCCCCTGTACCCCTTCGCATCGGACGGCCCGGCTGTGCTCACTGACCTGTCTCCCCTGATCGCCGCGACGGCACGCTGGCTGACGGTGGCCTACCCGCCGTCCGGCGGCGCGCTGGCCTCCGCGCTGTGCGAGGCGCAGGCCCGGCAGGCGGTGACGGTCGCCGCCTGGCTGCGCTATCCCACCGAGATCGACGCCGGCCTGGTCACCATGGCGGGCCCCGGCGGCACGGCCCGCCTCGACTGGATCACCGGGGCCGAGCCGGCCGGCGACCACCCGGCCGAGGAGTGGGCCTGGCGGACCTGGGTGGACGAGGTCGTGGCCAGCTGGGCCGCCGCGCTGCTCACCGACGCCGAACTGGCCGGGCTGGCCGTCGCCGGACTGGCCGGGAGCGAGCACACCACGGGGCCGGCCGAGTTCCGCCGGCTGCTCACCCCGGACGACGCCGACCGCCGCGCCGCGGCCCTGCTCCGCCACCCCGACCTGCTGGCCCCGGTCGCCGGACTGCACCGCGCCCAGCTCCTCACCCGCCTGGACCCCGGCCGCTCCCTCGCGGCCTGAACGCCGACGCGGCCGGGGGCCTTCGGGGGCGGGCCCCTTCGCGTGTCCGCTGGGCCCCTTCGCGTGTCCGCTGGGGCGTCGCGGAGACGCCGACTGCCCGGTCTAGAAGGCCGTTCCCCGTCCCGGCCGGCACGGTGTCGCACGCCCCCGCACGGGTACTGCGGACCTGACGCGCGAGCCGGCCGCCGGAGCGGTGCGACCCTGCGGCCCGGCCGCCCCGGATCCGTGCCGCACCCGCTCGGGTACAGGCGGCCGGCATCCGCTCGCCGTGGGGAAAGGCTCGGCCATGACCTTCAAGAATCCCGTTCACCGCGGCGGCCCGCGTCGCAGCCGGTTCGACCAGTTCGCTGAGTACGCGTCGAACTTCACCAGCTCGCCGCTGTTCTTCCTGTTCTGCCTGCTGCTGGTCGGCTTCTTCATCGCCGCCCACATCGCCCATCTGCGGTCCCAGCTGCTGCTGCTCGCGGGCGAGTCCATGACGGCGGTCACCCTGCTGCTCCTGGCACTGCTGAAGAACGCCGAGATGCGCGCCGAGCACGCGATCCAGCGCAAGCTCGACGCGATCGCCGCCGCCCTGCTGGAGGCGCACCGGGACGACGGGGGCCAGGCGTTCGAGGACCTGCGGAATGCGATCCGGATGGAGGAAGAGACCTGAGCGGGACCGGCGAAACGCCGCGGCGGTCCTTCCCGGCACCCCCGCGAGCGACGACCATGCCGTGTCATGAACATTCTGCTCGTCGCCAGCGCGTTCAACAGCCTCTCCCAGCGCCTGTACGCCGAACTGTCGGACCACGGGCACCAGGTGGACGTCGTCCTCGCCGCGCACGGCCCCGACCCGGTCCGGGCCGCCGTGCACGAACTGCGCCCGGACCTCGTCGTCGCGCCGATGCTTCGGACGGCCCTGCCCGAGGACGTGTGGCGGGAGCGGACCTGCCTGATCGTGCACCCCGGCCCGCCCGGTGACCGCGGCCCGTCCTCCCTGGACTGGGCCATCGACGGCCGGGCGGAGCAGTGGGGCGTGACCGTCCTGCAGGCCGAGGCCGGGATGGACGCGGGCCCCGTCTGGGCGGCCGAGCCGTTCCCCGTGCCCCCCGTCGGCAAGAGCGACCTCTACCGCAACGAGGCCTCCGACGCGGCCGTCACCGCCGTCCTGACGGCCGTACGGCGCTACGCCGAAGGCGCCTACAAGCCGCTCCCGCAGACCGACGCGTCGGTCACCGTCGTCTGGCGCGACTTCTTCCGGCAGGAGCGGCGCCGGATCGACTGGGAACACGACGACACCGAGACGGTGCTGCGGCGGCTCCGCGGCGCCGACTCGCAGCCGGGCGTCCTGGACGAACTCCTCGGCCGCGAGGTGTTCCTGCACGGCGGGCACGGCGAGGACCGGCTGCGCGGCCGTCCCGGCGCCCTGCTGGCCCAGCGCGCGGGCGCCGTCTGCCGGGCCACCCGCGACGGCGCCGTCTGGATTCCGGAACTGCGCCCCCGCAGGAACTCCGGCGACCCGGCGCCCTTCCGCCGGCCGGCCGCATCGGTCATCGCCGCGTACGAACCCGGTCTCCGCCTCCCGGAGGACCCCGCTCCGCTGGAGCTGCCGCCCGGCCGGCGCACCTGGACGGACATCCGCTACCAACAGCGCGGCGACGTCGGCTTCCTCACCTTCTCCTTCCCGGGCGGCGCGATGAGCACCGACCAGTGCCGCAGACTGCTCGCCGCCTACCAGCACGCGCTCACCCGGCCCACCCGCGTCCTCGTCCTGGGCGGCACCCGCGACTTCTTCTCCAACGGCATCCACCTCAACGTGGTCGAGGCCGCCCCCGACCCGGCCCAGGAGTCCTGGACCAACCTCAACGCCATGGACGACCTGGTGGAGGCCGTGCTGCGCACCACCGACCGGCTGGTGGTGGCCGCCCTCGGCGGCAACGCGGCGGCCGGCGGCGCCATGCTGGCCCTCGCCGCCGACCAGGTGTGGTGCCGCACCGGCGTCGTCCTCAACCCGCACTACCGCCGCATGGGCCTGTACGGCTCCGAGTTCTGGACGTACACCCTGCCGCGCCGCGTCGGACCGGAGCAGGCCCGCCGGCTGACCACCGAGGCGCTGCCGGTCAGTGCCGCGTCCGCCGAGCGGCTCGGCCTCGTGGACCGCCTCGTACCGGCCGCACCCGGGGAGTTCCCGGCCGAGGTGGAGCGGCTGGCGGCCGGCCTCGCCGCCGCCCCGGACCTGGACCGGCGGCTCGCCGCCAAGGCCGCGGCCCGCGCCGCGGACGAGCGGACATGGCCCCTCGCCTGCTACCGGGAGGACGAACTGGCCCGCATGCACGCCATCTTCTTCGACCCCGAGGCCCCGTACCACGCCCTGCGCTCGGCCTTCGTCCGCAAGACCCCGGGCGGCTCACCCCGGCCCCTCGCCCCGGTCGCCCTCGCCCCGGCCGGCGGAGACCTCCGTTGACGCCGCGGCTCCTGGTGGCCGGCGTCGGCAACATCTTCCTCGCCGACGACGCCTTCGGCCCCGAGGTGATCCGCGCCCTGGAACACCGTCCGCTGCCGCCCGGGGCACGGGTCCACGACTACGGCATCCGCGGCCTGGACCTCGCCTACGACCTGCTGTCCGGCTACGCCACCGCCGTCCTGGTCGACGCGGCCCCGCGCGGGCACCGCCCCGGCACCCTCTCCCTCGTCGAGGCCGAGCCCCCGGACGGCACCGTCCCGCCCGAGGCCCACGGCATGGACCCGGCGAAGGTGCTGGCCCTGGCCGCCCACCTGGGCGACGAGCCGCTGCCCCGGGTCCTCGTCCTGGCCTGCGAACCCGCGGTGCTGCCCAGCGACGACGACCTCCTGCCGGGGCTCAGCACCCCGGTGCGGGACGCCGTCGACCGGGCCGTGGACGCGCTGCACACGCTCGTCCCCGCCCTGCTCGCCGACCCCGACGGGCCCCTGCCCCCGTTGGGCCGCCCGATGGAATCCGGGACCGCGCACGCGGCTGCGCTGCCCGGCACGGCGCCCCCCACGGCCGAAGATCGGTGAGACCCCGGGCCGCACCCGATGCGGCCCGGGCCCCGTCACCGCATCCGAGGAGCAGCGCCCATGTGCCGGTCCGACCTCAGACAGGCCGTCCTGGCCAAGAACGACGGCCTGGCCGAGAGCCTGCGCGACGACCTCGCCCGGCAGGGCGTGACCCTCGTCAACCTGCTGTCCAGCCCGGGCAGCGGCAAGACCGAACTCCTCGCCCGGGTGCTGGCCCGGGCGGGGGAGCGGGGCGTACCGGTGGCCGCGCTCACCGCGGACCTGGCGACCGAGAACGACGCCACCCGGCTGGCCCGCTCCGGCGCGCCCGTCCGGCAGCTGCTCACCGACGGACTGTGCCACCTGGAGGCCCGCCAGGTCCGCGCCCGGCTCGCGGACTGGCTGCCGGCGGACACCTCCGTGCTCTTCGTGGAGAACGTCGGCAACCTGGTCTGCCCGGCCGCGTACGACCTCGGGGAGACCCTGCGGATCGTGCTGATGGCGGTCACCGAGGGCGAGGACAAGCCGCTGAAGTACCCGACCGCGTTCGGCTCCGCCCATCTCGTCGTGATCACCAAGACCGACCTGGCCGGACCGGCCGGCTTCGACGAGAGCCTCTTCCACGAGAACGTGCACCAGGTCAACCCCGGCGTCGAGATCATCCGGTCCTGCGCCCGCACCGGCACCGGCGTCGGCACCCTCCTCGACCGAGCCCTCGCCGCCCGCGACGGCGCCCCACCGCACCGCCCCCCGCTCGCCCCCCACCCACACCACCACCCGGCGTCCGCCCCCGCGCCGGACTCACACCACCACCCGGCGCCCGATGCCGTAGCGGACTCGCACCCCCATCCGGCGTCCGCTCCGGTCCCCGACTCGCACCCGCACCCCCGCCCGGCGTCCGCCCCCGCCTCGTGACCGCGTCCGCCGCCGGTCCGGTCCGTCGTCGGATCACCGTGCGTGGCACGGTGCAGGGCGTCGGCTTCCGGCCCTACGTCCACCGCCTCGCCGCCGGGTTCGCGCTCGCCGGGTTCGTGAGCAACACCGCGGAGGGCGTGCTCATCGAGGTCGAGGGTCCGCCGGAGGAGGTGGACCGGTTCGCGGGCCGGCTCACCGAGCAGCCGCCCCCACTCGCGACCGTGACCGGCGTCGGCAGCGAGGACGTCCCCGCCACCGGTGCCACCGGCCCCTTCGCCATCCGCCCCACCGAGCGGTCACCGGGCCGCACCCAGCTCCCGCCCGACACCGCGACCTGCGCCGACTGCCTGCGCGAACTGGCCGACCCCGGCGACCGCCGGCACCGCCACCCCTTCGTCACCTGCACCCACTGCGGCCCCCGTTTCACTATTGCCACCGGGATGCCGTACGACCGCCCGGCCACCACCATGGCCGGCTTCCCGATGTGTCCCGCCTGCGCCCGCGAGTACGGTGACCCGGCCGACCGCCGCTTCCACGCCCAGCCCGTCGCCTGCCCCGACTGCGGCCCGCGGCTCGCCCTCGTCCCGGCCGCCGGTTTGGGAGTCCGCCCGGCCCGGGACGCCGAGGCCCTCGCCACGGCGCGGGCGCTGCTCGCCGCCGGGCGGATCGTCGCCGTGAAGGGCGTCGGCGGCTACCACCTGGCCTGCGACGCCACCGACGCCCGGGCCGTCGACACCCTGCGCGCCCGCAAGGAACGGGGCGGCAAGGCCTTCGCGGTGATGTGCGCCGATCCGGAGACGGCGGAGCGGATCGCGGTGGTGTCCGCCGCCGAGCGGGCCGCGCTCACCAGCGCCCGGCGCCCCATCGTCCTGCTGCGCAGACGCACCTCCGGCGACGGACCCCGCCTGGCCGCCGGGGTCTGCCCGGGCAGCCCGCACGTCGGTCTGCTGCTGCCCTACACCCCCGTACACACCCTGCTTTTCGGGCTGCCCGGCGATCCGCCCGGCCCCCGGGCGCTGGTCATGACCAGCGGCAACCGCTCCGGCGAGCCCATCGTCACCGACGACACCGAGGCACTGACCCGGCTGGCGGGACTCGCCGACGCCTGGCTCACCCACGACCGGCCCATCGCCTGCCCGTGCGACGACTCCCTGCTGCGCGTCCGCCCCGACGGCACCGCACAGGTCCTGCGGCGCTCCCGCGGTCACGTGCCCCGCCCGCTGCGCCTCCCGCTCCCGGTCCGGCCCACGCTCGCGGTCGGCGGCGACCTGAAGAACGCCCCCTGCCTGGGCGAGGGCGACCACGCCTGGTTCGGCCCGCACATCGGGGACATGGGAGAGCTGGCCGCCCTGGACGCCGCCGACCGGGCCGTACGGCACCTCAGCCGCCTCACCGGAGTCACGCCCGGGCGGGTCGCCGCCGACCGCCACCCCGGGTACCACTCGACCCGCCGGGCCGCCCGGCTCGGCCTCGGCGAACCGGTGCGGGTCCAGCACCACCACGCTCACATCGCCTCGGCGATGGCCGAACACGGCCTCGACGGCACCACCCCCGTGATCGGCGTCGCCTTCGACGGCACCGGATACGGCGACGACGGCACGGTGTGGGGCGGCGAGATCCTCCTCGCCGACTACACCGGCTACCGGCGCCTCGCCCGCCTGACCCCCGCCCCCCTGCCCGGCGGCGACGCCGGCGTGGCCAACCCCTGCCGGCTGGCCCTGGCCCGGCTGTGGGCTGCGGGACTGCCCTGGACGCCGGGCCTGCCCAGCGTCGACGCCTGCACGGAGACCGAACTCACCGTACTGAAGCGGCAGTTGAGCCGTCAGCTGGCCTGTGTGCCGACCTCCAGCATGGGCCGGCTCTTCGACGCGGTGTCCTCCCTGGTGGGGCTGTGCCAGCGCGCCGGATACGAGGCGCAGGCGGCGCTGGAGCTGGAGGCGGCGGCGCTGGAGGCGAGGGACGCGGACGCGGGGGCGTACCCGTTCGGGTTCCCCGCCGGCGGACGGGACATGGACCCGGCCCCCACCCTCCGCGCGCTGCTGGACGACCAGGCCCGCCACACCCCCGTACCCGTCATGGCCGCCCGCTTCCACCGGGGCGTGGCCCGCGCCGTGGCCCATGTCTGCCGCCGGGCCCGTGCGGAGACCGGCCTCACCACCGTCGCCCTCACCGGCGGTGTCTTCGCCAACGCCCTGCTGGAGGAGGAGGCCGCCGTGCTGCTCACGACGGCCGGCTTCACCGTCCTCCGGCACGGCGAGGTCCCCCCGAACGACGGCGGTCTGGCACTCGGCCAGCTGATGGTCGCGGGAACAGCAGCCCACCACGAGACGGAGTGACCCATGTGTCTGGCAGTGCCCGGCAAGGTCGTGTCCATCGACCACCGTGCCGACCCGCTCACCGGCCTGATCGACTTCGGCGGCGTACGCAAACAGGCGTGCCTGGAGTACCTGCCCGACGTCCGGGTGGGGGAGTACGTCATCGTCCACGTCGGCTTCGCGCTGCAGCGCCTGGACGAGGAGTCCGCCCGGGCGTCCCTGGAGCTGTTCGGGCAACTGGGGCTCCTCGAGGAGGAGTTCGGCGACGCCTGGGAGCAAGCGGCGCGGCAGGAGAGCGGAAGTGAGACCCGGTGAAGTACATCGACGAGTTCAACGACCCGGAACTGGCGCGCCGGCTGCTGGACGAGATCCGGGCCACGGTCACCCGGCCCTGGGCCCTGATGGAGGTCTGCGGCGGCCAGACCCACTCCATCATCCGCCACGGCATCGACCAACTCCTGCCGGACGAGGTGGAGCTGATCCACGGCCCGGGCTGCCCGGTCTGTGTGACCCCGCTCGATGTCATCGACAAGGCGCTGGAGATCGCCGCGCGCCCCGGGGTGATCTTCTGCTCCTTCGGCGACATGCTGCGCGTGCCCGGCACCGGCCGGGACCTGTTCCGGGTCAAGGGCGAGGGCGGTGACGTACGCGTCGTCTACTCGCCGCTGGACGCCGTGGACCTGGCCCGCAAACACCCCGACCGGCAGGTGGTGTTCTTCGCCATCGGCTTCGAGACGACCGCCCCCGCCAACGCGATGGCCGTCCACCAGGCCCGCCGGCTGGGCCTCGCCAACTTCAGCCTGCTGGTGTCCCACGTCCGGGTCCCCCCGGCGATCGAGGCCATCATGACCGCCCCCGCCTGCCGGGTGCGGGGCTTCCTCGCCGCCGGGCACGTGTGCAGCGTGATGGGCACCGCCGAGTACCCGGACCTCGCCGAACGGCACCGCGTCCCGATCGTCGTCACCGGCTTCGAGCCGCTGGACATCCTCGAAGGCATCCGCCGCGCCGTCCACCAGCTGGAGCGCGGCGAGCACCGGGTGGAGAACGCCTACCCCCGCGCCGTACGCGAGCGGGGCAACCCGGCGGCCGTCCGCATGATCGAGGAGGTCTTCGAAGTCACCGACCGCAACTGGCGGGGCATCGGCCGCATCCCGGACAGCGGCTGGCGGCTCGCCGACGCCTTCCGCGCCTACGACGCCGAGCACCGCTTCGACGTCACCGGCATCCGCACCGAGGAACCCGCCGAGTGCCGCGCGGGCGAGGTCCTGCAGGGCCTGATCAAGCCCACCGACTGCGCGGCGTTCGGCACGACCTGCACCCCGCGCACCCCGCTCGGCGCCACCATGGTCTCCAGCGAGGGCGCCTGCGCCGCCTACTACCTGTACCGCAGGATGACCGACAGCCCGGCACCAGTGAGTTCCGCACAGGAGATGAACCCCGTTGGCTGACCTCGCCACCGAATCCCCCGAAGCGGCCGTCGACCCCGCGAACTGGACCTGCCCCGCCCCCCTGCGTGACCAGCCGGTCGTCGTCATGGGCCACGGCGGAGGCGGCGCCCTGTCGGCCGAGCTGATCCAGCAGGTCTTCGCCCCCGCGTACGGCAACCCCACCCTCGAAGCCCTGACCGACTCGGCCGTCCTCGACCTGGCCGGTGCCCGGCTGGCCTTCTCCACCGACTCCTACGTCGTACGCCCGCTGTTCTTCCCCGGCGGCAGCCTCGGCGACCTCGCCGTCAACGGCACCGTCAACGACCTGGCGATGAGCGGAGCCCGGCCCACCCATCTGTCCGCGGCCTTCATCCTGGAGGAGGGCGTGGAACTGGCCGTGCTCGCCCGCGTCGCCCGCGCCATGGGGGCCGCCGCCGAGGCCGCCGGTGTCACCATCGCCACCGGCGACACCAAGGTGGTCGAATCCGGGCACGGCGACGGCGTCTACGTCACCACCGCCGGCGTCGGCCTCGTCCCCGCGGGTGTCGACATCCGCCCGCAGCGCGCCCGGCCGGGCGACGCCGTCCTCGTCAGCGGCCCGATCGGCCTGCACGGGGTGGCCGTGATGAGCGTCCGGGAGGGCCTGGAGTTCGGTGTCGAGATCACCTCCGACACGGCACCGCTCGCGGACCTCGTGGCGGCCATGCTCGCGGTCACCCGGGACATCCACGTCCTGCGCGACCCGACCCGGGGTGGCCTCGGCGCCTCCCTGAACGAGATCGCCCGCGCCTCCGGCACCGGAGTCCGGTTGCGCGAGCGCGCCGTCCCGGTCCCGGAGGAGGTCGCGAACGCCTGCGGTTTCCTCGGCCTGGACCCGCTGTACGTCGCCAACGAGGGCCGGCTCGTCGCCTTCGTCCCCGCGGAGCACGCCGAGGCCGTCCTCGCGGCTATGCGCGCACATCCGCAGGGCACCGGCGCGGCCCTGATCGGCGAGTGCGTGGCCGACCACCCGGGGATGGTGGTCGTCGCCACCGCTCTGGGCGGCACCCGGGTGCTGGACCTGCCGCTGGGCGAGCAGCTTCCCCGGATCTGCTGAACCGCCCCCGGGCCCCCCCTCCAAGCGGGGACGGGAAAGGGCCTACGCCCCTTATCTCCCCCCCCCCTCCCCCCCGCCCCTCCTCTTCAGGTCCGTCGCCGCGCGGGCAACAACAAAAA
>NZ_JBVHVI010000006.1:347290-464063 GCF_055564915.1 Streptomyces sp. NPDC028928
ATGGGCTGCCGCCATCCCCCCCCCTCCCCCCTTCCCCCCCCCCCCCCCCCCCCCCCCCCCCCCCCCCCCCCCCCCCCCCCCCCCCCCCCCCCCCCCCGGGACCGGCTCGACGCCCGTGATCTCCAACTCCCGTCCGCCGCGCAGCTCCTGCGACGGCCTGTCGCAGCGCGGGCACCAGAAGAACGGCGGCATGCCGACCGCGAACTCCTCGGCACACCCCCCGCACCAGGCCCGCGCCGGCACCTCCTCCACGACCAGCCTGGCCGCGGCCAGGGCCGTGCCGTCGCGGGCCACCTCGAACGCGAAGTGCAGCGCGTCCGGGACGACACCGGCCAGCTCACCGACCCGGACCGTCACCGACGACACGCCGTCCGCGCCGTCCGCGCGGGCGATCTCCGCCGCCTGCTCCACGATCGCGGTCGCGATCGACAGCTCGTGCACGGCCGGTCTAGCGCGGGCGCTGGGCGCCGGAGCGCACGTTGATCATGCGCCAGATGCGCACCTCGCGCCGGATCCCCGGGATCTCCCGGACGAACAGCGCGAGCGCCAGGCCGCCCACCACGGCGGCCTCGGCGACCAGCACCCGGCGAGCCGTCCTCCCGGCGCGCATCCGAGCCGCCGCGGCAGCGCCTCTCGCTCCTGCTCGGTACAGCTTCATCCCGGTACCTCTCCGTTTCCGCATCCCGCTCACCCGCTCATCCCGCTCGACACGCTCGACCCGCTCATCCCGGTGAGATGTTCGGCATGGTCTTCATGAGGGCGTTGTGCCGCTTCCAGTGGATCCCGGTGGAACGGCGCGCGTCGGACGTGCCGTCCTTGTGGTGCCCGGTCTGGTGCTTGCCCGGGCCCTTGTTGCCCTGGTGCAGTCCGGGCACATGGCGGGGCGTGTCGGGTTTCACGTGGGGGCGGCCCACTCGGATGGTGCCCATCTCGTTCTCCTCTCAGGTCCGTACGACTCTCAGGTCCGCACGACTGTCAGGTCCTCACGACCGCTCGGTCAGCTCCGCGAAGAACTGTTCGACGGCCGGCCAGACCCGGCCGCCGCCGGCGAGGCCGCGCCACTCCCGGCGGACCAGTGCGACCATGCGGAAGCAGTCGTCCACCGGCACGATCCAGTGGTGGGACAGGCCGCGCACGGTGTTCACCAACAGAGCCTCCACCTCGGGTGCCATGGTCGCCAGCGGTGGACACACGGCGCACATCCGGGCCCAGCGGGCCGCGTCGACCTCCCAGCGCATCGCCCCGGCGGGGCTGGGCCCCTGCGCCGTGACCGTGCCGTCGGCGCGCGGCACGAAGAAGACCAGGCCCACCGGCACCCCGAGCGGCTCGGTGTCCACCGGCTCCAGGCGTACCCGCCGCCGCGGCACCGGCAGATACCGTCCGCCGCCCGCGCCGTCCCCGGTGAACAGCACCGCGCACGCGCCGCACGCGCACAGCAGCTCCTCGCGCTCGGCGGCGTACAGATGGCGGTGTTCCTCCGGCACGGGCTCCGCGCACAGGTCGCACCGCTCGCCGCCGTCCCGGTCGGCGGTGGTCGAGCGGATGACCCGGGCCAGCGCCCCGTCCACGCTCACCGCGCCTCCCGCACCAGCAGGGAGTCGAGCGGTACGAAGGCCGGTGGCGTCGGCGTGGGGAGCTGTTCGACCTCGGTCAGCTCCGGTGCGGCGGCGAGTACCGCCTCCCGCACCGCGTCCGCGACCGTGGGCCCGCCGCCGCAGCCGGCCCCGCAGCCACCGGCCTCGCTCACCCGCACCCGGGCCACCTGTCCCTCGACACCGACCAGCTCCACATCGCCGCCCCGGTCGCGCACCGCCGGGCGGAGCCGGTCGACCGCGCGGGCGGCCCGCCGCTGCGCCGGCTCCGGGTGGAGCTGGTGCAGCACCAGCAGGTGGTCCAGCAGCTCGTCCTCGGCCAGCCGGGCGGCCAGCTGCGGTCCGGCGAGGTCCAGCACCCGGGCCAGCGCCTCGCCGTAGACCTCGGTCAGCACCCGTACCGTCTCGACGGCCGTGGCGCCCATCGGCCCGGGAGCGGTCTCCAGGCGGCCCAGCAGCTCGTCCAGCCGCGCCAGCCGCCCCTCCACGTCAGGGTCCGTGAGCCGCCCGAGGTCAGCCATGGTTCGCCCCGTACGTCGGCGAGTGCACCGTTGTCAGTGTCTTCCCCTTGCCCATGTACATGTGCACCCCGCACGGCAGACAGGGGTCGAAGCTGCGTACGGTCCGCATGATGTCGACGCCCTTGAAGTCGTCGGGCCCGTTCTCCTCGAAGATCGGCTGGCCCTGGACGGCGTCCTCGTACGGGCCGGGGGTGCCGTAGATGTCGCGGGGACTGGCGTTCCACGGGGTGGGCGGGTAGGGGTGGTAGTTGGCGATCTTCTTGTCCCGGATCACCAGGTGGTGGGAGAGGACGCCGCGCACCGCCTCGTGGAAGCCGCAGCCGATCGCCTCCTCCGGTACCTCGAAGTTCTCGAAGACCTTGGTCTCACCCGCGCGCAGCATCCCCATCGCCTCGTCCAGGAACTGCAGCGCCATGGCGGCGGCGTAGGCGACGAAGTACGGGCGGGCGCGGTCCCGTTCGATGGTGTTGCTCCACTTCGGGATGTGCCATTCCAGGGTCGTCTCCGGCAGCGTCTCGCCCCTCGGCAGGGAGATGCGCACGCTGCTGCCGGTGGCCTTGACGTACGGCGTGTCGACCAGGCCGCTCAGCGCGGTCGACCACAGCCGCGCCAGCGGCCCGCCGCCGGTGTCCAGGGCGAGGTGCTGCCCGGTCTCCGGGTGGTACCAGCGCGGGCTCATCACCCAGCTGTAGTTGCCGTCGAAGTTCCGTTTCTGCGGCACCGGGACGGTCGTCTGGTTCCACGGGTGGCGCATGTCGACGGGGTTGCCGAGCGGGTCGTGGGTGACGAACGGCTCCTCGTTGACCCAGTCCTCGTAGTAGGAGCTGCCCAGCATGATGCGCAGACCGAGGTTGATGTCGACCAGGTCGTTGGTGACCAGCTTGCCGTCGACCACGATGCCGGGGGTCACGTACATCGCCCGGCCCCACTCGTTCATCGTCGCGTACCGGTAGTCCACGACGTCCGGGTTCTGGAAGGCGCCCCAGCAGCCGAGCATGATCCGGCGCCTGCCGACCTCCTCGTAGCCGGGCAGCGCCTCGTAGAAGAAGTCGAAGACGTCGTCGTTCATCGCCACCGCCTTCTTGATGAAGTCGATGACGTGGATCAGGCGGCTGAGGTAGTCGGTGAAGGTGTTCGGCTGCGGCATCGTGCCGACACCGCCCGGGTAGAGCGTGGAGGGGTGCACGTGCCGCCCCTCCATCAGGCAGAACATCTCCCGGGTGACCCGGGAGACCTTCAGCGCCTCCTTGTAGACCTCGCCCTCGAAGGGGTTGAAGGCCTTCATGATGTCGGCGATGGTGCGGTAGCCGTGGATGTCGCCGCGGGGCGCGTCCGTGCGCTCGGCGCGGGCCAGCACACCCGGGTTGGTGGCCTTGACCATCGCCTCGCAGAAGTCCACGAACACCAGGTTGTCCTGGAAGATCGTGTGGTCGAACATGTACTCGGCGGCCTCGCCGAGGTTGGTGATGTGCTCGGCCAGCTTCGGCGGTTTGACGCCGTAGGCCATCTGCTGGGCGTAGTTGGAGCACGTGGTGTGGTTGTCGCCGCAGATGCCGCAGATCCGGGACGTGATGAACCCGGCGTCACGCGGGTCCTTGCCCTTCATGAAGACCGAGTAGCCGCGGAAGAGCGAGGAGGTGCTGCGGCAGTCCACCACCTCCTGGTTGGCGAAGTCGATCTTCGTGTAGATGCCGAGGTTGCCGATGATCCGGGTGATCGGGTCCCAGGACATGTCCACGATCTGCGCGGGCTTGCGCCCCGGGGGCCGGCGCCGGTCCTCGGTTGTCGTCATGTTGTTTCCTGCCCCTCGTTCCTTGTACGCACGGGTCTCCGGCGATGCCGTTCAGGCACGCCAGTACGGGTCGTAACCGGTGGTCAGTTCCGGGCCGTTGTGGTGCCACTTGGGTTCGCGGTTGACGGCGACGCTGGTCAGCCCGCGCAGCCGGCGGATGACGGCGCCGTACGGCTTGATCAGCATCGAGGACAGGGCGCCGCCGGTCGGTTCGTCCATGAACGGCATGAACGCGTCCGGGAAGCCGGGCATGGTGCAGCCGATGCAGATGCCGCCGACGTTCGGGCAGCCGCCGATCCCGGCCATCCAGCCCCGCTTGGGGACGTTGCAGTTGACCACCGGCCCCCAGCACCCCGACTTCACCAGGCACTTGGGGGAGTTGTAGTCCTTGGCGAAGTCGGCCTGCTCGTAGTACGCGGCCCGGTCGCAGCCCTCGTGCACGGTCTTGCCGAACAGCCACTGCGGACGCAGCATGTGGTCCAGCGGGGGCGGCGGCGCGGCTCCGGCCGCGTGGTAGAGCACCCAGACCAGGGTCTCCATGAAGTTCTCCGGCTGGATGGGGCAGCCGGGCACGTTCACCACCGGCAGGGCGCCCTGCGACTTGAAGTCCCAGCCGAGGTAGTCGGCGAGGCCCATGCAGCCGGTCGGGTTGCCGGCCATCGCGTGGATGCCGCCGTACGCCGCACAGGTACCGGCGGCCACCACCGCCCAGGCCTTCGGCGCGAGCTGGTCGATCCACCAGTTCAGGGTCTGCGGCTCCCCGGTCTCCGGGTCGTTGCCGAACGACGTCCAGTAGCCGTCGCCCTCGATGATGTTCTGGTTCGGGATGGAGCCCTCGATGACGAGGATGAACGGGGACAACTCGCCGCGCGCGGCCGCCCGGTAGGGGGCCAGGAAGTCCTCGCCGCCCAGGCTCGGGGAGAGCACCTTGTTGACGAGGTTCACCTTCGGCAGGCCCGGGATGAGGCCGAGCACCACGTCCTCGATGGAGGGCTGGCCGGCGGCGGTCAGCGAGACGGTGTCCCCGTCGCAGCTCATGCCTTCCGAGATCCAGAGGATGTAGATCTCCTCCAGCCCCTCTCCGCGCGCCTCCGCACGGCCGGGTTCACGGCTCACCTCGGTGGTACCGCTCTGTGTGGTCATGTCGTGGGCCTCCGCTGCAGTCGGTCTCGGAGTCGGTCGTAGGCCGCGGCCAGCGGGGCCGCCAGCGTCAGGGCGGGGGGCTTCTCGGGGGCGTTCGGGTGCGGACGGGTCGGCGCGCCCTGCTTGGCCCGGGCGATCGTCCGGCCCAGCTCGTCCAGTTCCTGCTGGGAGACGGCCTCGCGCAACCGGGGCATCATGACGCCCTCCTCCTCGCGGATGTGCTCCTCGACCTCCCGGCGCAGCTGGTCCACCAGCTCGTCGGCGCGCGGGTCGCCCTCACCGAGCCGGTCCAGTTCGAGGAGCGTCCTCTTCACCGCCAGGTGCTCGCTCAGATGCTCGTCCACCTCCCGTTCGCCGTCCGGGAGCGCCTTCCTGGCGAGCGGATAGACGAGCATCTCCTCCAGCGCGGCGTGCTTGGACAGCTCACGGACCAGCAGCTCGGCCACGCCGCGGCGCTGCCGGTCGGAGGCCGCCGCGTGATAGTCGCGGAACAGCTGCTCGACCATGCGGTGGTCGTGCGCCAGCACCTCAAGGGCATCCATCGAACCGTCCCTCCTCCGGCCGGTCGGCCGGACGCGCGGGCCGCGGGGACTGCGGCCGGGGTGGTTGGGCCGGACCCGGTGTGCCGGCCCCGCCGAGCGGTGCGACCTCGTCGGGCCGGAAGTAGTGGAACCGGCCGTACCAGCCGTGGAGTTCGGCGGCGGGATCGTCGTCCACGGTGACGGCCAGGTGGACGCCGCCGTCCACGTCGGGGAAGACCGCGGCCACCCGCGCGGTCCGCCCGTCGAGGAACATGTCCTGGGCGTCGGCACCCCGGCCGCGCGGACACAGCCGCACGCGGCTGCCGCCGCCCACGGGCACCCCGTCCACCAGCACGGTGTCCGTCGACGGGGACAGCCCGTCGTCCCCGCCCTCCCGCCACCAGGCGGGCCGCCCGGCGGGGCCCTGGGCCGGGGTCGGGGCTGTGGGGACCGGTGCGGGAGTCAGGGAGCGGATGGCGCCGTGCAGCCGGGCGAAAACCTCCCGGGGCATGGTCTCCACGCGGTCGAGGATCCGCGCGGCCCGTGGATCGGTGGCCCGGGCCTCCGCCTTCTCCTCGTCGGTCAGCAGCATCGTGCGCAGCGTGAGAATCTCGTCGATCTCCGCCGCGTCGTGCAGGTCGCCCGGGCTCTCCGGCGCCACCTGCGGATGGTCCGGGAGGATGATCGGTGCCGAGAGCAGCAGTGGGCCGGTCGCCCCGTCGCCGCTCGCCGGCTCCGGCGGTGCCCCGCCGAGCACGGGGAACGTGAACGCGTTGCGGCACCCGCGCGCCTGCCGCGCGAGCCCGGCGGGCGGATCGATCAGCGACACGAACTCCACTCCGCCGCCTTCGAGGAGCGTGTGCGTGGCGAGCAGCGCCTGCCCCAGCACCGCACTGCGCGGCGCCCCCGGGTCGGCCGCGTCGGCGGTGTTCTCGGTGCGCACCCGCAGCCGGTACAGCTCCGGGCCGAGCGGCTCGGCCACGACCGCGGTCCGCGCCCGCACCTCCCGGCGCCGGCGCACGGTGCGTCCCGCCCCCGAAGGCAGCGGCTCGTACTCCGCGCCGGCCGGCGCCCCCACGGCGGCGGTCCGCCCGCCGCGCAGCAGCTCCTCCAGCGGGACCACCAGCTCGGTCTCGCGGGGCACCGCCTCCTCGAACGACAGCTGGGTGACCCCGTCCGGCGTCCGCAGCGACTCGACCGGGCGATGCCCCCCGTCGGCGTCGGCCGCCTCCACCTGCTTGTGCTGAAGCTGCAGATACCGCACCCGTACCCGTACCGCCGCGTCGGCGCTTGGGGCCCGCACCAGGCACTCGGTCTGCTGGTACCAGGAGTCGGCGGAGCCCGAGACACCGGGCGTGACCGGTCCGTCCCGCTCCACCCAGTTCCGCGGCAGCAACACGCCGAACTGCCAGCGGACCCGGTTCTTCGCCGAGGACCGGCGATAGGGATAGAGCAGATAGCCCTCGTACAGCACGGCGTCCGCCACGGCACTCAGCTGCGCACAGCCCTCGCCGACTCCGTTCGCCATGCCTGCTCCTCGCCACTCGGGAACCCGCGGACCTCTCCCCACGGTCACACCCCTCACGCCGGCGCGCTCCCCCGGCGCACCGTCATTGGGCCGGACAGGTGAGGAGACCTCGCAGGGTTCGAAACATTCGAATGGATCGATCGGGACACTGACTTCGCCGGTCCGAAAGAGGCGCTGGATGCGCGTAAAGGCCATGCACATCCGCACCGAAGGTTTCGAAACATCGACCGAAACTGTTGACAGCACCGGTTCCCGCTTCAACACTCATCGGCGTCAGCGGGCTCTTCAGCGGGTCTCCACCGGCCTCTTCAGAGGGAGGAACCAATGCAGCGGTTCGGACGCAGGCGCACGCCGTTACGTTCGCTCGCCGTCACGGCGGCCGTCGCCGGCCTGGCCATGGCGAGCACACTCACCCTCGGCGCACCCGAGTCCCGCGCCGCCGCCTGCGGCGGGTACGTCGGGCTCACCTTCGACGACGGACCCTCGGGCGACCACACGCCGGCTCTGCTCAACGCCCTGAAGCAGAACGGCCTGCGGGCCACGATGTTCAACGAGGGGCAGTACGCGGCCGCCTACCCCGCCCAGGTACGGGCCGAGGTGAACGCCGGTATGTGGGTCGGCAACCACAGCTACACCCATCCGCACCTCACCCAGTTGGGCCAGGCGCAGATCGACTCCGAGCTGCTGCGCACCCAGCAGGCGATCGCCGCGGCCGGCGGCGGTACGCCGAAGCTGTTCCGGCCGCCGTACGGCGAGACCAGCACCACCGTCCGGACGGTGGCGGCCAAGTACGGCCTGACCCAGATCATCTGGGACGTGGACTCGCAGGACTGGAACGGCGCGAGCACCGACGCGATCGTGCAGGCCGTGTCCCGGCTGACCAACGGCCAGATCATCCTCATGCACGAGTGGCCGGCCAACACCCTCGCCGCCGTTCCGGGCATCGCCCGGACACTGGCGGCCAAGGGCCTGTGCGCGGGCATGATCTCCCCGCAGACCGGCCGTGCCGTCGCGCCCACCGGCTAGCGGGAACCCGCCGTACGACCCGGGTCACGGGGTGCGGGCCAGGTCCACGCGACAGTGGACGAAGTCCCGTACCGGACGGTAGACCACGCCGGGGCGGGCGTAGAACCGCGCGGCGGACGCGGGCGCGAGGGCGATGCCGTACCCGCTGGCGATGGCGCTCAGCCAGTCGTCGGGCTGCTCGGTGACCGCGCCGACACGGACCGGACGGCCCTCGCGCTCATCGGCGGCCAGCCAGTGGTCGCGCCAGGCACCGGTCTCCGGCGGCGCGGCCACGAACGGCTCGTCCCACAGCTCCCGGAAGGCGATCTCCGTGCGCTCCGCGAGCCGGTGCGTACGCGGCAGCGCCACGCATCGCTCCTCGCCGGACAACACGTCGATGCGCAGTGCCCCCTGGCCCGGGAACGGCAGCCGCAGCAGCGCCACGTCCACCTCGCCGTCGGCGAGGCCCGCGCTCGGGTTCGCCCAGGACGCCTGCCGCAGTTCGGCACGCCACCCGGGCCGCCGCCGGGCGAACTCGGCGACGATCTCCGGCGTCGCCTCGTCGGCCGCGCTCGCCACGAACCCCACGCGCAGCACCCGGGCCGTGCGCCGGCCGGCGGCCCGCGCGGCGCGCAGGGCGTCGTCCCAGGCGGCGAGCACGTCCGGGGCGCGGCGGGCGAGTTCCCGGCCGGCGTCCGCCAGCGCCATCCCGGTGCGTGAGCGCTCGAAGCGCCCTACCTCGAGCCGGTGTTCGAGCTGCCGGATCTGCTTGGTCAACGCCGGCTGGGACACGAACCCCCGCTCGGCGGCCCGGACCAGGCTGCCCTCCTCGGCGACCGCCAGGAAGGAACGGAGGAGACGGAAGTCCAGAAGGTCATAGATGCAGGTATTGGACGGCACGGCGACGTCGGTGCGGACCCCCGCCGGCTGCCCCTGCTGGCCCTGCTGAAGGCCGCCGGGGCGGCGGGTCTGCTGCTCGGGCTGCTGGGCGTACGCCCGCTGGGCCTCGCCGCCGGCACCGGACTGGTGCTGTTCTACGCCGGGGCGGTGGCCGCCATGTGCGGGCTCGGGTGTTCCGCACGATCGGCTTCCCGGCGCTGTTCCTCGCAGCTCAGCGCGACAGCAGGTAGCGGGTGACGAGGGACCGGGCCCGGTCGGCGTCGACGCCGAGGGCGCGGCCGAGATTTTCCCACCGCTGCTCGCCGTCCTCCTCGATCAGGCAGGCCGCTTCCCGGCCAGCCCGCCGGGCCAGCCGGTCCAGCGCGGCGACGGCCCGCAGCGCGGCGGCCGGCGCGTCCTCGGCCAGCGCGCACAACTTGTCCTCCAGGGCCTCCAGCAACTGGGCCAGCTCGTCCGGCAGCGGCACCGTCCGCCGCTCGACGGTCCGGATGTGCTCGCTCCAGTCCCGGCGCGGCCCCGAGACGTCCAGCTCCTCCAGACCGTCCCCGCCCAGTTCGTCCCAGGGGACGGGGGTGCTCGGCCCGCGCCAGCCGCAGCTGCACGAGGCCCGCAGCGCCGCCGCCCGCGGCCGGCTCATCCTGCCGTCGTACGCCCACCACTCGCAGGTCCGGTACATCTCGGCGCCGCTGCCGATGTCGAAGTACACGGGCTTCGGCTCACTGCCGTCGGCCAGGACGGCTCCCACGATGCCCTCGTGGGCCTCCCCGAACTCCTCGGTCGTCCATCCCACGGCCGTCTCCCTCCCCTCGCCGGCTGCGTCCCGCCCATCATCGGCGACCCGGTGCCCGGCCGGACGGAGGACGGGAAGAACGGTCCGAAAGGGGACCGTTCAGGGACCGGGGCGCCGGTGGCCGGGGCCCGGTGACCCAGGGGGTTCGGGCAGCCGCTCCAGCGCCACCAGCGCCGCGTCGTCACCGAGGTCGCCGTGCACATGGCGGACGAGGTCCCGGCGCAGACCGGCCACCATCACCTCCAGGGGCCGGCCGGCGTGCGCCTCGACGTGGGCGGTCAGGTCGAGGAACCGGCCCCGCCGGTCCCGGGCCTCGATGAACCCGTCGGTGTACATCAGCAGCCGGTCACCCGCGACGAACGGCACGGTCTGCACGGACGGTTCCGTCTCCAGCAGGTCGCCGAGGCCGAGCGGGGCACCGGGCCGGTCGGGGAGCAGACCGTGCACCTGCCCGGCACGCACCAGGAACGGCTCGGGGTGCCCGCAGTGCACGAGGCGGGCCACGGGCTCGCCGGCCGGGAACTCCACCAGGAGCGCGGTCGCGAACCGCTCGGTGAACAGCGCACCGGACGCGTCCGGCCGTTCCTCGCCGACGAGGGCGTCCACGGCGGCGATCTGCCGCCGGGCCCGCTCGTCCAGCCGCTCGGCGACCCGGATCAACGAGCGCTCCTGGTAGGCGAGTTCGCGGAACGCGCCGAGCAGGGCGGCGGAGGCCCCGACGGCCGGCAGCCCCTTGCCCCGGACGTCGCCGATCAGGATCCGGTTGCCGTACGGCGTCTGCAGGGCCTCGTAGAAGTCGCCGCCGATCCTCGCCTCCGACTCGGCCGGCAGATACACCCCGCGCAACGCCAGCGGGCCGAGCCGGTGGGGGAGGGGGTGCATCAGCGCCCGCTGGGCCGTCTCCGCGACGGAGCGGACCTGCTGCAACTGGCGCTCCCGGCGCCCGCGCAGGGAACAGGCGGCCATCGAGGTCAGTCCGACCACGAACAGGCTGAACAGCACGACGTCGGAGTCCGGATGCCCGCACTGGCCCGCGTCCGCCTGGAGCAGGGTGGTCACGGCCAGCGCGGCGCAGGCGAGGGACGCGGTGGCCCACAGCGGGAGCAGCACCGAGGCCAGCACGGGCACGGCGGCCATCACCGGTGAGACGTGCAGCCAGTCCGGGGTGAGCAGATCGGTCAGGGCGACGACGGCCATCAGCAGCACGGGGGCCGCCGCCGGCAGCGGACGGGCTCCGGCGAGGCGGCCGCGCAGGATCCGGGCCGGGCTCCGGGAGCCGGTGCTCGTGAGGGTGCGGGGCTGAGGGGCGGGGTGCTCGGACGTGGTGTGCTGGGTCATCGTCGCCGTGTGGATCGTCGCCGTGTGGATCGTCGCGGTGCGGGCCGTAGCGGGCTGAATGCCCGGTGGCGGGTGTTGCGGGCGGGCGGGGCGGGGGCCGGGGTCGACAGGCACGACAGGGCCGACTCCAGGTGCCGGAGCAGGCGGCCGGCCTCGGCGCCGGTGACCGGGGGATCGCAGCCGGCGGAGCCGAGCCGGTGCAGGGCCTGCCGGGTGGCAGGGAGGGCGGGGTGCGGCCGGCCGCCCCGGCAGGAGTAGGCGCACAGAGCGGTCGTGCGCAGCAGCCGCGCGTACGGCTGGGCGAACCGGGTTTCGGGAGCGGCGGCGGCGCCGGGGCGCGCGTCGAGGAGCCGGCCCGTGGCGGCCAGCTCGCGCGCCACCTCGGACAGGGTCCGCAGCACCCGGCGGTCCAGGTGCCAGCGGCGGCGCCGGGCGACCGGCCGTACGTTCCACCGCATGCTCTCGTGGGCCTCGTCCACGGCGGTGCGGGCGCGCTCCAGCGCCGTGTCCAGGTCCCGTTCCCAGGCGGGCCCGAGCACGTCCCGGGGGCGTTCCCGGGCCACGACCGTGTCGGCCAGCCCGTCGAGATACCGGGCGACCAGCGCCCGAAGCTCCTCCAGCGCCCGCTCGGCGGACCGTACCCGCACCGCGGGAAACAGCAGCGCGCTGCACGCCAGCCCGAAGGCGATGCCCAGCACGATCTCCGCCAGGTGGGAGAACAGCTCGCCGGAGTGGTGGCCGCGCACCAGGGCGAACGTGATCAGCGCGGTCGTCGGCACATGGATGCCGTGGTGCCCGAGGAACCCGCGCCGGGCCGGCAGCACGGACGCGAAGACGACCAGGGCCAGACCCGCCATGCCGGGCCGGGCGTAGAGGGCGCCGGGTACGGCGATGAGGACGCCGAGCAGACAGCCCGCTCCGTACCGCAGGGCCGCCGAGACCGTGCGCACCACCGTCGTCTCGACGATGAGCAGCGCCGCCACGGCCCCCGCGTACGGGTCGGGCGTGTGCAGCAGCGCCGTACAGGTCTGCCAGGTCAGCCCGGCGGCCACGGTCGCCCGGGCGGCCTCGGCCCAGTCGGTACGGGCGACCCGTCTCATCCGGGCCGGCAGAGCGGACCACCGTGCGCCGCGCATGCCGTCCTCGCCCCCTTCCTCGTCGGGATCCGCGGGCCGCTCGGTCGACCCGGCACGGCCGCCCAGGATAATCGGACAAACGGGGCATGAGGCAAATAAAGGTTGTGTAGGAAAGGGCGGGCTTGCGTACCTCTGTCGGGTCCGCGTCTCCGCCCGTACACTGCCAATCCGCAGACATGTGGGCGCAGTTGACCGGGGGGAGCCATCATGTCCGGAGGTCCGTACGGTCCGAACCAGGCATTCGGCGGGCCGTCGCTGCCGCCCATGCCGCCGAGTCCGCCGCCGAGACCGGCGGGCCCGCCGCCCGCGCCGCCGGACGCCGTGCGGGCCGCCGCGGTCGCCCTGCTCAACCTGAGCGGTCTCGGCCTCGGTTACGCGCTCCTGCGCCGCTGGGTGCTCGCCGCCGTCTGCTGGGCGGCGACCGCCGTGCTGCTGCTCGTCGCGCTCCCCGCCGACGCCGACGGCGTCCCCTCGGCCGCACTCGCCGGCTGTGCCACCTTCCTGCTGGTGACGGCCGTCCACGGTGCGTTCGCCGGACTGCGCGCCCGGTCCCTCCGGCCGGGCCGGGCGCCCCTCGCCCTGCTGCTGGGCGTGCTGCTGCTCGCCGTACCGGCCGGCGGTGCCCTCTGGTACGAGGACGCCCACGACGAGGCCGTGGAGCAGGCGCTCCTCGGCCGCCTGGAGCGCGCCGACGACCTGGTGGCCACGAGCGGCCGGCGGTCGTTCGGCTCCGCCCGAGCGGACTACGGGACCGCACTGGAGGTCTACCGCGACATCGCCGTGCACCACCCCGGTTCCCGCGCGGCACACAGCGTCCCGGCCAGCCTGCGGACCTACTACACGACCGTCGGCGCGGCCTACGGCCACCGCGACTACTGCACCGCCGTGGAGCCGCTGAAGTACCTGCGCACCGTGCCGGACACGATGCCGAAGGAGCAGCTCGGCCCGCTCGCCGGCTGGCCCGACGACCGGCTCGCGAACGCCCTGTACGAGTGCGGCGCCCAGCAGTTGGCCACCGGCCGGGCGGACTGGGTCACCCGCTTCGGCGACCTGCTGGACACCTTCCCGCGGTCCGGGGCGGCGGCCAAGGTGGTGTCCGCCGTCGACTCTGCGGTCAAGAAGGCGGAGCGGGCCGTCGACGGCGAGGAACCCTGCACCGCCGTCGAGCAGTTGCAGGGCCTCGACACCCGGATCGCCGACCTGGCCCGCTCGGCCGGTGACGCGGACGGCCGGCTGGCGAAGGCCGCGAGCAGGGCCGGCCGCAGCGGCGACTCGGGCACGTACGCCTGCGGTGTCGACCAGTACGAGGACGGCGACTTCCAGGCCGCGCAGAAGACCATGGAGCAGTTCGCCGCCGGCCACAAGCACCACAGCAACCGGGCCCGCGCCGAGAAGATCGCCATAGCCGCCGAGATCGCCCGGACCCTCCCCGCGGCCGGCAGGAAGCTGCCCACCACGGCCTCCGGCGGCAGCATCTCCGTCACGGTCAAGAACGACAGCCCGGACGACATCACGGTCCTGTACACCGGCCCGGTCACCGGGAGTCTCACCCTCGAGGGCTGCGGCCGCTGCAAGGCGTACACGCTCGCGGACACCGTCTTCTCGGGCTTCAAGCCCTGCAACGACAGCAGCAAGCACTACCCGCAACGCACCATCAGCCTGCCCGTCGGCACCACGTACTTCGTGCACAAACCGAACGGCGACAGCACGGCGACCCCGGCCTCGGACACCGCGCGGCTCAGGTCCGGTTACATCTACACGGAGTGCGCCTACGCGACCCGGAAGCTGGGGTCCGGGTACTGACCGAAGGCCCTCCGCGCCCTGCACCACGGCGCCGCAGGTGCTCACCAGCGTCCGGGCGCCGGCCTAGAGGCCCTCGCCGAGCGCGGCGAGGGCGGCCGGCCCGTGCCCGGCGGCCGTCAGCGGGGCCCGGATGTCGGCCTCCAGGTCCGGGACGTAGCCGAACAGGACATCGGCGGGCCCGGTCACCCGCACCTCACCGAGCGCCGCGGGCAGCAGCAGGGTGCGTGCCCGGTCGAGCCGGCCGGTCCAGCCGTCGCAGGCGACGGTCACCGGGGCGCCGGCGTTGCTGAGCACCTGCGCCGTGGTGAACGTCCGGGAGACGCGGGCGGCAAGGCCGGCGGTCCAGCGTTCCAGGGCGAAGTACGGCCCCGCGCACAGCACCGTACGCACCACCGAGTCCTCCACCGGGACGCTCAGTCCCGGCTGGAACTCCGGCCGGGGCTCGGGCCGCCACTCGGCCAGCAGCCGCTCGATGTTCGCCTCCCGCTCCCGCTCGTCCAGCGGCGTGCCGTCCTCCATCCGCCAGGGCATGGCGTGCTGCTGGAGGTCGGAGGTCTGCTCGATCTCGTACACCAGGGTGCCGGGCCCGAAGCTGTGCAGGGTCCCGCCGGGCACGTACACCGTCTGCCCGGCGCGTACCGGCAGGCGGCGCAGCACCGCGTCGAAGTCCTGTGCGAACAGTGCCCGGCGCAGCCGCTCCCGGTCCGTCCCGGGCCGCACCCCGACCAGCGCGGTCGCGCCCGGTACGGCGTCCAGGACGTGCCAGGCCTCGGTCTTGCCGTTCGGCTCGCCCTCCAGACGGCGGGCGGTGGCGTCGTCGGGGTGCAGGTGTACGGGCAGGGCGTGGGTGGCGTCGATGAACTTGGTGAGCAGTGGGAAGCGGGGTTCGGGTGGGTGGGGGGAGGGGAGCCCGGGTGGGTGGGGGGAGGGGAGTGCGGGCGGGCGGTCGCCGAGCAGGCCGTCGGGATCCTCCGCCAGCAGCTCCCGCAGGGTCCGCCCGGCCAGCGGGCCCTCGGTGACCGTGGCGCCCTCCCCGTCGACGTCGCTGACCTCCCAGGTCTCGGCGACCGGACCGTCAGGCAACCCCGTCCGGCCCAGCCGGCCGGCTAGGGCCCGGCCGCCGAAGACATGGCTCTTGACCGGCGTCGTCAGGCGCAGCGGGGACCAGCGCACCGGGCGCGGCACCTCAGCCGCCCGCGTTGTCGACCCGCATCCGTACCTGCTCCTCCAGCCGCTGAAGGCTGCCGTCCAGGGCGTCGTACACCGCCTGCTCGCCCGGGTCGTGGCCACCCTCGAAGAAGGACAGGTGCACGGTCACCTCGCTGGCTCCGCTGCCGATGCCCGCCACCTGGAGCCAGCCCGCGTAGCCGCCCTGCTCCCGGGTGCCCCATTCCAGGCGCATCTGGTCCGGCTCGGACCGCAGCAGAGCCGGCATGTCCTCGCCGATACGGTCCTCGTGCACGGTCACCGCCGGCGGGTCCTCGACGTCCACGTGCAGGGCCTCCGGGAGCCAGGCGTCGAGCTGGCCGACATTGGCCGCCTGGTCGAAGACCTGCTCGGGCTGTGCGGGCATCGTGCGGGAACGTTCGTACTCGGCCATCGTGGTACCGCCCCTCCGGTCGGAAGTCGTACCCCGACCGCGTGCCCCGTCCGCGGCGGCCGAAAAGCCCCGGCGGCCGACGCCGGAAACTCCGTCGCCGTGCTCGCGGGAGTCCGGTGGCGTCCTGCGGTCACAGGCCCAGGGCGATGGCCACGCGGGTCATCTCGGCGGTGTTGGTGATGTTGAACTTGGCCCGGATGCGGCGCAGGTAGGCGTCCACGGTGTGGGTGGACAGTCCCATGTGGCGGGCCGTCTGCAGGTAGGTGCGACCGGCGGCGATGTGCCGGAGCGTCTCCCGCTCGCGCGGAGCCAGCGCGGGGGCGGGGGCTTCGGTGGGCGACGGGGCGAGAGTGGCGCTCATGGTGGTTCCTCCGGCGGAACGGCTGGGGGAGTGTCCGATTAGGGCGATTTGCCCTTGTTCCTCCAGACTGCTCGCCGGACTTCATGAGGCTGTCCGCCAACTGTCACGGGCGTGTCACAGGGGCGGGAGGACGGTTTGAGTCGCTAAGAGTCGGCGCACTGACCCGCGGCGCCAGGCGGGGAGGCGCGGTGTCCCGTCACGCCACGGCGGCGCGAGCCGTCCGCTCCACCAGGGACACGCCGTCGCTCATGGACGTACTGCCGTTCGAGAGGACCGCCACGAGATACCGGTGCCCCCGGACGGTGACCTCGCCGACACTGTTGACGTCCCAGAGGCCCGTGGTGTTGCGCTGCAGCCAGCCGTTCTTCAGGGCCTGCCGGGAGCCGGCGGCGCCGGCCGCGGAGACACCCCAGCGCTGTTCCGGTACGACCTGACCCATCAGGGTGCGCACGTACGCGCGGGAGTGCGCGTCGAGCCCGCCGGAGCCCGCGCGCACCGTGCCGCCGGCACCGAAGACGGCCCGCAGCAGCCGTATCTGGTCGCTCGCGGTCGTCCGGGTCAGGCCCCACTTGGTGCCGGGCCCGCCCGTCGTCGACGTCAGACCCAGGCGCTTGTTGGCCGCCGCCAGCCCGGAGGCCCCGCCGATCTGCCGCCACAGGGCGTTGGCCGCCGCGTTGTCACTGCGCCGGATCATCGGCTCGGCCCGCTCCCGCTCACGCGCGGTGAGCTGCCGGTCCGCGTCCTGTGCCTGGAGCAGCAGCGCCGCGAGGATGTCGACCTTGACGATGCTGGCGGTGTCGTACGCCCTGTCCTCGCCGTGGATCACCGGCGTGCGGCCGGTGCCGTCCAGGTCGAGCACGGCCGCGGTGGCGTGCGCCCGGGCGTGCCCGGAGGGTGCGGTGGCGGCCGTCGCCGGGGCCGGGTGCAGCAGGCCGGCGGAGAGCAGGGCCGCGGCCGAGGCCAGCAGGGCGCCGGTCTTGGTCCGCGCGGTGCGGGAGGGGCGGAACGACATGGGTCACGAACGTAGCCACCGCGCGCTCCCGGCGACGTGGCACCGGTCACCTTCGGCCCGGAATCGCCCCGAATGTGAGAAGAGCCACCGAAGAGTCAGCGACGCGCCCCGATGGGTGCATCGTGCCGCCCGGCTCGCCTCCGCGGCGGCGTGTACGCACGGCCGGGCCGCCCTCCTCGCTTATCGTCGGCCAGACGCCGACATCCGGAGCGATGATGGAAAAAACGGATGAACTGGTTGGTGTGGCGGAGGGTGCGGCCGCCGTGGCCCTCGGTCCGCCCGTGCGCCGCGTCCGGCCCTGGCCGCTCGGCGCCGCCCTCCTGCTCACAGCCGGTGCCACGGCCGTGCTCCTCCTGGCCGGCACCCCGTGGCTGCACCATCCGGCCGTCCAGGCCTGGCGCACCGTCTGCCTGGCCATCACCGTCCAGGCGCTGCCGTTCCTGCTCCTCGGCACCGCCCTGTCCGGTGCCATCAACGCGTTCGTGCCGGCCGACCTGTTCACCAGGGTGCTGCCGAAGCGGCCGGCCCTCGCCGTCCCGGTCGCCGGCGCCGCCGGCGCGGTCCTGCCGGGCTGCGAGTGCGCCTCCGTTCCCGTCGCGAGCAGCCTGATCCGCCGGGGCGTCACCCCGGCCGCCGCCTTCGCCTTCCTGCTCTCCGCCCCGGCGATCAACCCCGTCGTCCTCACGGCCACCGCCGTCGCCTTTCCCGGCAGCCCCGCCATGGTCGCCGCCCGGCTGCTCGCCTCCCTCGCCACGGCGGCCCTGATGGGCTGGCTGTGGCTCTGGCTCGGCAAGGAGGAGTGGCTGCGGCCCCTCCTGCGCCACCGGCACACCGGCCACCGGCACGGCCACAGCCGCTGGACCGAGTTCCGGCTCGGCTTCCAGCACGACTTCCTGCACGCCGGCGGCTTCCTCGTGCTCGGAGCCATGGCCGCCGCCACCTTCAACGTCGCCGTCCCGCGCTCCGTCCTCGACACCTTCTCCGGCTCGCCGTGGCTTTCGGTGCTCTTCCTGGCCGCCCTCGCCGTGCTGCTCGCCGTCTGCTCGGAGGCGGACGCGTTCGTCGCGGCCTCCCTCACCGGCTTCTCGCCGACCGCCCGGCTCGCGTTCCTCGTGGTCGGCCCGATGGTCGACCTGAAGCTCATCGCCCTCCAGGCGGGCACCTTCGGCCGTGCCTTCGCCTGGCGCTTCTCCACCGCGACCACCGTCGTGGCGGTCGCCGTCAGCGTCCTGACCGGAGGCGCGCTGCTGTGAGACGCCCCGTCCAGACCCTGCTCCTGGCTCTGACCGGCATCGGCCTGCTGCACACGGCCCTGTTCACCGACACCTACCTGCGCTACGTCAAGGCCGGACTGCGCCCTGCGCTGATCGCGTCCGGGGTGGTCCTGCTGCTGCTCGCCCTGGCGGCGGCGGTCACCCGTCGCCCCGCCCCCGAGGACACCGGGGACGAGCACGGCCACGACCGCACCGGGCACGCCCACGGCCACGACCACACCGGCACCCCGCGCGTCGCCTGGCTGCTGTTCCTCCCCGCGCTCAGCCTGCTCCTGCACGCCCCGCCGGCGCTCGGCGCGTACACCGCGGCCCGTTCGAACGACAAGCCCGTCGCCGTGCAGAAAGGGTTCGCGCCGCTGCCCGCGACCTCGCCCCTGCCGCTGACCCTCACCGACTTCACCAAGCGGGTCCAGCAGGACCGCAGCCGGGCCGTCGAGCACCGCACCATCCGGCTGACGGGCTTCGTCACCCCGGCCGGCGCGGACGGCGGCTGGTACCTGACCCGCATCATCTTCTCCTGCTGCGCGGCGGACTCGCAGACGGTCAAGGTGCGCGTGTACGGCTCCGAGGCACCGCCCGCCGACACCTGGCTGGCGGTGACCGGCACCTGGCACCCGCGAGGCACCCTCGGCACCAGGACCGCGGAGGCGGCACTCGACGTCCGGGACGCCCGGCCCGTCGCCCCGCCGGTGAACGCCTACACCGACGACCTGCCGCTCACGCCCTCCTAGGACCGTCACCCACGCCCTCCCGGGCCTCGCGGACACTCCTTCCGGGACCTTCCGTACAACGGTCACGCCCGGCAGCGGACGTCCGGCGGGGAGAGGTGCAGGATGGTGTCATGCCCCTCGCCCGGGCGACCGGTCCGGGAGACCGCGGGGGCCGCCCCGGCTTCGGGCCGCCGGTGTGCGAGAGGAGGCGGTGACGATGACACGGACACCTCCCACGACGGTCACCCGGGTGCGGCTGTGGCGGTGGCGGCGCAACCCGCTCCGGCGGCACAGCGATGTCGTCGAGGCCTGGATCGTCCTCGCCGGCTGGGTGCTGGCCCTGGTCGCCGGGGTGTTCGCGGGCATGGTGGCGGCCCGGACCTCCGAGGCGGCGTTCGCGGCGCGGCAGGCCCAGCTGCGTCCCGTGTCCGCCGTACTCACCGACGACGCGGCGCGGACCCCGGCCGCGGGCACCGGATACGACGACGGGCGGGTGTGGGCCGTCGTGCGCTGGACGGACACGGACGGCTCGGTGCACAACGACCGGGCGAAGGTCCACCCGGGCGCCCCCGCCGGAACCCACGTCACCGTGTGGACGAACCAGGCGGACCGCGTCGTGCCCGCCCCCGTCACCGGAGCGGCGGCCGATCTGCAGTCGGCGCTCACCGGTGCCCTCGTCGCCCCGGCGGCCGGCGCGCTGGTCTGGGGCGCGGGATGGCTGGTCCGCGGCCGGCTCATCCGGCGGCGCATGGCCGAGTGGGACGAGGAGTGGAAGCAGATCGGACCCCGGTGGGGGAACCTCAGCGGAGGCAGGGGCTGACGGCGCACGGCGGGCGGCACGCGCCCCCCTTGGACCTACCGCGGAGGTTGTACACCGGCCCGGAGCTACCGCGGCCGGTGGAGCCGGGCGTCAACTCCCGGGTTGGCGACGTGCCGTGCCCCGGCACGTAGCTTGTGTGGCGTGCCGTGAGGCACTCGTCAACCAGGGGGAAACACATGCAGACCAACATCTTCAGCAGGACCCTGCTCGCCGCCGCGACCACCGTGGCACTGGCCGCGGGCAGCCTCGCCGCCGCGGGCACCAGCTTCGCCGCGCCCGCGGCAGCCCAGCCGGCGGCGGTCAGCGAGGCCGTCACCCCGCAGGCGGTGAACAACCTGGGCCTGAACGCCACCCAGGCGAAGAAGGTCCAGCGCTGGCTGAAGACGTACTGGAACTACCGGGGCTCCATCGACGGCAAGCTCGGCACCAACAGCTGGAAGGCCTTCCAGCGCTGCCTGAAGAAGTACTGGGGCTACACCGGCCCGATCGACGGCGTCGTCGGCAAGGGCACGGTCAAGGCGCTCCAGCGTCTCCTGAAGGACAGCTACGGCTACCGCGGTCCCATCGACGGGATCGCCGGCGCCGGCACCAAGGCCGCGTTCAAGCGGTTCGCCAACGCCCACTGAGGCGGCGGCACGGCGGCCCGCCCGGAGCACCTTCCGCCCCCGCTGCGGGGCGGAGGGGCCCGGGCGGGCCGTCCCGCACACGGCCCGTCGGCGGCGCGTCGGTCAGATGACGGTGAGCGGGCGTCAGTGGACGGTCAGCGGGGCGGGGCCGGCTCTGGCACGGGCCACGGCGGCTCGGACCAGGCGGGCGAAGAGCGAGGCGGGGCGGGCCGGCCGGGAGCGCGGTCCGGGGTGGGCCTGGGCGCCGAGCAGGCAGGGCGTGGACGTCACGGGGGTGTTCGAGGACCTGGCCCCGCACCAGCGCGCCCGCACCGCCGACGCCCTGCTGCGGGCCGGCCGGCACGCCCACGACCACGGCTGCACCGCTGTGACCGCCATCGCCGCCCTCGGCCTCGCCGGCACCGCGCCGCTCTCGGCCCTGGTGCCGCGCCCCGGCCGGACCGGAGAGTCAACCGCCGGCCGGGGGCGTGAGCCCGCCCGGCGGGGATACCCGGTCGGTATGGCGAAGCTGCACGTACCCCGGCGGCACCACCGGCAGGCCGCCGACGAGACCCCGGCGCCGCACATCCCGGCGCCCGAGGAGGCCGGTCCCGCCCCGGAAGTCGAGCGGCGGGCACCGGCCACCCCCGTGAAACTGCCCCGCCGGGCGTGGCCCGCGGTGTTCCGGGGCGCCCTGCGTGAGTTCCGGGACGACGAGCTGACCGACCGGGCCGCGGCGCTCACCTACTACGCCGTCCTGTCCCTGTTCCCCGCCCTGCTGGTGCTGGTCTCCCTGCTGGCCGTCGCCGGCCGGTCGGCCACGGACCGGGTGCTGGCCAACCTGAAGGGCCTCGCGCCCGGTCCCGCCCGGGACATCATCACCCGGGCCGTGGAACAGCTGCGGAACGGTGCCGGCGTCGGCTCGGTCGTGGCCCTCCTCGGCATCCTGCTCGCCGTCTGGTCGGCGTCCGGCTACGTGGCCGCGTTCATCCGCGCCGCCAACGCCGTCTACGACATGCCCGAGGGCCGCCCGGTGTGGAAGATCCTCCCGGTGCGGGTCGGCGTCACCGTCGTACTGATGGTCCTCGCCGTGGCGAGCGCGCTGATCGTGGTCTTCACCGGCGGCCTGGCCCGCCGCGCCGGGCAGGCCCTCGGGCTCGGCGACACAGCCCTGACCGTCTGGGCGATCGCCAAGTGGCCGGTGCTGGTCCTGCTGGTCACCGTGATGATCGCCATCCTGTACTGGGCGACCCCGAACGCCAAGGTCAAGGGCTTCCGATGGATCACCCCGGGCAGCGTCCTCGCCCTGCTGATCTGGATGGCCGCCTCCGCCGGCTTCGCGTTCTACGTCGCCAACTTCGCCTCGTACAACAAGACCTACGGCACCATGGCCGGCGTCATCGTCTTCCTGGTCTGGCTGTGGATCACCAACCTGGCCATCCTGCTGGGCCTGGAGTTCGACGCGGAGACCGTACGGCAGCGGGCCATCGCCGGCGGCCACCCGCCCCGGGCCGAGCCCTACACCCGGCCCCGCGACACCAGGAAGTGGGACGAGGAGGACGTACGCCGCCTGGAAGAGTCCTGACGCGCACGTCCTCCCCGGCCCGTCACGCTCCGTATCCGCCGTCCACCGAGAACTCCGCGCCCGTCACGTACGCCGCCTCCGGCCCCGCGAGGAACGCCACCATGGACGCCACCTCCTCGGCCGTGCCGTAGCGGCCCAGCGCGGTCATGGACGCCTGATCCGACGCGTACGGGCCGTCCGCGGGGTTCATGTCGGTGTCGGTCGGGCCCGGGTGCACGACGTTCGCCGTGATGCCGCGCCCGGCCAGCTCCCGCGCCAGGGCCTTCGTCAGCCCGACGACGGCCGACTTGCTCATCGCGTACAGCGTGGCGCCCGGCCCCGGCACCCGCGCCGTGACGCAGCTGCCGACGGTGATGATCCGTCCGCCGGATCCCATGAGCGCGGCGGCGGCCTGGGCGGCCAGGAACACGCCGCGCACGTTCACCGCGAGCAGCCGGTCGACGTCGGCGAGGGACAGGCTCTCCAGCGGCCCCATCACCCCCATGGCCGCGTTGCCCACCAGGACGTCCAGTCCGCCCAGTTCCTCCGCCGCGCGCCGTACCGCGCCGGCCGCCTCCGCCGCGTCCGCGGAGTCGGCGCGCAGGGCCACCGCCCGCCGCCCCAGCGCCTCGATGTCCCGTACGACGTCCTCGGCCGCGTCCTTGCCGTGCACATAGGTCAGGGCCACGTCCGCACCCTCGCGTGCCAGCCGCCGTGCCGTCGCCGCACCGATGCCCCGGCTGCCGCCGGTGACCAGTGCCGTCCTGCCCCGCAGATCAGTTCGTGAAGTCATGACCCCATTCCACCCGACGGCCAGGGGGGGACACCGGCGGGCAACGGACATCGACCTCGGCGGCCGGGGCCGGCCGGGACGCGGTCAGCGCCGTGGGACACCGCCGGGGCTGATCAGGCCCGTCTCGTAGGCGAGGATCGTGGCCTGGACCCGGTCCCGCAGGCCCAGTTTGGACAGCAGGGCGTTCACATGGCTCTTGACCGTGCCCGTGGTGACACCGAGTTCGGCGCCGATCTCCGCGTTCGTCAGACCGGAGGCGATCTTCAGCAGGACCTCCCGTTCCCGCTGGGTGAGCCGGCCGAGGGGACCGGCGGCCGTGGGAACGGGCGGGGCGCTGCGGGCGAAGGTGTCGATGAGGCGGCGGGTCACGGCGGGCGCCAGGATGCCGTCGCCGCCCGCGACCACCCGGATCGCGGACAGCAGCTCCTCGGGCCGGGCGTCTTTCAGTAGGAACCCGGACGCCCCGGCGCGCAGCGCCTCGTACACGTACTCGTCCAGGTCGAACGTGGTGAGCACCAGCACCCGCGGTCCGCCGGCCGGCGCGGTGATCAGCCGGGTCGCCGTGAGGCCGTCCATGCCCGGCATCCGGATGTCCATCAGGACCACGTCGGGCTGCTCCTCGGCGGCGAGCGACACCGCCGTCGCCCCGTCGCCGGCCTCTGCGACCACGGTCAGATCGGGCTCGGCGGCCACGATGGCGGCGAATCCGGCCCGGACGACGGCCTGGTCGTCCACGACGATCACACGTACGGCGACGGGGACACCTCCTGGACGGGGGCCGGAACGGCTCCGGCCGGCAACGACACCCGTAGGGTACCGGCTGGTTCGCACAGGATCCGCCCCTCGCCCGCGGCGACCTGCACCCGCAGGCGCTCGGCGACCGGGCCGGCGACCGCGAGCCGTACCCCCGTCACCGTGATCCGAAGGGTGCCGCGGCGGCGCCGCAGGGTCACCCGGGCCGGACCCGGATCGCCCGCGCCGAGCGCCGCTTCGACGATCCGGTACACCGAGACCTGCACGGACGGCGGCAGTTCCCGGGCTGCCTCCGGCAGGCCCCGCACCCGTACATCACGGCCACCCGACCGCAACGCGCCGCACAGCGCGTCCAGATCGGCGACGGTCGGCGACGGAGCGAGCCGGCCGCCGGGCCCCTCGCCCTCGCCCGCGCTGTCACCCAGGCTGTGCAGCATCTCCCGCATCGCCGCCAGCGCCGCCCTGGCCGTCTCCGCCACCTCCGCCAGCTCACCCCGCCGGGCCGCGGCGACCAGCGCCCGCGTGTGCTCCAGCACCGCGTCGCGCAACCTGGCGGCCAGCCGCTGCCGTTCGGCCTCCGCGGCCCGGTCCGCCTGCCACATCGAGGTGGCGAACGCGAAGTCGTCGTACGCCAGGGCACGCAGCCGGCGCCGCCGCACGAACAGGCCGGCGCCCCACACGGCGGTGAACACCGGGGCCAGCAGGACGGACAGCAGGAAGGCCAGCAGGACGGCTTCACCCGGGCCCATCGGCTCGCCCGCCACCGAACCGTCGGCGCGGGACATCGCCGTCACGGCACAGGCCGTCCCGAGCGTCGCCGCCGCGGGCGCCGGCCACGTGCGCCCGGGCCCCTGCCCGTACCCGGCGACCGCGTATACGGCCAGCGTCTCCACCAGCGTCCCCAGGACGAGGAACTCCGCCGCCCGGGGCGGCACGTGCCACGCGGCGACGGCCACCGGCCCCAGCCAGGCCGTGGCGAGTACGGCCCCGAGTACGGTCCACGGAGCCCGTCTGCGCCACAGCAGGGGCAGGGCGTGCAGCACCAGCAGTCCGCAGACGAGCAGCAGCGCGGGCAGCGCGGCGCGCCGGGCGGCGGCCGACCAGTCCTCCGTGAGCGCCAGCGCGAACGAGACGGGCAGGATCATCGCGGCCAGCGCCAGCGCGGGATCGGCGAGCCGCTGCTCACGCAGCACGTCACGCCGCCAGCCCTGCTCGCGCGGCCGCCGCGGCTCGGCGCCGTCGGGCAGCGTCGCGCGCACCCGCCAGCCGCCGTCCCGCGTGGGCCCGGCGGTCAGTTCACCACCGGCCGCGGCGGCCCGCTCCCGCATCCCGGCCAGGCCGCGCCCCGCGCCCAGATCCCCGGCACCCTGCGGCGCGGTGCGCGGCGGCGCGTTCTCCACGGTCAGTTCGAGCACACCGTCCGCCCGCCGGACCAGCACCCGGCAGACGGCCCCCGGGGCGTACCGCAGCGCGTTGGTGAGGGCCTCGCGGACGATGCCGTGGATCGCCTCGGCCGACGGACCGGCCAGGTCGGCGGGGATCCGTGCGGTGACCGGACGGCCCAAGCGGCCGAAACCTGCGACCAGTTCCTCGATCCGCCCGCTCATCGGCCGGTGGTCCGGCCGGTCGGTGTCCCGCAGCAGCCCCACCAGCCGTTGCAGCGCCGTGAGGGTCTCGGTGCCGGTGCGCTCCGCGAACGACAGGGCCTCGGCGGCCAGATCGGGCCTGCTGTCCTGGAGCCGGTGCGCGGCGTCGACGGTCACCACCACCGAGGTGAGGTGGTGGGCGCTCACATCGTGCAGTTCGCGGGCCAGTCGCCGGCGCTCCTGGTCGCCCGCCAGCCGGCGGGTGTGCTCCGCCCCGGCCAGCCGTCGGGCCGCTGTGAGCCGGCCGGCCAGCCACTGGCGCCGTGCCTCACCGAGTCCCGCGCACAGCAGGTACACGCCGAGTGCGATCGCCATGTCGGACAGCAGCGCGACCCGCGGCCCCTCCAGTACGGCGGCCAGCACCCACTCGACGCCCACCCCGGCGGCCACGGCCCGCACCGTCACCGGCACGGGGCAGCGGACCGCGACGGAGTACAGGGCGATCAGCGAGCCGAGGCCCAGATAGCCGTCCGGCCAGGCGAGTCCGCCGAGGACCGCGGCGCCCAGGGTGCAGGCCAGCGCCCGTACCGGGGCGGTCCGGCGCCGTCCCAGCGCGACCGTCTCCAGGGCCAGCGCGGCCGGCACGACGAGCAGGGCCGGGCCGCCGGGTGCGCCGTCGGGGCCCACCCCGGGCCAGAGCAGGGCGCCCTGCCCGGCCGCGAGCAGCAGGGGCAGCAGCCAGTTACGTATCGTCTCCATGTCGCCGACGAGCGTAGGGCCCGCCCCGTGCGGCGGGCACCGTACCCGAGGGGGAGGCCCGTCCCCAACCAGGGATAGAGATGCCGTTCGTGCCACGGGCCGATGGCGGGCCCGTGTGTCTTTGGCAGTCTTGCGGCATGACACAGCCACAGCTCGCCGAGCGGCTCCCGTACCACCGCCTCGCCCGACTCTCCCCCCACTACCGGTGGTGGCGCCCCCTGCTCGGCACCCTGGTCGTGGCGGTGGCCTATGCGATCGCGCTGATCGCCCTCATGCTCTTCTCCGCGGCCCTGGGCTCGGCCCTGGGATACCCGGAAGACGCCGACGGCTGGCCGGAGTTCGGCCCCGTCTCGGGCACCGCTCTCGACCTGCTCTCGATCGCGGTGGGCATACCCGTCCTGCTGCTGACCGTGCGCTGGATCGGCAGGCGCCCGGCCGGCACGGTCTCCTCCGTGACCGGGCGGCTGAGATGGCGCTGGCTGCTGCTGTGCGTGCTGACCGCCGTGCCGATCCTCGGCCTCGCGATGGCCGTCATGTTCCTGCTGCCCGCGGACGGCGAACCGGAGAGCCAGTGGGTGGGCTGGTCGGCCTTCGCGCGGGCCCTGGCCATGCTGGTGCTGCTCGTGCCGGTGCAGGCGGCCGCCGAGGAGTACGTGTTCCGCGGCTGGCTGACACAGACCGCCGGGGCGTTCCTGCGCTCGCCGTGGGCCGCCGTCCTGCCCCAGGCCGTCCTGTTCGCCGCCGCCCACGGCCTGGGCACCGTCTGGGGCTTCGCCGACCTGGTGATGTTCGCACTGGCCGCGGGCTGGCTCACCTGGCGGACGGGCGGACTCGAGGCGTCCATCGCCCTGCACACAGTCAACAACCTCTTCGCCTTCGGCGTCTCGGCCGCCGTCGTCGACGGGCTCGACAGCGACGAGACCGCTGCCGACGCGAGCTGGCAGCTGGTCGCGCTCGACGTGCTGGGCATCGTGCTGTACACGGCGGCCGTGGCGTGGTGGCTGCGCCGCCGCCGACTGGACCGCACGGCCCCGGCCCCGCAGCCCGTGGCGCAGCCCCGGCCTTCGTCATGGCGTACCCGTACGCCGCCGCCACGCCGTCCACGTGGCCGGGCCACCCGGCAACGCCGTCCACGTGGCCGGGCCACCCGACAGCCGGCGCCCCCGTGCCGCCGCCCTGGACCGAGCCGGCGGCCGGCGCCCCCGCGCCGCCGCCCTGGTCCGGTCAGCCGGCGGCCGGTACGGCTGGTGCCGCGCCGTGGGTGGGTCAGGCCGGCTCGGCCTCGGCTGTTCCGGCGCCGGGTACGGTCTTTCCGCCCGCGTCCCCGGCCGCCGGAGGAGACGGCGCGGACCGCAGGTGAGGGCGGCCTCGGCGGTGTGGCTGCCGTGCGGGGCGTCGAGCGTCGCGAAGTCGTGGGTGAGGCCCTGCTTCCGCCGGTCAGCCGACCCGCGCGGCGATGGTCCGCGCACACACCAGGGACTCGGTGCGGGTGGTGTCCACCTCCAGGTCGTACGACACCCCTGCGTGCACCGCGTCCGCCTGGGCCGCCGCCATGCCCCGGGCCCGGTCGCCCCGGGCGATCTCCCGTGCCGCGGCGACCTCCGCGTCACACCGGACGCCGACCCACAGCACGGCCAGCCCGGACAGGGCCTTGCGCCACCGCTCCTGGGAGGCCGTGCCGCCGAGGAAGACGTCGTCCACGACGACCCGGGCGCCCGCGCGGGCCGTCGCCGCGACACCCGCCATCCAGGCTGCCTCCAGCGCCCGGAAGCCCGCCCCGATGCGCACCCCGCCGTCCGGGGCGAACTCGATCCCGCCGTCCGCCCCGCGCAGCGCCGGCGGCAGCGCGTCCACGAACGCGTCGATCCCGAACGCCAGCCAGGGGTCGGGCAGTACGGCCTGCAGACACCGCACGATCCCGGACTTGCCCGCGCTGGAACCGCCGTTGAGAAGGATCACCTGAGTCGTCACCGGGCCACGGTAACGACGGGAACGGCGGAACCGCGACCGGCGGGACGGCACGCCGGAGGGCCGGCTCGGTGTGCCGCACGCCCGGCTGGTGGAAGATCTCCCCAGTGGCCCCCGCAGGCCCCCCACTTCAGGAAGTTGAGGTCATGACCGACAAGCTCACCGTGAGCGTCCTGGGCACCGGCATCATGGGCGCCGCGATGGCCCGCAATCTCGTGCGGGCCGGACACACCGTCCGCGCCTGGAACCGCACCCGTGCCAAGGCCGATCCGCTCGCCGCCGACGGCGCCCGCGTCGCCGGTACGCCCGCCGAGGCCGTCGAGGGCGCCGACGTCGTCCTGACCATGCTCCACGACGGCCCGGTCACCCTGGACGTCATGCGCGAGGCCGCTCCCGCCCTGCGCTCCGGCGCCGCCTGGGCGCAGGCCGGCACCGCCGGTGTCGAGGCCGTCGGTGACCTGGCCGCGTTCGCCCGCGAGCACGGCCTGGTCTTCTTCGACGCGCCGGTGCTGGGCACCCGCGAACCCGCCGAGGCCGGCCGGCTCCTCGTCCTGGCCGCGGGGCCCGGCGAGCACCGGGCCGCCGTGACGCCGGTGTTCGACGCGGTCGGCACCCGTACCGTGTGGACCGGCGAGGACGGCGCGGCCGGTACCGCGACCCGGCTGAAGCTGGTCGCCAACAGCTGGGTCCTCGCGGCCACCGCCGCGACCGGCGAGGTACTGGCCCTGGCCAAGGCGCTCGGCGTGGACCCGCAGGGTTTCTTCGACGCGATCGAGGGCGGCCCGCTGGACATGGGGTACCTGCGGGCCAAGTCGAAGCTCATCCTCGACGGCCGGCTGACCCCCGCCCAGTTCGCGGTGGCCACGGCCGTCAAGGACGCCGGGCTCATCGTCCGGGCGGGCGAGGAGCACGGCGTGCGTCTGGACGTGGCCGCCGCCAGCGCCGCACGCCTGGAGCGCGCCGCCGCACAGGGCCACGCCCAGGAGGACATGGCCGCGGCCTACTTCGCCAGCTTCGACACCGACGACCGGCCGCCGGCCTGAGGGAGGACCCGTACCCTCAGGCGGAGGTGTGCGGGCCTTCCGTCGTCTCCGCCGGCGAGTCCCCTGCCGGTTCCGCTGGCGAGGCCCCTGCCGATTCCCCCGGCACGGTGTAGAAGACGGACGAGCCCTGCTTGGTGCGCTGGGCGCCGTTCCTGGCCACGAGATTCTCCAGAGTGGTGCGTACGACCTTGGTCTGGATGCCGCGTTCGGGATGCGCCCGCACCAGCGCCTCGGTGACCTCGGCGGCGGAGCGCGGTTCCCTCTGCTCCTCCAGGTGCCGGCGGACGAGTTCGACCAGCGTGGGCTGAGCCGGCTCGGAAGTCGCCTTCCTGGCCGTCGCCTTGCCGGCCGTCGGCTTCCTGGCCGCCGCCTTCTTCACCTCTGTCTTTTTCGCCTCTGCCTTCTTCGCCGCCGGCTTCTTGGCGTCGGCGCGCCGCGTACCGCCGCTCTTCTTCCGGGGGGAGGGGACGACCACCCCACCGGCCGGTGCGGTGATGCCGAGTGCCTGCCGCATGCTGAGCAGGATGGCGTGGTCGTGCTGCAGGGTGGTCAACTGCTCCTGCAGCGCGGCGATTTCCGCCGAGATGCGCTCCTGCTCCTTGAGATTGTGTTCGAGGTCGTTGGTCACCTGGCTGACGTACTGAGAGGTCAGCTCGGTGACAGGCCCAGCGCTTTCCGGCATCTTTCCCTCCGCTCCTGACGGTGCGACACCAGGATGATACGGGCGGGTCGACCTGTTTTCACCGTTGTCGCAGTCACCGGCAGGGTGAGTGTGGCCGGCCGATGTAGGCGGCCCGGATGTGGTTGCCGAAGTTCGAGGGCTCGACGGTGACGCCGGTGTTCCGGCCCGCCTCGCGGCCGTCGACGGCGGACGCGTCCGCGGCCGTCCTGCCGGAGGTCTCGTCGAAGCGGTGCCAGGCGGCGAACTCCGGCGGCGGGGACGGGGGTTCAAGGTATCGAAAGCTGTGCGACATGCTGTGCGGAGGTCTACGGTAAAGGACTGGCTTCTGATGTCAATGGCGCAGGGGAGTACGATCCCTGCCCATGGCCGTGCCCGGAACCGGCGGACTCCCCGGTCCGGACGCCTCACCCGCACCGCCTCCCTGACGGCGGCGGGCCTGCTGCTGCTCGCCGGCGGGGAGGACTCGCTGGGCGCACCTCCGCCGCGCCCGACCGCACCGCCGGCCGTCACCGCGTGTCTGACCGGGTCCGGGGCCCTGATCGCCGACGTGAACAACGACGGCCACCCGGACCGGATCACCGACCCGTCCCACCGCGGCGCCCTGCTGGCCGTCACCTTCGGCGTCGGCTCGCCCCGCGAAGCGACCGTCTCCGCCCGGGGGCTGGCCGACCGCCCCGGGCGCCGGCAGGCGTACGTGAGCGCCGCCGTGGCGGACTTCGACCGGGACGGCTGGAGCGATCTGGTCGTCGTGGCGGGCGCGGAACAGGCCGGCGACGACCCGGTCCCGCCCCGCGTGGCCGAGCTGAGGTTCGGCCCCTTCTCCGTCACCGGCCGCAGCCGGCGGACCGTCCACCTCGGCCTGGGCGCCACGAAGGACATCGCCGTGGCCGACTACAACCACGACCGCTATCCCGACCTGGCGGCCTACACCTACTCCGGCGACGGCACCTACGAGACCCAGGCCCGCCTCGGCGCCCCCCGCACCGGCCTCGCACCCGACAACCGCGCCTACACCACGGACGCCCCGGGCACCGGATACGACCCCCCGGCCACCCTCTCCGACTCCGGCCTGACACCGTTCTACCCCGCGTGCGGGGCACGGCGGCCGACCGGATGACACCTCACGTGAGACGGCCGTATCCCGGGGCATCCACGTTCCACGTCCCGGGCAGCTCGCCGCCGCAGAAGACGCAGACGAACTCGCCCTCGCGCACGATGCCGCGCTCCTGGCAGGCGGGGCAGCGCCGGAACACCACCGCGTGGGTGAAGCCGCCCGGATGCGCCAGGCCCGCCCGCTCCAGGGCCTCCGCGACCGCGGGCCACGAGGTGACGTCCGGGCAGTAACCGGTGGAGTGGTTGCTGACGTCGGTCACCGTCCAGCGCCCGGCACAGCGGGCGAACGAGATCTCACCGGCGCTCCGCACCGGGTGTCCACCGGCACAGGCCACATGCTCGCTTCGGCGCGGAGCCAGCCGCAGCGCGCCGTCCGTCCCGACCACGTAGGTGAACGGCTCGTCGAGTTCGGCCGCCGGTCGTGCCGCGGCCCAGACCTCGAAGTCGGCTGCGGACCCGATGCGGCCGACGTCGGGGCCGGGATCCGCGCCGGGTCTCAGCTCGGCCGGTCCCAGGTACCGGTAGACCCGGTGCCGCGCGCTCACCCGAGGACGAGCGGGAGTTTCGCGGCCAGTTCGCCCAGTTCGGCCTGCTCGGTGCTGGTCGGGGACCGGCGGCCGGTGCCGATGCGCAGGGTGTCCTGGTCGGACCAGGAGGCGGGGAAGGAGGCTCCGGCGATCTCCTCCAGCAGGGCGCGGGACCGGGCGAGGCTCTCGGCGGGGGGTTCCGGCGCGCCAGGGAGGTGGGCGATCAGGTCCAGGTGGTGCAGGGTCCACTCCAGGACGTACGCGAAGAGGTAGTCGCCCACGGTGAGGACCATGTCCTGCGTGCTGACCCGCTGCTCCGGGTCGGCCAGTTCCGCCGCGCGCCCGGCGGCGGAACCGACGTCGTCCAGGTGGAACTTCAGCAGCTCCGGGTCCTCGTAGGCGGCGGCCAGCCGGACGGTGAGCGCGTCCAGCGGGTCGTCACCGGACGGCGGTGTGCCGGTGACGTTCCAGTACGTCACCGCGTTGCGCGTCGGCTCCGCCGTGGCCGGCGTCACGAGGGTGATCAGCACGTCCTGGGCGTCGATGACCAGATGGCACACCAGGTCCCGGACCAGCCAGCCGGTACAGCCCGACGGCCGCGCGAAGTCCTCGTCGGGGAGTTCGGCGACCGCCGTACGCAGGGCCGTCCACGAGCGCGAGAAGAGATCCACGGCCGCAAAGTAGCAGCGCCGGGCCGGTCCTTCGAGCGAATTCCCGCCGGCCCGGGGCGGGCCGCCGCGCTCACCGTCAGGAGGCCGCGAGGGCGACGCCGAAGCCGATGAGCACGACACCGGTGGCCCGCCCGAGGGCCCGGCGGACGCGGGGCCGCTCCAGCACCGGGCCGGCCTTGGACAGCAGGAGCACATAGCCGCTCAGCCACACGGCGGTCAGCGTGGCGTGCAGCAGCACGAGGAGCGCCATGGCCCACGCGGCGGGCAGCCGGGCGGGGGCGAGGGCGGGCAGCAGCCCGGTGTAGAAGACGGCGATCTTCGGGTTGAGGAGGTTGCTGACCAGGCCGGTCCGCCAGGGCGCGCCGCCGGCCGGACGGGTCTCGCCGCGGGCGGCCGGTCCCGGCTGGTCGCGGTGCTGCTGCCACAGCGCCTGCCCGCCCAGGAAGACCAGGTAGCCGGCCCCGAGCAGCCGGACGGTCAGGTGCGCCGCGGGCGAAGCGGCCAGTACGGCCGCCAGTCCGGCCACGGCCAGCGCGCCCCACACCAGCAGTCCGGCGGCGATCCCGCCGGCCGTCCGCAGGGCGTCACCGGCTCCGGCCGTGACGGCGCGCCGGGTCACGATCGCCATGTCCGGGCCGGGGGCGATGGTGAGCAGGCCGAGTACGGCGACGGCGGGCGCGAACTCGGTCAGCATGGCGCGGCCACGGAGGCGGGGGAGTAGGTCGGCAACGCGGGTGTCCTCCGAACTGTTCGGTGAGCAGGGTGTTCAGCGGCGTGGTGCGGGGAAGTGCGGGTTGGCGGCGTTGCCCTCGGTGCTCAGCAGGACGACCACCGAGCCGGGCCCGAGCCCCAGCAGTTCGCGGCGCTCCGCGGCGCCTTCGCCGGCGAGTGCGGCGCGGACCCCGGCGAGCGCGGCGGCACCACAGGGCCCCGAGGAGACGCCCAGCCCGGCGAGGTCCGCCGCCGCGCGGCTGCTGTCGGCGTCGGTGACGGCGACCGCCGCGTCCAGCCCGGCGCGCAGCACGGGCCAGGCCGTACGGGACAGCGTCCCGCAGTTCAGCCCGGCCATGACGGTCTCCCCGGTGGTGACACCGACCGGGACGCCCTGGGTGAGGCTCGCCAGGAGGCAGGCGGCGGAGTCCGGTTCGACCGACAGCAGGGCCGTGGCCGGTGTCGTCGTACGGCTGCGGTAGTGGGTGACGACGGCCTGCGCCAGCGACCCGACCCCCACCGGGACGGCCACCAGCCCCGGCGCCGCGGCGCCGGCGGCGGCCAACTGCTCGTCGATCTCGGCGCACAGGGTGGAGTAGCCCTGGACGATCCAGCCCGGGATCGTCTCGTACCCCTCCCACGCGGTGTCCTGGAGCAGCACCGTGTCCGGCGCGCCGGCCGCCTCCTCCGCCCGGCGCACGGCCTCCTCGTACGGGCCCGGGACCCGGGTCACCGCCGCACCCTCGGCGGCGATGGCGGCCACGGCGTCCGGATGGAGCCCGTCCGGGACGAAGACATGCGCGCGCCGGCCGTACAGCCGGGCCAGCCGGGCCACGGCCCGGCCGTGGTTGCCGTCCGTGGCGCAGACCAGGGTGACCTGCCCCCGCGCACGCGCCGCCAGCACCCGGTGCACCGCCCAGGAGGCGCCCAGCACCTTGAAGGCGGGCAGACCCAGGCGCGCCGACTCGTCCTTGACGAAGACGCGGCCCACCTCCAACTCATCGGCGAGCGCGGGAAGTTCCCTCAGCGGAGTGGGGGCGTAGGCGGGCAGGGAGGCGTGGAACCCCCGCACCTCGGCAGGGGCCGGCGCACAGCGCCAGGACCGGGCGGCCGGCCGTACGAACCACGGCGGCGCCCCGGCGGACAACGAAGTCTTCTCTCGCATCCCCTCAGCCTGCCGCTCCCCCTTTCGCTCGGTCCAGCGAATGTCTTCGACCTATATTCGTCAGGAAAGCCGATGAGTGGGGCCCGGCGAGGGGACGTGGACGGCGATGTACGACCTGCACCGACTGCGCCTGCTGCGCGAGCTCAAACACCGCGGCACCCTCGCCGCCGTGGCCGCCGCCCTGTCGTACAGCCCCTCCTCCGTCTCCCAGCAGCTCTCCCAGCTGGAGGCGGAGGTCGGCGTTCCGCTGCTGGAACCGGTCGGCCGGCGGGTACGGCTGACCGCCCAGGCCGAGATCCTCGTCGGACACGCCGAGGCCGTGCTGGAACGGCTGGAACGGGCCGAGGCGGACATCGCGACCTCCCTGACCGAACTGACCGGCACCCTGCGCATCGCCTCGTTCCAGACAGCCGCCCTCGCTCTGGTGCCGCCCGCGCTGAGTCTGCTGCGCGAGCGCCACCCCGGCCTGCGCGTCCACGTCACCCAGATGCCCCCCGAAGCCGCCCTGCCCGCGCTCCAGGCCCGCGACTTCGACCTGGTCATCGCCGAGGAGTACCCCGGCAACCCCAACCCCCGGCCGCCGGGCGTCGAGGAGGAGGACCTGCTGGACGACCCCCTCCGCCTCGCCCTGCCCGGACCGGTCCGCGCGGCGGAGACGGCCGGCCCCACGGCGTCCCTGCGCGCCCTCGCCGGCCACGCCTGGGCCATGGAGCCCGAGGGGACCGCCGCGCGGCACTGGGCCATGACCCTGTGCCGCACCGCCGGCTTCGAGCCGGACGTACGGTTCGAGACCACCGACCTGTTGCTCCAGCTCCGCTTCGTCCAACAGGGCCATGCCGCCGCCCTGTTGCCTGACCTCGTCTGGAACGGGCAGCCTCCGACGGTCGCCCTGCGACCGCTGCCCCGCGGCCGGCACACCCGCCGCGTCTTCACCGCCGTACGCCAGGGCCGCAGCCGGCACCCGGCCGTCCGGGCATGCCGCCAGGCGCTGCACCGCGCCGCGTCCGGGCCGGCCTGAACGGCCGTCATGACCGTCAGCCGTCAAGGCGATGCCATTTGAGCCGCCCGGCGCGCCCGACAGCCCTCCCGGTGTACGGCATGCCCGCAGTCGGCGGCGGCCATGTCACATCCTGGCGCCCCGTCCCGTCGTAGGAGGTGAGGCAGCGACTACGGACCCGATGCCCCACGCCGATCCGAGGAGGAACGCATGGCGACAGCGCAGGCGGAACGCAACAAGGCGACCTTCGGTCGTCTGCACGACGCCGTCAATACCGGCGACCTGGAGACCGTCTCGCAGACGATCGACGAGACGGTCGCGCCGGACGTGCGGTTCCACGCGCCGGTACCGATGGGCATGACGGGCGTGCAGGCGCTCAAACACGTGTGGGAGGTGCTGCTGCGCGCGTTCCCCGACCTGCGCGTCACGACGGAGGACACCGTGGCCGAAGGGGACAAGCTCGTCCTCCGCAACACGGTCACGGGCACCCACCGGGGGGAGTACCGGGGCCTGCCGCCCACCGGGAAGCCCGTCCGGTACGGCGAGATCTTCATCGTCCGCTTCGCTGACGACCGCGTCGCCGAGATCTGGGGTGTCGTGGACGTCCTGGCCCAGCTGCGGCAGCTGGGCGTGGCGCCGGACCTTCAGCCCTGACGCTCTGCTGAGTTCATGATGATGAACTCCGCTCACGTGGGTGTACACGGTCGGAGGAGCTGTGCGAAGCTCAGCCGACTTCTCTTGTCCGAGGCGGAGTTGTAGGGCGACCATGAGCGTTTCCCGGCGTGCGCTGGTGGCCACGGCGGCCGGTGCGGCGGCCGTAGGAGCCTCCGCGGTGCCGGCCGCGGGGGCCGCGGACCGGCAGGCATCGGGGACGACCCTGCGGACGCTCGGGGCGGCGGCGGACCACGCCGTCGAGAAGGGGACTGGGTGGGCGGGTTCTGGCCCGGAACCTCGCCCCCCGTCAGTACGACACGACCACCCACGACCTCGGATTCCTCTTCACCCCCTCGTGGGTCACCGCCTGGCGGCTGACCGGCGACGACATGTGGCGGACCGGCGCGGTACGGGCGGCCGACTCCCTGATCCGGCGGTACAACCCCCGCGGCAGGTTGAACACGCGAAGACCGCGCAGCGCGTCTTTCCCCGCCCGGACGGATCCACCGCGCACGTCTTCGACTTCGACCCGGACACCGGCGCACCCATCGGCCCGAACACGGTGCAGGGCTACAGCCCGGCCTCCTGCTGGTCGCGCGGACAGGCCTGGGGGATCTACGGCTTCACACCATGTACCGGCGCACCGGGAACACGGAGTTCCGGGACACCGCGCGCAAACTGGCCGACTTCGCCATCGGGGCGCTGGGCCCGGACCACGTCCCGGTGTGGGACTACCGCGCGCCGCAGCAGCCGTACGACATCAAGGACGCCTCCGCCGGCGCCATCATGGCCTGCGGTCTGCTCGACCTGCACGCGGCGACGGGCGGACACACCTACCGCGAGGTGGCGCTGCGCCTGCTCACCGCGCTCGCGGACACCTGCCTGACGAGGAACTCGGCCCGCGTCGACGCGGCCGTGGCCCGCTGCACCCGCAACCGCCCGGCCGAGGACGGGATCGAGATCTCGCTGCCCTACGCCGACTACTACCTGCTCGAAGGCATCCTGCGCGTGCTCCGTCCGGAGGACGTCGACCGGGCCATCGACCTGTCACAGCCGACCTGACGCCGCACACCGTTGCCCACTGCTGCCCTTCCCACTGGTCACGGGCGGTTTCCCGGGGGCGGAGGCGACGGGCGACGGGAAACCCGTCGACTCCGGGCCGCCGCGGCGGCACCGTGAAGTCGTCAACACCAGGCACGACCTGCGATGACCACGCAGGAGAACCGCAAGGGGGAACCATGCGCAAGATGATTCGCGGTGCCGCCGCGTTCGCGACCGCCACCGCGGCGGTGCTGGCGATGAGCGGCGCGGCCCACGCCGCGCCGGCGGCCGACCCCTGGGCCGGCTGCCCGGACGGCGCGGTCTGCGTGTACCCGCAGAACCAGGACCCGGCCCAGTCGCCGAGCCTGGTCTTCTACAGCTACGGCCCGCACAACCTCCGCAACCAGGTCGGCCGGCACTGGGTCCTCAACAACCAGTACGGCGGCGCCACGGCGAGCCTGTGCACGGGCTACAACGGCACCGGCTGCGGGGCGCCCATCGCCGAGGGGACGGGCGTGTACGCCGACCTGACGCCGATCAACTCCATCACCCTCAACCGGCCGTAGCCGAAAGGCCGGAGGGGTCCACAGACCCCCGGCCCGCCGTACCCCACCACGGCCGGCCGAGGGGGCATCACGGGGGAAGCTTCCGGAACCGCGACCGCGGTTCCGGAAGCTTGTTTTCGGCCACTGTGCACGCATGGCTGGGCCACCTGTCCCACCCCGGCAGTAACCTGGGCTCCCGCCGTCTCACGGCCTGGGCACGCTTGCCATGGGGGACCCTTGGGGGAGCCGCGACAGGGAGCCGGCAACGGCAACCGGAACGAGAACGACGGGGACCGGGCGGTGCCGACCACACCGTCCTTCCCCGCACACCTACGACGACTGAGGCAGCAGCGCGGTCTGTCACTCGCCGACCTGGCCCGGCAGACCCACTACAGCAAGGGGTATCTGAGCAAGATCGAGACCGGCGCGAAGCGCCCGACCGTCGACGTGGCCCGCCGCTGCGACCGGATCCTGCGCGCGGACGGCGAGTTGCTGGCCCTGGTCGCACCACCGCGCCCGGCACGGCCCGCCGACGGCAACGATGTCACCGGGTCCGCCTGTCCCTACCCGGGCCTGTCGGCGTTCACCACCGAGGACGCCGGCCGCTTCTTCGGCCGGGAGCGGGCCACGGCCGCCCTCGTGGAACGGGTCTTCGGCAGAGTCGGCAAGGGACCGCTGCTGCTCGTCGCCCCCTCCGGCGCGGGCAAGTCGTCCCTGCTCAACGCCGGTCTGGTGCCCGCCCTGCGGCGCCCCGGCGGCTTCCCGATGGCCGGTGCCGACCGCTGGCCCGTCGTCACCCTCACCCCCACCGCGCACCCGCTGGAGGAGCTGCTGGAACGCGCCGCCAAGGTGCTCGGCGGCGACCTGGACCTCACCGCCGCCCGGCTGGCCGAGCGGCCCGAGGCACTCCTGCGCGCCGTACGGACCCGCGCGGACACACCCCCGGCCGGGCGCCGGCCACCACCACCGCCCCGGCTCGTCCTGCTGGTCGACCAGTTCGAGGAACTGTTCACCCTCTGCGCCGACGACAGCGAACGGCGCACCTTCGCCCGCGTGCTGTGCGCGCTGGCCGCACCCGCACCGTCAGCGGCCCACGATCCCGCGGTGGTCGTCCTCGGCGTACGCGCCGACTTCTCCGGCCGCTGCCTCGACCTGCCCGAACTCGCCCCGGTCTTCACCGACGGCCTCCACGTCCTGCCCCCGATGACCACGGCGGAGCTGATCGAGTCCATCACCCGCCCCGCCGAACTCGCCGGCGTCACCCTCGAACCCGGCCTCGTCCCACTGCTGTTGCGGGACGCCGGACTGACCGGCGAACCCGGTGAAGCCGGTGAACCCGGCAGGCGGGGCGTGCCCTCCGGTGCGCTGCCCCTGGTCTCCCACGCGCTGCTGGCCACCTGGCGCCACCGCGAGGCGGACACGCTCACCGTCGCCGGGTACGAGACCACCGGCGGCATCCAGGGCGCCGTGGCACGCACCGCCGAGGACGCCTTCGCCCAGCTGTATCCCGCCGAGCAGCAGACCATCCGGCGCATCCTGTCCCGGCTCGTGCAGGTCTCCGACGGCGCCGGCGCCACCCGGCGCCGGGTCCGCCGTACCGACCTCATGGCCCGGCCGTCCGACGCGGCGGGCGCCGACACCGCGCTCGACGTGTTCGTCCGCGCGCGGCTCATCACCGTCGACAGCGACAGCGTGGAGATCACGCACGAGGCCCTGCTGCACAGCTGGCCCCGGCTGCGGGACTGGATCAGCGCCGACCGGGCCGGCCTGCTCGTCCGCCAGCAGCTCGGCCACGCCGCGGCAGCGTGGGAACGCGAGGGCCGCGACCCGTCGGCGCTCTACCGCGGCACCCGGCTGGACACCGTACGCTCCTGCGCGGCGGACACGGACGGACTCGGCCCGCTGGGCCCCGTGGAGGAGGCGTTCCTGCGCGCCAGCCAGGCGGAGGAGGAGGCCCGGCAGCGTCAGATCCGGCGTCAGACCCGGCTGCGGCAGGCGATGACGGCCACCCTCGTCGTCCTGCTCGGCTGCGCCCTGGCCGCCGGCGGCCTCGCGTACCGGCAGCGCGCCGACGCGCTCGCCCAGGAGCGCCTCGCCCGCTCCCAGGCCCTCGCCGTCCGCTCCACCCTGCTGGCCGGGGGCCGCCCGGAGGCCTCGATGCTGCTCGCCGCCGAGGCCTACCGCACCCAGCCCACCGCCACGACCCGCGGCGCCCTGCTGAGCACCCAGGCCGAGCCCTTCGCGGCCCGGCTCGGCGGCCACCGCGGACCGGTCAACGCGGTCGCCTTCGCCCCCGGCGGCCACCTGCTGGCCACCGCCGGCTCGGACGGCACCGTCCGGCTGCGGCGCCTGACCGACCACCGGACGACCGCGACGCTCACCGTCCCCGGCCGGATCCGTGCCCTCGCCTTCAGCCCGGACGGCCGTACCCTCGCGGTCACGTCGACCGACGGACCGGTACGGCTGTGGTCCCCGGCCCGCCCGTCCCGCACCACCCTCGTGCCGGACACCGGAGCGGCCCGCGCGGTCGCCTTCGCCCCGCGCGGGCACACCCTCGCCGTCGCCGCCGCCGACGGAACCGTCCAGCTCTGGGACACCGCCCGCGTCCCCCGGCGGGTGGCCCGCCTCAGCGGCCACTCCGGCGAGGTCGACGCGCTCGCGTTCGCCCCGGACGGCCGCACGCTCGCCTCCGCCGGCACGGACCGGACCGTACGGCTGTGGGACCCCGGCCGGGCCCGGCAACTGGCCGTCCTGCGCGGTCACACCGACGCGGTGCTCGGCCTGGCGTTCGCCCCCGACGGCCACGGCCTGGCCAGCGGGGGAGTGGACCGGACCGTACGGCTGTGGGACGTCGGCCGCCGCCGGGTCACCGCGACCCTCACCGGACACAGCGACGACGTCAACGCCGTCGCCTACACCCGCGACGGCACCACCGTGATCAGCGCGAGCGGGGACGGCACGACCCGGCTGTGGGACGTCCGCGGCGGACGGCTCGTCACCACCCTCAGCGGCCACACCGACTATGTGATGTCCGTGGCGGTCGACACCACCGGCACGCTGCTCGCCACCGGCGGGTTCGACCAGTCCGTGGTCCTGTGGGACCTGCGCGGACGGACACTCGCCGCCCGCCCGTTCACGGAGGTCTCCGCCGTCGCCTACCGGCCCGACGGACGGCAGCTGGCCACCGCGGACGCCGACCACACCGTACGGCTGTGGGACCCCGACCCGGCCCGGCGGCGCGGCACCCCCACGACCCTGGCCGGACAGCGCGGCAGCGTCACCACCGTGGCCTTCGCCCCGGACGGGCACACGCTCGCCGCGGCCGGATCCGACGGCACGGTGGTGCTCTGGGACACCGCGGCCCGCCGCCCGCGCACCGTGCTGCACGGCCACCGCGGAGCCGTGTTCGCCGTGGCGTTCGCGCCCGACGGCCGCACCCTCGCCTCCGCGGGCGCCGACCGCACCGTCCGCCTCTGGGACGTCCCCGGCCGCCGCCCGCTCGCCGTCCTCACCGGCCACACCGACTACGTCAACGGCGTCGCCTTCAGCCCCGACGGGCGGCAACTCGCCAGCGTCGGCGACGACCTGACGGTCCGCCTGTGGGACGCCCGAACCCACCGTCCGCTGGCCACGCTGACCGGCCACACCGGTGCCGTGCGGGGCGTCGCCTTCAGCCCCGACGGCCGCACCCTGGCCAGTTCGGGCAACGACGGCACCGTACGGCTGTGGGACGCGGCCCGGCACCGGCTCCTCGGCTCGCTGACCGGCCACACCGGCTCGGTGCGCGGCCTGGCGTTCTCCCCGGACGGCCGGCTGCTCGCCAGCAGCGGCAACGACCGTACGGTACGGCTGTGGGACGTGCCCGGACGGCGGCTGTGGGCCACGCTCTCCGGGCACGTCAACGCGGTGTGGGGCGTGGCCTTCGCCCCCGACGGGCGGACGGTGGCGAGCAGCAGCAACGACGGCACCGTACGGCTGTGGAACCTGGACACCGGGACCCGGCTGGCGGAGATCTGCCGCCTGGACCGGGACACGGACCCGGCGACCCGCCGAGCCCTGCTGCCCGGCGAGCCCGCCCCCGGCCCCTCCGCGTGCCCGCGGCACTGACCGACCACCCTGCTCGGACGGGGGTTTCCCGAACGTTTCCCGTTGCCCGTCGAAGAAGGCCCGCACATCGCTGTCGACCGGCCCGCCGTACGCGGGAAAGCTGTGCACCGACCACACCAGAGAAGGAAACGGGGGTCCCGGCATGCTCCGGCGGACCGGCGCCATCGGCGCGCTCATCGCCCTGCTGACAGCAGTCTTCCTCACCCGGCCGGCGCTCGCCGCCGACCGGCTCCCCGGGCCGGCGGACGACGCCTGCCGTGTCCTCGCCCCGGGCGCCACGGCCGCGGCCGAACGGGCCGTCGACACCGCCTGCGCACAGGTCGCTGCGGGCGTCTGGTACACCTGGGGCGGCGGCCACGGCGCCCAGCCCGGCCCCACCTACGGCACGGTGGACCCGACCGACCCGGCCAGCGAACACGACCCCGAACGCCGCGGTTTCGACTGCTCGGGCCTCGTCCGCTACGCCTACGCCCAGGCCACCGGCGCCGACATCCTCAACGGGGACGCGAGCGCCCAGTACTACACCCACCGCACCGCCGCCCGCTTCACCGCGGCCGAGGGCCTCGCCCCGCTGCGCCCCGGGGACCTGCTCGCCTACGGCACCTCGGCGGACCTGCACCACATCGCGCTCTACCTCGGCGCCGGCAAGATGGTGGAGGCCCGGCAGTCCGGCACCAGGCTGATGGTCAGTGACGTCCGCCTCGGCGGCGACTACTTCGGTGCCGTCCGCGTCAACACCGGCACCGTCGAGGGCCCCGTCTTCCGCACCTGGGGCACCGGTGTGTGGACCAAGGCCCAGCCCTCCACCCGGGCCGCCCGCGTCTACGCCTTCCCCGGCCCCACGACGATCCGCGTCGCCTGCCAGAAGCACGCCGAACCCGTCACCGCCGAGGGCTACACCAACGACGCCTGGTCCTACCTGCCCGACTACCGTGCCTGGGTCACCAACATCTACATCCAGGGCCCGGCCTGGCTGGACGGCGTACCGACCTGCACCACCTGAGCGGCCGGGCCCCGCGGAGGGGTTCAGGTGCTCGTGAGGACGACGAGCTGCCGGGTCGCCCGGGTCATCGCGACATAGCGGTCCACCGCTCCCTCCACGCCCTCGCCGAACCCCTGCGGATCGACCAGGACGACCAGGTCGAATTCCAGGCCCTTCGCCAGCTCCGGGGTCAGCGAGCGCACCCGGGACGTCGACCGGAACGCGGGGTCGCCGATGACACAGGCGATCCCGTCGGCGTGTGCGGCGAGCCAGGTGTCGAGGAACGGGCGCAGGTCCGACACGGGCCCGTGGACGACGGGGACGCCGCCGCTGCGGATGGACACCGGCACGTTGGCGTCCGGGAGCACCGCCCGGATGACCGGCTCGGCCTCCGCCATGATCTCCTCCGGCGTCCGGTAGTTGATGCTCAGGGAGGCCAGTTCGATCCGGTCGAAGCCGACCCGTTCGAGCCGTTCCCGCCAGGACTCGGCGAAGCCGTGCCTGGCCTGGGCGCGGTCCCCGACGATGGTGAAGCTCCGGGACGGGCAGCGCAGCAGCAGCATCTGCCACTCCGCGTCGGTCAGTTCCTGTGCCTCGTCCACGACGACGTGCGCGAACGGGCCGGCCAGCCGGTCCGGGTCTACGGCGGCCAGTTCCGACTCGTCCACCAGGCTGACCTCGGCGTCCTCACCGCGCAACATCCTCACCAGGCCCTCGCCGTCGTCACCGTCGGCACCGGAGGAGGCCACCGCCTCGATCAGGTTGTCGACCACCTGCGCCATGCGCTCGCGCTGCGCGGCGAGGACGGCCTCCTGCCGACGCCTGCGCCGGGCCGTCTCCGGATCGCCGAGCCGCTGCCGCGCCGCGTCCAGCAGGGGCAGGTCGGACACCGTCCAGGCCTGGGCGTCCGCGCGCTGCAGCCGCCGGACCTCCTCGCGGCTCAGCCAGGGAGCGCACATCCGCAGGTAGGCGGGCACCGACCACAGGTCCGCGACGAGATCGGCCGCCTCCAGCAGCGGCCACGCCCGGTCGAACGCGGTGCGCAGTTCCCGGTTCTGCCGCAGCGACCTGCGCAGCAGCTCGGGCGAGGCGCCGCCGTCGACGTCGCCGTCCTGCTTGTCCACCAGGATCGTCAGCAGCTCCTCCCAGACCTGGTCGCGGGCCTCGTTGTGCGCGGTGCCGGGCTCCGCCGCGTCGAACGCCACGGCCCAGTCGCCGGGGCTCAGCCAGACGTCGGACCAGTGGGTGCTGACCGTCATGCCCTCGGCCGGCGGCTCCTCGTAGAACCGCACGGCCTTCTCGATCGCCTTCACCATGTCCGCCGACGACTTCAGACGGGCCACCTCCGGATCGCTCTCGGCCACCGCACCCGCTCCCTCCGCGACGAGGTCCCGCAGGGTGCAGGTCTGCACGCCCTCCTCGCCGAGGCTGGGCAGGACGTCGGAGACGTAGGCCAGGTACGGCCGGTGCGGGCCGACGAACAGGACGCCGCCCCGGCGGTGACCCACCCGGGGGTCGGAGTGGAGGAGATAGGCGGAGCGGTGCAGGGCGACGACCGTCTTTCCCGTGCCCGGGCCGCCGTCGACCACGAGGGCGCCGCGGGAGCCCGCCCGGATGACGGCGTCCTGGTCGGCCTGGATGGTGCCGAGCACGTCCCGCATCCGCGGCGAGCGGGTGCCGCCCAGGCTGGCGATGAAGGCGGACTGGTCGTCCAGCGCGGCATGTCCGGCCAGCCCGTCCGGTGTGAACACCTCGTCCCAGTAGTCGCTGATCCGGCCGTCGGTCCAGCGGTACCTGCGGCGGCTCACCAGCCCCATCGGGTTGGCGTGGGTGGCCCCGAAGAACGGTTCGGCCGCGGGGGAGCGCCAGTCCACCAGGAGCCGGCGGCCCGCGCTGTCCGTGAGGCCGAGCCGTCCGACGTACACGGGTGCGGAGCCGTCCGCGCCGACCATCCGGCCGAGGCACAGGTCCAGGCCGAACCGGCGCAGGGTGCGCAGGCGGGCGGTCAGGCGGTGGATCTCCGCGTCCCGGTCCATCGCGTGCCGGCCCAGGCCACCGGGCGCCCTGCGCTCGGCGTCCAGGCGTTCGGTGAGTTCGGCGATCGTCTGCTCGAGGCACTCCGCGACGGCCGCGAAGTGCTTCTCGTCGCCGGCGATCAGGGCCGGGTCGGCCTTGGCGGCGAGGCGCTCGGGAAGGTCGAAGGCGCCGGTGGTCAGGGGCTGTGTCATATCAGGGGGCTCCGTGGTGAGGCCGCTTGCGACCATGCGCGCGGCAAGGCGTCCGGACGGCTGCGACGAACGTGGCGGTCTCAGCTGTGCGCGTCGAGCAGCAGCCGCGCCGCCACCGCCGCTCCGTCGGTGCGGACCCGGCCCGCCAGGGCGCCGGCCCGGGCGCGGGTCTCGGGGGCGAGGGCCGTTCCGAGTGCGGCGGACAGGGAGTCGAAGGCCGGCGTGGGACCGTCGTGCGCCGCGCCGATCCCCAGCTCGGCCACCCGGCCGGCCCAGTACGGCTGGTCCGCCAGCTGGGGGACCACCACCTGGGGCGCGCCGGCCCGGGCGGCCGTCGTCGTGGTGCCCGCGCCGCCGTGGTGCACGACGGCGGCCACCCGGCGGAACAGCGCCTGCTGGTTGACCTCGCCGATGACGCAGCAGTCGTCCTGGCCGTCGACCGGCGACAGGTCGGCCCAGCCGCGGGCCAGGACCACCCGCCGGCCCTGCGCGCGGACCGCCTCGACGGCGACCTGGGCGACATCCGGTGACGCGTGCAGGGGCATGCTGCCGAAACCCACGTACACCGGCGGCGCGCCGGCGTCCAGGAACGCCGACAGCTCGGCGGGCAGCGGGCGTGCGTCGGGCAGGATCCACGCGCCGGTCTGGACGACGTCGAGGTCCGGCCGCGGGTACAGCGGGTCCAGGACGGGGTCCGTCGCCACCCACGGCCGGTCGCCGACGACGTAGTCACGGACGTCGTCCACCGGCGGCAGGCCGAGCGCCGCCCGGTTCGTGTCGAGCGCCTCGCCGAACAGGGCGTTGACGTGCTGGGCGTCCAGGTCCCACAGCACCTGGTGGTCCGTCACCTCCGGCGGCAGCGGCCGGCCCGGATAGGCCAGCGGCCGGTGGTGCGGCGACGGCACGGTGAGCTGCTGGAAGGTCACGGACACGGCGCGGACGCCGAGCCTCTCGGCCACCGACAGCGCCCCGGCCGCGGCGGGCAGCGGACCGGTCGCCACCAGCACGTCGCAGCCCTCGGCCGCCGCGGGGAGCGCCTCCAGCTGACCGGCGATCAGGTGTGCCGCGCGCTGCGGCAGGGACGAGGGCGCCGGTGCGGCCTTCGTCAGAGCGCGCGCCGACGGGCCGACCGGTATCAGCGGCACACCGGCATCGGCCAGCCGCCGCGCGAAGTCCTCGTCCGGCGGCGCGCACACCCGCACCTCCGCGCCGCGTTCCCGCAACCGCGCCGCGAGTCCGGCCATCGGCTCGACGTCCCCGCGCGAACCATACGTCGACAAAAGCACACGCACTGAGTGAATCTCCCATTTCTGCAGCTTCCTGGCCTGGGCCGGCAATTCTGCGGTACGACGGGGGCCTTGCCGCAAGCCCCCCAGTGCGCTATAAGTTGAGAGTGGCAAGGAGTGGGTGACTCCTTGCCTTTGTTCTTGTCGCCTCTGAGGTGCCGGACCCTCGGTCGTCGGCGATTCTGTAAAGGTGCGGGGTGTCCCAGGGGTCAGGCTGCCGGCGGCCTACGCCGTCTCCGGCCGGCGTGCGCTGCGCGTGACGCTGGTCGCGGCGGCCGGCTTCTACGCCTTCCGCTACGGCCTCGACCGCCCCGTGGCGGCGACGTACGCCCTGTTCACCGTGGTGGCCCTGGGCGGACTGTCCAGGATCCCCGGCACCGGCCGGCAGCGCGCCGCGTTCATGGCGCGCCTGCTGCCGGTGTGCTGGGCACTGGTGGTCGTCGGCACGTGTCTGTCGGTGCGGACGTGGAGCGCCGTCCTCGGCATGCTGGTGGTCGGCTTCACACTGGCCTTCTCCGCCGTGGGCGGACCCCGTCCGGCGGGGGCGGCGCCGGGCCTGCAGCTCCTCTACATCCTGCCGTCCTTCCCGCCGTACGATCCCGGCTCGCTCGGTGACCGGCTGCTCGGTACGACCACGGGTGTGGCCCTGTTCGTCGCGGCCGAGGCGCTGCTCTTCCCCGAGCCCGCACCGCTGTCGTACCGGGAGCGGGCCGCCCGCGCGGCCCTGGTCGCCGAGGGCTGCGCGGCGCGGCTCGCCGCGACCCGCGGCGCCCTGACCGGCACGGACGTCCGGGCGGCCCAGGAGGCCGGCCAGGCGCTGCGCCCGCTCGGCGTGCCGGAGGCGGAGCGCCCCGCGGGGCCCGGGGTGCGTGAGCGCGCCCTCACCCACACCGGGCTGGCCGTCCGCACCCTGCTCGGCAGACTCGCCCAGCTGCCCGCCGCACGGGACGACGAGACGGCGTCCGAGGTGACCGCCGTCCTGCGCACGGTGGCCCGGCTCGCCGCGGCCACCGCGGCCTGTCTGCGCGCGGGGACGTTCCCCGTCGCCGTGCAGCAGGAGCTGATCACGGCACGCGCCCACCTGTCCGCCGTGTCCGCCGGCCCTCCGTCCGCCGGCGCCCGCCCCCCGCCCGACGTCCTGCGCCGCCACGCCGCCGTGCTGGAGATCGCCGACGCGGCGCTGGCGATGGGCGCGGCGGCCGATCTGGCGGTGCGCGGCCGGCACGCCTCGGTGCCGCTGCCGCCCGGCCGCTTCTGGTACGCCACGACCCCGGCACCGCTGCTGTGGTGGCACCGGGCGCGCGGCCACGCCGGACGCCGGTCGGTGTTCTTCCAGAACGCGGTGCGCATGGCCCTGGCCCTGACGGCCGTCCGGTTGGTGGCCGGGGTGGACACGCTGCCGCACGGGTTCTGGGCGATGCTGGCGACGCTCACCCTCACCCGGACCACCCTGGGCGAGACCTGGAGCACCATCCGCCTGGCGCTCGCGGGCACCCTGGCCGGGGCGCTGGTCAGCGCCGGAGTGCTGATCCTGGTGGGGTCCGACACCGCCGTGTACGCCGTCCTGCTGCCGGTGTGGATGCTGTGCGCCTTCACGGTGGGCCCGGTCCGGGGCGTCGGCTGGGCGCAGGGTCTGTTCACCGTGCTCGTCGCGCTGGTCTTCGCGCAGCTGGCGCAGCCGACGTGGCGGCTGGCGGAGGTCAGGGTGCTGGACGTGCTGGTCGGCAGCGCGATCGGCGCCGTCTTCGGGGTGCTGGCCTGGCCCCGGGGCGCCCATGACGAACTACGTCACGCGGCGGCGGAACTCCTGCGCCGGGCCGCGGAGATCGTCGTGGCGACCAGCGCCTCGGTCGCGGGCGGCGCGACACCGGCCGCGCCGTCGGGGGTGCCCGGCCACCGGTCCCTGCAGCGGGCCGTCGTCCTCGCGGAGTCCGCGTACGCGCAGGTGCAGAGCGAACCGACGCCCTTCGGGGGCGGCGGGCGCGGGGCGGACCCGCGCGCGGTGGACTGGCAGGCGACGCTCATCGCCGGTCACCACACCCTGTGGGGCTCGGCCCGGCTGCTGGAGCCGCCGCTCACCGCGCTGAGTCCGGCGGCGGCCGAGTCGGCCGGCGCGCTGGGGGAGCGGGTGGCGGGACGGATGCTGCTGGTCTCGGCGGCACTGGACCCGGCGGACGACGCCCCGGCCGCGACGACACCCCTGACCGGCCCGGTCCTCGCCGGTTTCACCGCCGAGCCGCCCGGCGCCCCGCGGCGCTACTACGCGACCGTGGCCTGGCTGAACTCGCTCATGACCGACCTGACCCGGATCGCGCACGGCGCGTCGAGGAAACCATGACACCTACGTCGGCTTCCGCGCCCACGGACGGGCGGCCACGCGAGGCGTGGCCGCCCGTCACCACAGAACACGCTCTGGACATTACAGAGAGAACGCGCGCAGGCGCAGAGCGTGACGGGGCGCGCGTCCCGGGCGCGTGAAGCCCGGTGGTGTCGCCGTTCAGCTCGTGATCGCCCTTGACAGGGAGGCCAGTTGGTCCGTCCGCCGGGTTCATGTGCCGGGGCCCTGGTCCAGGAGCTTTCTGACCAGGAGGGCCTGGGCTTCGATCGTGGTGTTCTCGAACAGGTCCGGTACGGGGATCACGATGCCGAACTCCTGCTGCAGGCGCAGGCCGAGGCGCATGAGGCCGAGCGAGTAGCCGCCCAGGGTGAAGAAGCTGACGTTGGCCGGCGGGTCCGGGACCCTGAGGAAGGCGGACCAGAGTGCGGCGATCTTCTCCTCCTCGTGGCCCCTCGGCGCCCTGGGCGGGGGGCCCGGTTCGGGGGCCTCGGCTTCGGCCGTCATGCTGTGCCTCCTCGGAAGGCCGCGACGGGCAGTTCGTCCAGCGGTACCGCACCGCCGGTGGCGGCGATGGTCAGGACGTCGGTGAAGGAGCCGGCGAGGAGGTTCACCGTGTCCGGGCGGAAGACGCCGGCCTGTCCGGCGAGGTAACCGCGCAGACCCTGACCGGGCGTCTCGGCGAGTTCGGTCAGCAGGTCCATCTCCCCTGCCGACGGCGGCGGTTCGAGCACCTCGACGGTGGCACCGCCGGGAAGCCGCTGCGGGGCGAGCAACGGGACGCGCAGGGCGAACATGGCGGGCCCGAGACGGGTGTGGTCCCGGTCGCGCCGCCACGCCGCGCCGCGCACCATCCGCTCGTAGGGCAGGTCCTGGTGGTCGTACGCCTCCAGACAGGTCAGGCGTACTCGACGGAGCAGTTCGGGCAGCGTGGGGTTGCCGGACGCGTCGACGCGGATCGGCAGCGTGTTCACGAAGAAACCGACGGTCCGGGTGAGTTCCTCACGGGAACGGCCGGCCACCGGAACCGTGAGGACGAAGTCCTGCTGCCCGGTGAAGCGGGCCAGGGTGGCGGCGTACCCGGTGAGCAACAGCATGAACAGGCTGGCGCCGTGCCGGCGGGCGGTCTCGGTGAGCGCGACGGTGGTGGCCGGGCCGAGCCGCACGGCCGCCGACGGCGCGGAGGGGACACCGGGCGGGACGGAGTCCGGGACGGGATCGGGAGGCAGCCGCAGCGGGGACGCGCCGTCCAACTGCCGGCACCAGTAGGCGAGGTGCTCCTGGGCCGGTGCGGAGGTCAGCCACTCACGGTGCCAGACGGCGAAGTCCGCGTACTGCAGAGGAGGTTCGGGCAGCTCGGGGACGCGGCCGGCGGCCAGCTGGAGGTACAGCTCGGTGAGTTCCGACGTCATCAGGCGCATCGACCAGCCGTCGCTGACGATGTGGTGGACGGCCAGACCGAGCACGTGGTCCCCCGGCCCGATCCGGGTGACGGACGCCCGCAGCAAGGGCCCCTGCGACAGGTCGAACGGGCGGGCGGCGAACCGCTGGAAGTCCGCCCGGATCCGGTCGGCCGCCGTGCCCGCGCCGCCGCCGAGGTCGTACGCGGCGAGGTCGACCGGTTCCGCCTGCCGGATCACCTGGCTCAGCTCGCCCGAGGGGTCCATGCGGAACACCGTCCGCAACGCTTCGTGCCGCTCGACCAGCAGGTCCAGGGAACGGCGGAGGGCATCGGGATCGACGTGTCCCCGGATGCGGACCATACCGGCGATGACGTACGGCGAGGCGTCCCGGAGCATGTGATGGATCAGCCACATCCACTCCTGGCCGGGCGAGGCAGGCAGGACGTACAGATCTCGGGGCATCCGGTTCCTCTGCACTGGGGTACGGCGACTCCTCCCCCATTGTGATCAGCCGACGGCGCTCTCCCAGTCGGGAACCTCCCCGACAGCCGTACGGCGATCGGTGTTCTCCCGACTCGTCGCCCCCGGCGGCCGGGCCGGATCATGCCGGTGACCGGATCCTGTCTGCCGACCCTTCGTGACGAGCAGAGGCCCGCATGCCAGACCGCCACTATGTGGAGTGGGAGTTCGACGCGTTCGACGTCGCGGCGTTCCGGCGCGCGTGGAGCGCGGTCCTGCGACGCCACCGCGTGCTCAGTGGCGCCCCCGGTGCCGACGGCGCCGCCCACCAGGGCGTGCGGGTCCTGGACCTGCGCGCCGCGCAGCCTGCCCGGGCGCGGCGGGCGGTGGAGGAGGAACGCGCGCGCATGGCCGGGCGGTTGCCGCGAGGATCCCTGCCCTGGGACGTGCTCGTCACCCTGCTGCCGGACGGTCGCAGCCGCCTTCACCTCGCCGTCGACCCGGCCGTGGTCGACCGGTGGACCCTCGCGCACGTCCTGCTGCCCGACCTGGCACGGCTCACCGCGGACAGCGACGGCGCGGCCGGGGAAGCGCCCCCCGCTCGGTCGGGCGTCCGGTCCACGGGCGAGCCCGCCCCGCCGCCCGCCCTCCCCGTCGTCACGGCCCGGAACCCGGCGAAGCCGCCCACCTGGTGCCGTGCGTACCGCCCGACAGCCCCGGGCGTGGCAGACGGACTGGCCGAGGCCGCCCGGTCGTACGGCGTCACGGCCGAAGAGGCGGTCGTGGCCGCCTTCGCCGAGGTGCTCCGCACCTGGAGCACCACGCAGCGCTTCGGCTTCACCCACGTGTCCGTCGGCGCCCGTGACGTCAGGGCCGCACAGTGCGAGAGGGACGCCGACGGCCGTGCGTTCGCCGAGCGGGCCCGGCGGTCCAGGGTGAGCGCGCCGGTACCGTCGTCCCCCGTGGTTCTCGCCACGGCGCTGCACCGCTCACCGCCGGTGGGCTTCGGCCCGCCGGCCGTGGCGCTCTCCCCGCCGCCCGAGGGACTGCTGAGCGTGGACGTCACCCGCGACGAGCGCGGTGCCGTCGCGGCGGTGTGGCAGTGGCCGGCCGACCGCTGCCCCCCGGGCATGGCCGAGGCGATGGCGGACGCGTTCCGGCTGCTGCTGGAGCGGCTGAGCGGGAACGGCCCGGAGTGGACGGCGGAGCACCTGCGGCTCGTACCGGAGGAACAACTCGCCCTGCGGGCACGGATCAACGCCACACACACCCCGCTGCCCGGCGGTCTGCTGCACACCCCCGTCATCGAGCAGGCCCGGCTGCGTCCGCACGCCCCCGCCGTGATCACCGCGCACCGCACGCTCGGCTACGGCGAGTTGCACCGCCGTATGAACCAGGTGGGGCGGCACCTGCGGGAACTGGGCGCCCGGCCCGGTCGCCTGGTGGCCGTCGTCATGGACAAGGGCTGGGAGCAGATCGTCGCCCTGCACGGCGTCCTCGCCTCCGGCGCCGCCTATGTGCCGGTCGACCCTGCCGTGCCGGCCGAGCGGCTGCGCCGGCTGCTCGACCAGGCGCAGGCCGAGCTGGTGCTGACCGAGAGCCGGACCGACGCACGCGTCACCTGGCCGGACGGCGTCCGGCGGCTGCGCGTCGACACCGACTTCGACGCGGTCGACGACAGCCCGCTGGAGCCGGTGCAGCGGCAGACCGACCTGGCCTACGTCATCCTCACCTCCGGTTCGACCGGCACCCCCAAGGGAGTCATGGTCGACCACCGGGGCGCGCTCAACGCCCTCCACGACGTCAACCGGCGCGTGGGGATGGGGCCCGACGACCGGTGCCTGGCCCTGTCGGGCATCTGGTTCGACCTGTCGGTGTACGACACGTTCGGCGTGACCGCCGTCGGCGGGGCGGTGGTGGTGCCGGATCCGTCGCCCTACCCCGACCCCGGTCACTGGGCGCGGCTGATGGACGCGACGGGTGTGACGTTCGTCCTGGCCGTGGCCGCGCTGCTGGAGATGCTGGCCGGGCACCTGGAGAGCGGGGGTGAGCGGGAGCGGATCGCCCGGCTGCGTACGGTGATCCAGGCCGGGGACATGCTCCCCGTCACGCTGCCCGGCCGGCTGCGCGCCCTGAACCCCCGGGTGCGGGTGTTCAACGGGGGCGGCCCCGCCGAGAGTTGTGTGCTGTCGGTGATCCACGCCGTCGGCCGGGTCGAGCCCGCCGCCACGAGCATCCCGCTCGGCCGGCCCATGGCCAACCAGCGCTACCACGTCCTGGACGAACGGCTCCAGCCGTGCCCCGTCTGGGTCCCGGGAGAGATCCACATCGCCTCGGAGGTGGGACTGGCCCAGGGCTACTGGCGGGACGAGGAACGGACCGCCGCGCACTTCCGTGCCGTACCCGGCCTCGGTCAACGCGTCTACGCCTCCGGGGACATTGCCCGATACCTGCCCGACGGTCACCTGGAGATCCTGGGCCGCAAGGACTTCCAGGTGAAGATCCAGGGGGTGCGCATCGAACTCGGCGAGATCGAGGCGGCGCTGGCCGAACACCCCGCGGTGGCCTCGGCCGTGGTCGTGGCCGACCGCACGGTGCCCGACCTCCCCCTGCTGCGGGCCTTCGTCGTGGCCGCGGGGCAGGAGCGGCCCGAACTGCGCGCCTTCCTCGCCCGGAAGCTTCCCTCGGCCATGCTGCCCGCCGACGTCACCTGGCTGGAGCGGCTGCCGTTGAACGCCAACGGCAAGGTCGACCGGCTCGCCCTTGCCGGCCTGGACCGGTGAGGACGTACGGATCGGCGGCCGGGCGGCGGCTAGGTGTCGAGGCGGCCGTCCGGGTCGGCGGGCAGGGTCGACAGCAGGCCCAGGTAGCGGCCGAGGAGGCCCTCGGCGGTCGCCGGGTCGAACAGGTCCGCGTCGTAGACGAGGTCGACGCGTGCCGTGTCCCCCTGGTCGACGGCGACCAGCGTGAGGTCGCGCTTGGCCCGCGCGCCGCGGTGGGCCGCGGGCGCCTGCAGCGGCGTCATGCGCAGCCCGGCGAACTCGACGGGGCGTCCCGCGCCCTCCCGCTCGAAGATCAGCATCGTCTGCAGGAGGGGGTGCCGGTTCTCCGCCCGGCCCCCGGTGACCGCGTCCACCACCTGGGCGAAGGGCACGTCCCGGTCGTCGTACGCCTCCAGGCACCCGGTGCGGACCTGCCGGAGCAGGGTACGGAAGCCGCGCGTGCCCGACAGGTCGCAGCGCACGGCGACGGTGTTGAAGAAGCAGCCGAGCATGCCGTCCAGGTCCGGATGGCCGCGGCCGGCCTCCGGCAGCGTGACGGTGATGTCGTCCTGCCCGGATTCCTGCCGCAGGAGCACCTGGAAGACGGCCAGCAGGACCATCACCTCCGTGGCCTGCTCCTGGCGGGCGAGTTCGCGCAGCCGGTGCCACGGCTCCGGGCCGACGGTCGCACCGACGGCACCGCCCCGGCCGGTCGGCCGCGGCGGCCTGGGCCGGTCGGCCGGCAGCCTGATCTCGGCGGGCATGCCGGCCAGCCGGCGCACGCAGCGTCGCAGGCCGGCCGTGGCGGTGTCGCCGGCCGGCCCGGACCGCTGCCACACGGCGTAGTCCGCGTACTGCAGGCGGGGGGCGGCGGCGGGCGGACGGCCGTTCAGGCGCCGGTCGTAGGCCTCCACGAACCGGGCGAGGAGCAGGCCGGTGGACTGTTCGTCGGTCAGGATGTGGTGCAGGACGAGGCTCAGGATGTGCACCTCGTCCGCCGTCCGCAGCAGTAGCGCCCGGAACAGCGGCCCCTCGGCCAGGTCGTACGGGCGGGCCGCCTCCGCGGCGAGGCGGGCGGCGACCTCGGCCCCGGTGTCCTCGGCGCCCCGGAGATCGGTGAACTCCACCTCCACGCCGGGATCGTCCCGCACGAGCTGGTACGGGACCCCGTCGCGCTCGCCGTAGACGGTCCGCAGGATCTCGTGCCGCGCGACGAGGTCCCGGAACGCGGCGCGCAGCACCTCGATACGCAGGTCGCCTTCGAGCCGTACCTTCAGCGGGACGGCGTAGGCGGCGCCGCTGGGATCGGCCCGGTGCCGGTGCCACATGTGTTCCTGCGACCAGGACAGCGGCAGCGGGTCCGTGCCGGCGGCACGCGGCGGGATGCGGGCGGTGTGCCCTGGCGCCGGTGTCCGCGCCCGTTCGGCGAGCCGGCGCTCCAGCTCGGCACGCTGGTCCCGCGAGAGTCCCGCCAGCCGCTGGGCGAGTGCCGTACGGCGGGTCATGTCCGCTGTCACCGCGACCTCCGAAGTCCGTCGTGTGCCGAGAGGCGGGCCGCCGGGGTCAGCCGATCGTCCGGGAGGAGGCCGAGGCCCGCCCCGGCCGGGTCCTGCGCAGGTCGCGCACGATGTTCACGCGCTTGAGCCAGCGGTCCGTGCCGTTGTAGCGCGGGTGGAAGGGCCGCCGTCCGTGGACGGCGTTGCGGTTGTCGACGAAGGCGATGTCGCCCGGCGCCAGCGGGAGTTCGCGCAGGTTCGCGTCCAGGTGGGCGATCAGCCAGTCCAGGGCGCGGGCCGCCTCGTCGTCACCGGGGGCCACCGAGGTGAAGTCCCGGTCGACGCGCACCACGGGCGCCTCCGGGGGCCCGCTGACCAGGGCGACCGGCGGCGGACTGCGCCGGGCCAGCGCCACACCGGTCAGCGCGTCGGTGACGTCCGCGATGTCCGTGCCGTCGGCGGGAACGTCGACGTGCGCGGTGTCCGGCACCACGAAGAACCGTCGCCGGCGCAGCACGTCCACCGCCCCCTCGGGTGCCGCGCCCAGATCGGGGACGGCCAGGGTCGTCGGGGTCAGCTCGGCGTTGCGCAGGCACAACAGCCCGACCCAGTCGGCCCGGTACGGGGAGAAGGCGTCCTCCGTGTGCCAGCTGAGTTCGCTGTGGCTGCTGGCACTGATCAGGCTGTGCTCCATCCCCTCGGTCGGCACGACGTCACCGACCATCCGTCCCTCCTGCTGGGTCCGCCAGGTGATCGTCTCCCCCAGCAGGGCGCTGAACAGCATGAGCAGGAACGCGTACGGCAGGCTGGACGGGGTGTCCGCCGCCTGCCACCCGGCCGGGGTGGGTCCCAGGGCCTCGGAGTCGACGTGGTTGCCGGCGATCACCGTGGCCGCCCGGTCGCTGTCCTGGCAGGCGGCGTGCAGGGCCTGCCGGGCCCGCTGGGGCAGCGTGTGGGCCAGCACGCCGGCCTCGGCGAGGAAGCGGGGATCATCCACCCGGCCGTACTCCTGGAGGCACTGATGCGCCAGGTCCAGGGCCTGCTTGGCCTCGGTGTCGGTCAGGACGCACCGGTGGACGAAGCCGTCCGCGGCCGGGTCGGTCGCCGGGGGCCCGGGGTGCGGACTGGCGTGGGGGATCGGCATCAGAGGTCTCCACAGGAGGGTGGGGCCGGCCGGGTGCGGGTGCGGCGGGCCGTTCAGCTGTCGGCGGGGGCGGCGAGCACGGTCCGGGAGGCGAAGTTGCGGTAGCCGGCGCGGTCGAACGCGGCTGCCATGGGGCGGTTGACCAGGTCGGTGTCGGCCGTGATCCGGCGGGCGCCCGCGTCGAGCAGGATGCGGGTGGTCTCCGCCAGCAGCTCGTCCACGTATCCCCGGCCGCGCAGGGACGGCACCACGCCGAGGTAACCGACCACGAAGTTCTGGTCGTTGCGGGACGGGACGAGGAGACCGGCGAGGGTTCCGTCCGGAGTGTGGGCCAGACGCCACCAGTCCCGGTCGCCGGGCATCCCCCGGTAGCCCTCCAGGTCGTCCCGGGCCGCCTTCTCCACGCCGTGCTCGGCGACCGCGCGCCGGGTCGTGGTGTCGAGGCTTCCCTCGGCCACCTCGCGGAAGGCGCCGAGGAACACCTCGTCGTCCGGTTCGGGCCGGAACACCAGCCGCTCGGGGGCGGGCGGCGGTGTCCCGTCGGCCGTCCACTCGTAGCGCAGCCTGCGCAGCACATCGGTGAGGCCGGCCGCCGCGGCGGCCCCGATCCGCCAGTCGAGCGCGGCCTCGGCCTGAGCCGGGGGCGCGTCGTTGCGGGAGAAGAGGTGGAACTCCGGCAGCCGGGTCATGCCCTGGGAGCGGAACCGCCGGTGTGCCGAGGTGATCAGGTGGGCGGCGAGCGCCTGGCGGTCGCCGACCGACTCGTGCACGTACAGGCAGTCCAGTGCCAGGGGGTGGGCGCCGTCCGGCAGTCCCCACCACACCGCGCGGGCGAGGAGCTTCCCGCCGTCCTCCGCGATCCAGGTCCACTCCGGCCGGTAGTGGCCGGTCTTCAGCCCGTCTCCGAGCTGGTCGGGGCCGACCCAGTCGATCGGTTCGCTCACGGTGCAGTCGAGAGCACGTGCCGCTTCGCTCGCGGAAAGGGCGCGTACCAGCATGCTGTTCTCCAGGGCGGTGCTAGTCGGGGCAGTACGGGTCATTCGTCGGTCAGTTCGGCCAGCAGGGAGTCGAGTTCGGCCTCGTCCAGGGCGGCGGCCTGCAGGGTGAGGATCTGCTCCGCCAGCCGGGCGACGGTGGGCGCCTCGAAGAAGGCGCGCAGCGAGACGTCCACCGCGAACTCCGTCCGCACCCGCGTGACGAGCTGCGTGGCCAGCAGGGAGTGCCCGCCGAGCGCGAAGAAGTCGTCGTCCACGGCGATGTCGTCGCGGTCCAGCAACTCGGCGCAGAGCGCGGCGAGCCGGGCCTCCATCGGGGTGCGCGGGGGCTGCGCCGGGGAAGCCGGGATGTCCCGGCCCGGCGGGGGGAGCGCGGCGCGGTCCACCTTGCCGTTGGCGGTCAGGGGCAGTGCGTCGAGGACGACGACGGCGGAGGGGACCATGTAGGCGGGCAGCCGGTCCCGGACGAGGGAGCGCAAGGCCGCCGGGTCGGCCGGGTCGCCTCCGGGGTGCGCGGCACGCGCGGCGTAGCCGACGAGCCGCCTGTCGCCCGGCCGGTCCTCGCGGACGACGGCCACGGCGGCGGACACCCCGGGGTGCTCGGCCAACGCGGCCTCCACCTCGCCGAGTTCGATGCGGAAGCCCCGCAGCTTCACCTGGTTGTCGACGCGGCCCAGGAAGTCGAGGCTGCCGTCGGGCCGGTGGCGGGCGAGGTCACCGGTGCGGTACATCCGCGCCCCGGGCACCGGGCCGAACGGGTCGGGGACGAAGCGTGCGGCGGTGCGCGCCGGCTGGCGCAGATAGCCGCGGGCGAGCCCGGCGCCGCCCAGGTACAGCTCCCCGGGCACCCCCACCGGCACAGGACGCAGATGACGGTCGAGGAGGTAGACCCGGGTGTTGTCCAGGGGCTTGCCGATCGGCAGACCGGAGCCGCCCGCCGTGTCCCCGGGGTCCCGGCCCCGCACGAGGTGCACGGTGGACGTGCAGGTCACCTCGGTCAGGCCGTAGACGTGCAGCAGGGGAACACCGAGGCCGCGCCAGGCCGCCAGCCGGTCCGCCAGCACCCGCTCGCCCCCCATGACGACCAGCCGCAGCGAGGCCGGCAGGCTCCGGCGGCGCGCGGTGAGGTCGTCCACCCATGTGTGCCAGTAGGCGGTGGTGAGTTCCAGGCAGGTGATGCCGTGGGACTCCACGTGGTCCGTCAGGTCCGTCCCGGCCGCGAGGAGGGGGTGGCCGGGCAGCACCACGGTCGCGCCCGCCGCCAGGGCCGGGAACACCTCTTCCAGCAGGACGTCGAAGCCGATCGAGGCCAGTTGCAGGAAGCGGTCGTCACGGGTCAGCTGTAACCGTTCGACCATGGCCCGAGTGTAGTTGGCCAGTGCACCGTGCGTGACGGCGACCCCTTTGGGGGTCCCGGTGCTGCCGGACGTGTAGAACACACAGGCCAGGCTCTGCGCGTGGGCCGAGTCCGGCAGAGCGCGGGGCGGCGCGGGCCGGTCGGCCGGCCACTCGCCCAGGACGCGCAGCAAGGCGCCGGGCACCACACCGTCGAGCGCGCGGGCCGAGGCGGCGTCGGCGAGGACCAGCCGGGGCCGCGCGTGACCGAGGACGCCGCGGAGCCGGGCGGGCGGATACCCGGGATCCAGGGGCAGGAAGGCCCCGCCCGCCTTCAGGACGGCCAGCATCGCGACCACCAGCTCCGCGGTGGGCGCGGTGACGAGGGCCACGACGGACTCCGGACCGACCCCCTCGGCGGCGAGCCGCAGCGCCAACTCCTCGGCCCGCGCGTCGAGTTCGGCGTAGCCGAGCCGCCGCGTCCCATCCTCGACCGCGACGAGCGCGGGAGCACGGCGGGCCCGCTCGGCGATCTGCTCGTGCACGGCGGAGGAGGGGAGCGGGCGGTCGGTGTCGTTCCACTCGGCCAGCACGCGCGCTCGCTCGGCGTCGTCCAGCAGCTCGACGCCGGACAGCGGCCGGAGCGGATCCGCGCTCACCTGCTCCAGGACCCGGCGGTAGCACCTGGCGAAGCCGGCCACGGTGGACTCCTCGAACAGGTCCGCGTCGAACTCGAAGCAGGCCGACAGCCGGTCCCCGTCCTCGGTCAGGGTGCAGACGACATCGGTGAGCGGGGCCACGCCCCGGTCGGTGACCAGCGGCGCGATCCGCAGGCCGCCCAGGTCGAGCGTGGGCACGGCTGCGTCCTGGAAGGTGAACATGGCCTGGAACACCGGCGTACGGGTCAGGTCCCGCTCGCCGGCCACCGCCTCCACCACCCGCTCGAACGGCACGTCCTGATGGCCGAGCGCGCCCAGCACCTCGGCCCGTACCGCCCCGAGCAGCTCGGCGAACGAGGGGTCACCCGACAGGTCGGCGCGGACGGCGAGCGTGTTGACGAAGCAGCCCACCAGCTCTTCCAGTTCGATCCGCGAGCGGCCGGCGACGGGCGTGCCGACGACCACGTCGTCCTGGCCGGCCAGCTTGCCCAGCGTGAGGTGGAAAGCGGCGAGGGCGACGGTGAACAGGGTGACGTCCCGTTCCGCCGCCAGCTTGCGCAGGGCCGTGGTGAGCGGGGCGTCCAGCACGGTGGTGAACCGGCCGCCCCGCGGCGGACCGCCGGCGCCGCGCGGACGGTCGGCCGGCAGGTCGAGGGTCGTCAGGTCCGCCAGACGCGCACGCCAGTAGTCCAGTTGTCCGTCGAACGCGCCCGCCTCCCACTGGGCGTGCTGCCAGGCGGCGTAGTCGGCGTACCGCAGCGGCAGGGCGGGCGGTTCGCGCAGGGCCGACGCCGGGGTGGCGTAGTACGCGGCGAGTTCGCTCAGCAGCAGGCCGACGGACCAGCCGTCGACGGCGATGTGGTGCAGCGTCGCCACCAGGGCATGGTCCTCGTCACCGAGGCGGACCAGCAGCCAGCGCGCCGGTACGTCCCGCGCCAGGTCGAAGACGCGCTCCGACTCGGTGTCCACGAGGTCCCGCAGCGCCTGTTCCCGGGCCGCTTCGCCGGGCAGCTCCGACAGGTCCGCCACGGGCAGGTCCGCCCGCGTCGTCCCGCACACCCGGGGAACCGGCCGGTCCCCGTCCGGCGGGTACACCGTCCGCAGCACCTCGTGGCGCAGCATCACCCGGGTGACGGCCCGCCGCAGGGCCTCCTGGTCGAGGGGGCCGGACAGCCGGACGGAGACGGGGACGTTGTAGACGGGCCGGTCCGGAGCCATCTGCTCGGCGAACCACATGCGCTGCTGGGCGAAGGACAGCACCGGTGCCGACCCGTTGCGGGCGGGCACGATCACCCCCGGATCGCTTTTCGCCCCCGGATCGCGTTTCGCCCCTGGATCGCGTTTCGCCCCTGCAAGGTGGGACTCCGGCCGGTGCGTCATGACGCGGACCCGCCCGTCACGGCGGCCGGCCGCGCCGCCCCCGCTCCCCGCCGCACCGGCCGCGGTGATTCCGCCGGTGCCGGGAGGCTTCCGCGCATGCCGCACGCCACAGTCCGCAAGGTCATGGACCGACTCTGGCAGGGTGCCACCGGCCCGCCAATCGGGAGTTCTCCCGACTGGCCCGTCCCCCACCCGGAACCGAAGCTGCTCGGTGGACCGCACCGGCCGCCGCCCCTGCCACCCCCCGTCCGTGCGGACCCCGCGCCAGGACCACCGCGGCGCGCACGGGCTCCCGGCGTGGAGGTAAGGGAATGTCCCGACTGTCGCCCCGCCCGGGCGCGCCAAGAACCTGGCCCCATGAACTCGTTGCGGCTCTGGTACAGGAGCGAGGAGGTCCGGATGTGGCTGCTGTGCGTGCCGCCCGGAGGCGGCGGCGCGCACCAGTTCCGGAGCTGGTCCGACCGGCTTCCGCCGGCCCTGGGCGTCGCCGCCGTGGAACTGCCCGGACACGGTGCCCGGTCCGCCGAGCCGCCGCTCACCGATCTCGACGCGCTGTGCGCCGAACTCGCCGCCGACCTCCTGCCGTTGCTGGGCCGGCCCGTGCTGCTGTACGGCCACAGCATGGGAGCGGTCATCGCCCACGACCTCGCCCAGCTGCTGCGCGCCGAGCGCGGCTGGCGGCCCGCCGCCCTCGTCGCCGCCGCCGGTGACCCGCCGGACCGGCCGCTGCCCGCCGGACTCGACACCCTGTCCGACGCGGACCTGACCGGCCTGCTGCGGGCCTGGGGCGGCGCCACCGCCGAACTCCTCGACGACCCGCGGTACCTCGCCGAGACGCTCCCCCTGGTGCGCGCCGACCTCGCCCTGGTGGGCGGACGGGCCGCGCGCGACCTGCCGCCGCTCGACTGCCCCGTCCACGTCTACCTCGGCGCGCGGGACACCACCGTCGACGCCCGCCTGGCCGCCGACGGCTGGGCAGCCCGCACCACGGCGGCCCACACCGTGCGGACCTTCCCCGGCGGCCACTTCTTTCCCCAGCAGTCGCAGGACGAGATGCTCACCGCCCTGGTCGAGGACGCCGACGCCGCCGTGGGCGGCCGGTTGCTCGCGGCAGAAGGAGTCGCACATGGCTGACCCCCGCAGCACCGCCGAAGACCCCAGGGAACGCGCGGACGCCCTCCCGGCCGAACGCCGCGCCCTGCTCACCCTGGAACTGGCCCGGCGCCGGGCCGCGACGAACCGCCCGGTACGCCGCCCCCGGCCGGGACCCGAACCACGGTTCCCGCTCTCCTACGCCCAGGAACGGCTGTGGTTCCTCGACCAGGCCGACCCCGGCACCACCGCCTACGTCATGCCGGGCGGGATGCGGCTGCGCGGCCCGCTGGACCAGGAGGCGCTGGGCCGGGCGCTCACCGAGATCGTGCGCCGCCACGAGGCCCTGCGGACCACGTTCCCGGCCGAGGGCGGAAAGCCCGAGCAGCGCGTCGGACGGCCCCGCCCCGTGCCCCTGCCCGTCACCGACCTCGGCACGGCCGCCCCCGAGGACCAGGAGGCCGCCGTGGCCGAGCGCTGCCGTGCCGAGGCGGCCCGGCCCTTCGACCTCACCCGCGACCTGATGCTGCGCGCCCGGCTGCTGCGCCTGGCCGACGACGACCACGTGCTGCTGCTGAGCCTGCACCACATCGCCGCCGACGGCTGGACCCTGGACGTGCTCAAGCACGAGATCGGGCTGCTGTACAACGCCTACCGCCACGGCACGGAGCACGGCCTGCCTGAACTGGACGTGCAGTACGCCGACTACGCGGTCTGGCAGCGCGCCTGGCTCGACCAGGGGCTGCTGGAGGAACAGCTCGCCTACTGGCGGGAACGGCTCAGGGACACCCCCGTGCTGGAGCTGCCCGCCGACTTCCCGGGCGCCGCCGAGCGGACCTGGCGGGGAGCCTCGGTGCCGTTCACCGTGTCCGCGCGGCTGTGGCGGGAGACGGGCGCGCTGGCCGAACGGTCGGGTGTCACCCCGTACATGGTCCTCGTCGCCGCGTTCGCCGTCGTACTGTCCCGGTGGAGCGGACAGCCGGACCTGGTGATCGGTTCGCCGGTGGCCGGCCGCAGCCACCCCGAACTGGAGCGGCTCGCCGGGTTCTTCGTCAACACCCTGCCCCTGCGGGTGGACCTCTACGGCGCCCCGTCGTTCGCCACGCTCCTCGAACAGGTGCGGGTGACCTGCACCGACGCCTACGCCCACCAGGAAGTGCCGTTCGGTCACCTGGTGCAGGCGCTCGCCCCGGACCGCTCCCAGGGGCCGGTCCCGCTGGTCCAGGTGATGCTCGCGCTGTGCGACTCGCCGGCCGAGGACCTCGCGCTCGACGGCGTGCGGGCGGAGGAACTGGACGTGGTGCTCACCGGCCGCTCCAGCAAGTTCGACCTGGTCCTCGACCTCGTCGCGGCCAGGGACGGACGGCTGCGCGGCCGGGTGGAGTTCAGCACCGACCTGTTCGCGGACACCACGGCCGAGGCCATCGGGCAGGCGTTCGTGCACGTGCTCACGGCGGCCACCGGGAACCCGGAGCTGCCGGTGGACCGGCTGCCCCTGCTCTCCCCGGAGGAACGCGACCGCGTCCTGTACGACCTGTCGGGCGACGGTGACGCGAGCGCCGCCGACACCGCCGGCTGCCTGCACCCCCTGATCGACCGCACGGCCGGGAAGCACCCGGACGCCCCCGCGGTGACCTGCGGCGAGGTCACCCTCACCTACCGGGAACTCGTGGAACGCGCCAACGCGCTCGCCCACGAACTGCGCGGCCTCGGCGCCGGCCCCGAACACCTGGTGGGCGTCTGCCTGCCGAAGTCCGCGGACATGGTGGTCGCCCTGCTCGCCATCCTGAAGGCGGGAGCGGGGTACATGCCGCTCGACCCCCGCTATCCGCAGCAACGGGTCCGGTTGATGGTCCGCGACTCCCGGGTGCCCGTCGTCATCACCGACGCCTCCGTCGCGGCCGGAGGCCTCCTGGCGCCGCCCGCCGACGGCACCGGACCCCGGCTGGTCCTGATCGAGGAGTCCACCCGGCGGCGGCCCGATCCGCCGGCCGACCTCGCCGCCGAACGCACCCTCGCCTACGTCATCTACACCTCGGGCTCCACGGGCGTGCCCAAGGGCTCGGCCAATGAGCACGGCGGCGTCGTCAACACCCTCCTCGGCCTGAACCGCTGCCTGGGCCTGGACGCGTCCGACCGCATGCTCGCGATCTCCTCACTGAACTACGACATGTCCGTGTACGAGATCTTCGGCCCGCTCCTGGCCGGCGGCTGTGTGGTCGTACCCCGGGACGAGGACGTCACCGACCCCGAACGCCTGCGCCGGCTGCTCGTGGACGCGGGCGTCACCGCGTGGAGCAGCGCGCCCGCCCTGCTGGAGATGCTGGTGGCCCACGCGCGCGGACACGGCGGCCTGCCGGGCGGCGCCCTGCGGCTGGCCGTGCTCGGCGGCGACCGGCCCGCGCCGACCCTGGCCGACCGGCTGGCCGGGCTGGTCCCCGGCGTCCGCCTGTACAACCTGGCGGGCATGACCGAGACGTCGTACTGCACGCTCCACCACCTGGTGCGCCGTCCCGAACCCGTCCCGGGCAGCATCCCGTGGGGCAGGCCGCTGCCCAACCAGCGGGTGTACGTCCTCGACCGGCACGGCGAACCGGTGCCCGTCGGCGTGCGCGGTGAACTGTTCGTCGGCGGCGCGGCCGTACGCCGTGGCTACTGGCGCCGACCGGGCCTGACCGCCCAGCGGTTCGTGCCCGACCCCTTCGGCGCCGTACCGGGAGGGCGCCTCTACCGCACGGGCGACGCGGCCCGCTGGCGCTCCACCGGCGAGCTGGAGTTCCTCGGCCGCCTCGACCACCAGGTGAAGCTGCGCGGCCTGCGCATCGAGCCCGGGGAGATCGAGGTCGCCCTCGCGGCGCACCCGGACGTGGAGCGCGGAGTGGTGCTGATGCGCGGGGAGGGACTGGACCAGCGGCTGGTCGCCTACCTCACCGCCTCCGGCCCGCTGCCGCCCAGCTCCGGGGAGCTGCGCCGGTTCCTGCGGGAGCGGCTGCCCGAGCACATGGTCCCGTCGGCCTTCGTCCTGCTCGACCGGCTGCCGCTGCTGCCCAGCGGCAAGCTCGACCGCTCCGCGCTCCCGGACGCCACCCCCGTACGCCCCGAGGCCGTCGCCCACGTCGCACCGGCCGGACCTCTGGAAAGGGTCCTGGCCGGCATCTGGGCCGAGGTGCTGAAGGTGGACCGGGTCGGGGCGGGTGACGACTTCTTCGAACTCGGCGGCCACTCGCTGCTGGTGACCCAGGCGGTCTCCCGGATCCGCGACCTGTTCCGGGTGGACGTGTCCGTCCGGGGCTTCCTCGCCGCCGGCACCCTGCCGGCCCTCGCCGCCCACCTGCGGGCGACGGCGGACGCCCAGGGCGTGGACGCCGACCGCGTCGCCCGCCTGGTGCTCCAGGTGGGCGCCATGTCCGAGGAACAGGTGAAAAGGAGCCTGGCCGAATGAGCGCCCGCCTCACCGCCGACCAGCGCAGGCTGCTGGACCGGCTGCTCGACGAGCAGGCCGAGCACGCCGAACAGCCGCGCCGGGCGGCGCTCGTGCCGGGCGCCGCCGACCGGGCACGGTCCGAACTGTCCTTCGCCCAGCAGCGGATCTGGTTCTTCGACCGGGTCCGGCCCCACTCCTCCCTCTACACCATCACCGGCGTCGCACAGCTGCGCGGAGCGCTCGACACCCGCGTGCTGCGCCGCGCCCTGGACGAGGTGCTGCGCCGGCACGAGTCGCTGCGCACCACCTTCCCCGGCGAGCACGAGCCCTGGGCGCGCGTGGAGGAGGCGGGCCCCGTCGACCTGCGCGAGACGGACCTGTCCGGGCTGCCCGGACAACGGCGCGCACAGGCCGTACAGGAGCACCTCGCCGCAGAAGCCGCGCGCCCGTTCGACCTGGCCCGCGACCGGATGCTGCGCTGCGCGCTGCTGCGGCTCGCCCCGGACGAACACCTCCTGCAGCTGTCCATGCACCACATCGCCGCCGACGGCTGGTCCCTCGGTGTCCTCATCGGCGAACTCGGCACCCTGTACGAGGCGTTCCAGCGGGGCCGCCCCTCGCCGCTGCCGGAACTGGGCGTGCAGTACGCCGACTTCGCCCGCTGGCAGCGGCAGCTGACCGAGGAACCCCGCCACGCCGAGCTGCTGGAGAAGTGGACCGACCGGCTCGCCGGGGCCGCCCCGCTCGACCTGGTGACCGACCGGCCCCGGCGCACGGAGGAGTCGTACGCGGGCGGCTGGGTCGATCTGGAGCTGCCCCCGGACCTGGTGGCCCGGATCAAGCGGTTCGCCGACCGGGAACGGGCCACGCCCTTCATGGTGCTCTCGGCGGCGTTCGCCGCGCTGCTGGCGCGCTGGGCCGGACGGGCCGAGGACGTCCTGCTGGGCTGCGCGGTGGCCGGGCGCGACCGCACCGAGATCGAGCCGCTCATCGGGTTCTTCGTCAACACCCTGCCGCTGCGGCTGGACCTGAGCGCGGACCCGTCGTTGCGGACCCTGGTGGGACGGGCCCGGGACGCCTGCACCGACCTGTACGCCTGGCAGGAGGTGCCGTTCGAGCGGATCGTGCAGGCACTGCGGCCCGAACGGGACCCGGGAGCACGCGTCCCGCTGGTGCGGCACATGCTGGTCCTGCACAACACCCCGCGCCCCCGCCTGGACCTGCCGGGCCTCGAGGTGGCCGTGCTGCCGGTGCAGACCGGCACCTCCAAGTTCGAGCTGGAGGTGGAGCTGGCGCCCACGCCGGACGGCGGACTCACCGGCTGGATCGAGTACGCGCGGGAACTGTTCGCCCCGTCCACCGTCACCCGGCTCGCCCACGGGCTGCGGCTGCTGCTGGCCGACGGCGTGGACAGGCCGGACACCCCGGTCTGGGACCTGAACGTCCTCGGCGACGACGACCGTGACCTCGTGACCCGGTACGCGCACGGCACACCGGCGCGCGACGCGGCCGGGCAGAGCCTGCCCGGGCTGTTCGAGCGCACGGCGGACGAGCGGGCCTCGGCCCCCGCCGTGGTGCACGACGGCGAGGAGGTCGCTTATGCCGAGCTGGACCGCCGTGCGAACCGGGTCGCCCACTGCCTGCGCGGGCGGGGCGTGGGCCCCGAGGACGTGGTCGGGATCGCCGTGCCCAGGTCGGCGGAGGCGATCGCCGCGATGCTCGGAGTGCTCAAGGCGGGGGCGGCCTGGCTGCCCCTGGACCCCGCGCTGCCCCCGCGGCGCCTGGCCCGCCTCGCCGCCGACGCCGCGGTCCACTCGGTGCTCGCCGACTCCGGCACGACGGCCCGCCGGCTGGCGGCCGCCGCACGGGAGGACGGGCAGCCGGCGCCGCCGCCCGTCCTGAGCCTGACGGACGAGGAGATCCGGCTCGCCCCCGACACCCGTCCCGGTGTCACCGTCCTGCCCGGCACCAGCGCCTACGTGCTGTACACCTCCGGCTCGACGGGACGCCCGAAGGGCGCCGTGAACGAGCACGCGGCGGTCGTCAACCGGATCCAGTGGATGCAGGCGCGCTACCGGCTCGGCCCCGGCGAGGCGGTGCTGCACAAGACCCCGCTCGGTTTCGACGTCTCGGTCTGGGAATGGCTCTGGCCGCTCACGGTGGGGGCCCGGGTCGTGGTGGCCGACGGGGACGGGCGCCGCGACCCCGCCGCCCTCGCGGGGCTGATCCGCGAACACGCCGTGACCACCTGCCACTTCGTCCCCTCGATGCTGCGCACCTTCCTCGACGACCCCGCGGCGGCCGGCTGCGCCGGACCACTGCGCCGGATCGTGTGCAGCGGAGAGGCCCTGCCGCCCGGACTCGCGGCCCGGGTCCAGCAGGTGCTGCCCGGGGTGGCGCTGCACAACCTGTACGGCCCGACCGAGGCGGCCATCGACGTCACCGCCTGGACCGTACCCGAGGGCCTCGATGCCGAGGCGTGGGCCCGGCTGCCGATCGGCACGCCGATCGCGGGCGCGCGGACGTACGTCCTGGACGAGCGGCTGCGTCCCGTACCGCCCGGCCTGCCCGGAGAACTCTTCCTCGGCGGACTCCCGGTGGGCCGCGGCTACCGCCGACGCCCCGCCCTCACCGCGGAGCGCTTCCTGCCCGACCCCTTCGCACCCGGACGGCGCCTGTACCGCACCGGAGACCGGGTCCGCTGGCTGCCGGACGGCACCCTCGACTTCCTCGGCCGGCTCGACTCCCAGCTCAAGATCCGCGGCCAGCGCATCGAGCCCGGCGAGATCGAGACCGTGCTCGGCGCCCATCCGGCCGTCGAGCGGGCGGTGGTCGAGCCGTACCGGGACGCGGCGGGCGACCCGCAGCTCGCGGCCTACGTCGGCCTGCGCGCGGAGGCGGCCGGTCCGCGCGAGGACCGGTCAGGCGAGCACGCCGACCACGTCGACCGGTGGCGCGCCGTCTTCGACGAGACCTACCGGCACTCCCGCCCCGAGGACCCCAGGTTCGACACCGTGGGCTGGGTGGACTCCGCCACCGGCGCCCCCATCCCCGACACCGAGATGCGGGCCTGGGTCGAGGAGACCGTGGCACGGATCGGTGCCCTGCGCCCGCGCAGGGTGCTGGAGATCGGCTGCGGCACCGGCCTGCTGCTGTTCCGGATCGCCCCCGACTGCGCGCTCTACCACGGCACCGACGTCTCCGCCGAGGTCATCGAACGGCTGCGCCCCCACACCGAGCGGCTCGACGGCCCACGCGTGGAACTCTCGCAGCGGGCCGCCGACGACTTCTCCGGCCTGCCCGCGGGCGGCTTCGACACGGTGATCCTCAACTCGGTCGTCCAGTACTTCCCCGACGCGGAGTACCTGGTGCGCGTGGTGCGCGGGGCGCTGTCCCTGCTCGCCCCGGGCGGCCACCTGTTCCTCGGCGACGTACGCAACCTGCTCCTGCTCGACGCGCTGCACACCTCGGTCCTGCTGCACCGGCTCCCGCCCGCCACCCCCGTGCGCACCCTGCGCCGGCTGGTGGCACGGCAGGCGGCACGCGAGGAGGAACTCCTCGTGCACCCCGCCCTGTTCGAGGCGGTGGCCGGCACCGACGCCGACGTCACCGTCCTGGCCAAGACCTCGCCGTACCGCAACGAACTGACCCGGTTCCGCTACGACGTGATCCTCACCGCCCGGCCGGCCGGGGCGCCCCCCGTCCCGGCAGCCGACTGGCGGGCCTGGCCCGGACCGGCCGCGCTGCCCGGCGACGGCGAGCCGGGCCCCTTCGGCTGGCGCGCCGTACCCGACGCCCGCCTTGCCGCGGACCTGCACGCCGTCCGCGCGCTGCACACGGCCGGCGACGACCAGACCCTCGACGACCTGCGCCGCACGCCGGCCGCCGGCCCCGACACCCCCGCCGCCGACCCGGCCGCCCTCGCCGAGCACGCCCGTGCGGCCGGTCTCGCGACGGTGCCCCGCCTGGGAGCCCGACCGGGCACACTGGACCTGGAGTTCCATCCCCCCGGCTCGACGCCGGGCGCCCCCGCCCCGCTGCCCGGACCCGACGGGGACACCGGCACCTGGGCCGCGTACACCAACGACCCGCAGCGCGCGGCACGCGAACGCCTCGTGGTCGCCGGCCTGCGCGAGCACCTGGCCCGGACGCTGCCCGACTTCATGGTCCCGGCCTCGCTGGTCGTCCTGGAGGAGTGGCCGCTCGGCCGCACCGGCAAGCTGGACCGTACCGCCCTGCCCGCGCCCGACGGGCTGCGCCCCGCCCTCGGCACCGGCTTCGTGGCGCCGCGCACCGCGACCGAACGAGCGGTGACACGGGTGTGGTGCGAGGTCCTCGGCGTGGACCGCATCGGTGTCCACGACGACTTCTTCGCGCTGGGCGGCCACTCCCTCCTGGCCGTCCGACTGGTCGGCAGACTGCGGTCCCTGCCCGGCGGCGAACTGTCCGTCGGCGCCCTGCTGCGCGCCCCCACCGTCGCCGCCGTCGCAGCCCTGCTGGACCAGGCCGCGGACACGGCGGCGAAACCCGTGCCCATCCAGCGCGCCGCACGTCACCTGATCAGCGAGGACGAGCCGGAGGAGGGCCGATGAGCGGCGGCTTCGTGGAACTGCTGCGCGAGCGGGCCGCGACGGCGCCGCACCGCCTCGCCCTGGAGTTCGCGCTGGGCGAGGACGCCCGTCTGCGCCTGGACCACGCCGCACTCGACCGGCGTGCCCGCGCCGTCGCCGCACTCGTCCAGGAGCACGTCACCCCGGGCGGGCGTGTCCTGATCGTCCATCAGCCCGGGCCCGACTACGTCAGTGCCTTCCTCGGCTGCCTGTACGCCGGAGCGGTGGCCGTGCCCGTCTATCCGCCGACCGGAGCGCGCGGCCGGGAACGGCTGGCCGCCGTGATCGCCGACGCCGGAGCCGAACTCGCCCTCACCGATGAGGAGTTCCTGTCCGGTCCGGACGGCGCACCCGACGGACTCGGCACGGACGGCACGGTGCGCTGGACGGCCGGCGACGCCCTCGACCCGGCCCGGGCCGAGGACTGGACCGAACACCGCCCCGCCCTGGACGACCTCGCGTTCCTCCAGTACACCTCGGGCTCCACCGGCCGCCCCAAGGGCGTGATGGTCAGCCACGGCAACCTGGTGCACAACTCCGCCGTCATCGCGCGCGCCCTCGGGCTCACCGAGGACAGCCGGGGAGTCAGCTGGCTGCCGCCGTACCACGACATGGGGCTGATCGGCGGCATCCTGCAACCGCTGCACACCGGGTTCCCGTGCACCCTGCTGTCCCCGCTGGCCTTCATGTACCGTCCGGCACGCTGGCTGGACGAACTGACCCGCACCCGCGCCACGATCACCGCCGCCCCCGACTTCGCCTACGGTGAGGCGGTCCGGCGGGTCACCCCCGAGGACCGCCGCGCCCTGGACCTCTCCGCGCTGCGGCACGCCCTGGTCGGCGCGGAACCGGTGCGCGGCGCCACCCTCGACCGGTTCGCCGGGACCTTCGCGAGCACCGGCTTCCGCCGGTCGGCCTTCGTCCCCTGCTACGGCCTCGCCGAGGCCACGCTGTTCGTCTCCGGCAAGGCCCGCGGCACGGGCGAGCCGGCCCGGCTGCGGGTGGAGCGCGCCGCGCTGGACGCGGGCCGGGCCGTCGTCGCGCCCGACGGCCCGCGGACCCGCGAACTGGTCGGCTGCGGCTGGGCCGCCGACGAGGACCTCCTGCTGGTGGCCGACCCCGCGACCGGCCGCCCGCTGCCCGAGGGCGAGGTGGGCGAGGTGTGGGTCAGCGGGCCGACGGTGGCGCTCGGCTACTGGCAACGGCCCGGGCAGACCCGCGACACCTTCGCCGCCCGCGCCGCCGGCCACCCCGGACGCGCCTTCCTGCGCACCGGGGACCTGGGCTTCCGGCACGGCGGAGACCTCTTCCTCACCGGCCGCGACGACGATCTGCTGATCGTCCGGGGGCGCAACCACTACGCTCCCGACCTCCAGCAGACGGCGGAGGCCGCGCACCCGGCGCTCCAGCCCGCGCGGAGCGCCGCGTTCACCGTGGACGACGAGGCCGGCAGCCGGATCGTCCTGGTCCACGAGGTGCGCGGACGGCTGGACGCCGACGACGTCGCCGGGATCACCGCCGCGGTACGCGAGAGCGTGGCCGACGGCCACGGGGTGAGCGTCGACGAGGTCGTCCTGGTGCGGCTCGGGGCGATCCCGCGGACCAGCAGCGGCAAGATCCGCCGGGCGGAGTGCCGTACCCGCTGGCTGGCCGGCGACCTCGCACCGGCGGCCGTGTCCCCGCCCGCCCCGCCCGCCGCCGCGCGAGGCTCCGAGGCGCTGCCCTCGGAGCTCCTCCGGCTCGTCACGGCCGAGCTGGGTACGTCACCGGCCGCCCTCGACCCGGACGTGCCGCTGGTCGCGCAGGGCCTGGACTCACTGCGCGCCGTGCGGCTGCTGGCCGCGCTGCGGGAGGAGCACAAGGTCACCGTGTCCCTGGCCGACCTGCTCGGCGGACGCACCCCTCGCGAACTCGCCGGTCTCCCGCAGGAGGAGCCGGACGCACCCGCGGCCGACGCTCCCCCGGGGCTGACGGCCGCTCAGGAACGGATGTGGCTGCTGGACCAGATGGGAGCGGGCGGCGCCTACCACATCGCGGGCGGACTGCACCTCACCGGCCCGCTGGACAGCGACGTGTTCCAGGAGTGCCTCGCCCGGCTCCTCGACACGACACCCGTGCTGCGCTCGGTGTTCCCCGCGGGTCCCGACGGTCTGCCCACCGTGGAGGTCGGGCCGGCCGACGACAGCCATCGGCCCACCGTGGTGGAACTGCCCGGCGCCGAGGACGACGCCGGCCGTGCGGCGCGCGCCCGGGAACTCCTCGCGCGGCTGGCGGCCGAGCCCTTCGACCTCGCCGCCGGTCCGCTCGTACGGATGCTGCTGATCCGGCTGGGGCCCGCGCGGTGGATGCTCGGCATCGCCGCCCACCACATCGTGCTGGACGGCTGGTCCCTGGGCCTGCTGCTGCGCCGGCTCGCCCGCGGCTACCGGCAGATGACGGAGGGCGGGGCCCCGCCACCCCCGGACGCCCACCGGCCCCCGGCCCCCCACCCCGCGTTCAGCGAGGCCGACGCCGAGTTCTGGCGGGCACAGATCGGTACGGCACAGCCGGTCGCCCTGCCCACCGACCGCCCGGCGCCCGCCCTGCCGACCTGGCGCGGGGGAGCGGTACCGGTCCGGGTCGACGCCGGACTCGCCGGGCGGCTGCGCGCCCGGGCGGCGGAGCACGCGGCCACCCCGTTCATGGTGCTGATGGCGGCCTTCGGGGTGCTGCTCGGCCGGTGGAGCGGCCAGGACGACATGGTGGTCGGTACGGTCGTGTCCGGCCGGGGGCGGGCCGAGGACACCGCGTACGTCGGTCTGCTGGCCGACACCGTGCCGATCCGCGTCAGCCTGCGGCCGTGCGACGACGGCACGGCGCCCGCCCCGGTGGACTTCGCGACCGTTCTCGACCGGGTGCGCGCCGCCTGTCTGGCCGTCCACGGGCACCCGGGAAACGCGTTCCACGACATCGTCCGCGCCCTCGGCGGGCAGCCCGACGGCAGCCGGGCCCCCGTCGTACGCACGCTGCTGGTGCTGCAGAACCTTCCCGTCGAACCCTGGGAGGCGGCGGGCGTCCGGGCCGAGCCGTTCGAACTCCCCTCACCCGGCGCCCAGTTCGAACTGTCGGTGCATCTGAGCGAGCGCCCGGACGGCTCGCTCGCGGGCCACGCGGTGTACGCCGCCGACCTCTTCGACGAGGCGACCGTGGCCGGCCTCATGGACCGCCTGCCGGTCCTGCTGGCCGCGCTGCTCGCCCGGCCCGGCACCCCCGTCGCCGACCTGCCGCTGCTCACGGACGAAGAGGCCGGACAACGGGTGCGCACCGTCTGCGGCGGCCCTCCCGCCGCCCTCGACCAGGGCATCGTGCACGACCTCCTCCAGCGGGCCGCCCATGACCACCCGGACGTCCGGGCGGTCGTCTGGGACGAGGGAACCCTCACCTACCGCGAGCTGATGACACGCGTACGGCGCCTGGCCGCCCGGCTGAACGCGCTCGGCGTCGGCCCCGACCAGCCGGTCGCCGTGTGCCTGCCCCGCTCCCCGGACCTCGTCGTCGCGGTCTGCGCGGTGCTCCTCGCCGGCGGCGCCTACGTGCCGCTCGACCCCTCGCACCCGCCGGCCCGGCTCGCCCGGCAGCTGACCGGCACCTCCACCCGGGTACTGATCGCCACGCGGGAGACGGCGCACCGCGCGCTGTCCGCACTCGGCGACACCGCCCCCGCACCGGCCGTGCTGGGCCCGCTTTCCGGGGAGGAGCCTTTCACTCCCGGGGAACCGGCGCCGCGGGTACGCCCCGGACACCTGGCCAACATCCTGCACACCTCGGGCTCCACCGGCGAACCCAAGGCCGTCATGACCACGCACGCCGCACTCGCCAACCGGCTGGTGTGGATGCACCAGGAGTACGGGCTGCGCCCCGGCGAGGCCGTGCTGCACAAGACACCGGTCAGCTTCGACGTCGCCGGCTGGGAACTCCTCGCCCCGCTGACGACCGGCGCCACCGTGGTCCTGGCCCGGCCCGAGGGCCACCGCGACCCCTACTACCTCGCCCGCCTGATCACCCGGCACGCGGTCACCACCTGCCACTTCGTGCCGTCCATGCTCGACGCCTTCCTGGAGGAACCCCGGGTGGCGACCTGCGCGTCCGTGCTGCGCCGCGTGGTGTGCAGCGGTGAGGAACTGCCGCCCGCCCTCGCCGAGCGCTTCGCCCGGGACCTGCCCGGAGTGGAGCTGCACAACCTGTACGGGCCCGCCGAGACCGCCATCGAGGTCACCGCCCAGCCGGTCGCCGCGGCCCCGGCCGGCAGCACCCGCCTGCCGATCGGGCGGCCGATCGCCGGCACCGAGGTGTACGTCCTGGACGCCGCCGGACACCTCGCCCCGCCCATGGCACCGGGCGAGCTGTACATCGGCGGGCTCGCACCGGCCCGCGGCTACCTCGGGCAGCCCGCGCTCACGGCGGAGAAGTTCGTCCCCCACCCCTTCGTCCCCGGTGCCCGGCTCTACCGCACCGGTGACCGCGGGCGCCACCTGCCCGACGGGAGGCTGGAGTTCCTCGGCCGGGCCGACCGGCAGTACAAGATCCGCGGACAGCGCGTGGAGGCCGCGGAGATCGAGACCGTCCTCGGCCGCCATCCGGCGGTCCGCGCCGCCGTGGTGGCGGCCCGCCCCGGGCCCGACGGCCGGCCGCGCCTGCTGGCCTGGGCGGTCGCCGGGACGGCCCCGGCACCGGACCCCGGCGAACTGCGCGCCTTCCTCGCCGAGCGGCTGCCCCCCGGCCTGCTGCCCGACGCCGTGTGCCTGCTGGACCGGCTCCCGGTCGGCCCGCACGGGAAACTGGACCTGGCCGCGCTGCCCGAACCCGCCGCGCGCGAGACGGCCGGCCGCCCCGCACCACCGGCCCGGACCGCCCCCCGCGACGCCGTGGAACGCTCGCTCGCCGGTATCTGGAGCGAGGTGCTGGGCATCGAGCGGCCCTCCGTCACCGACGACTTCTTCGCCCTCGGCGGCCACTCGCTGCTCGCCACCCGGCTCGCCGTGCGCATCCGCGCCGTCTTCGGACTGGAGCTGCCGGCCGGGGAGCTGCTGAGCGGCGGCCCGCTGACCATCGAGCGCCTGGCCGCCCTGGTCCAGACCCGCCAGCTGGCCCAGACCGACGGCGAGGAACTGGACGAAGTACTGGACTGGCTGGCCGAGTTGTCCGACGAGCAGGTGGCGGAGCTGCTGGCCGGCGAGGGGCAAGCCCGGCAACTCCCCGACACCACACCGGACACCAGGCCATGACGGCGGTGAGGGAGCTTCCCGACTCTCGCCCCGCCGCCCCGTCCGCCACGCTGCCGTCAAGATCACCCGACCTGTGCGGGAGGGGCGCCCGGCGCCCGCCGCACGCCGTACACACCGAACCGGAACCGACCCCCAGGGAGCGGAGATGACCGACGCCGTGACCGAGCAGTACGTCGTCGTCGTGAACGACGAGGAGCAGTACTCCATCTGGCCGGCCGGCCGCGAGATCCCGGCCGGCTGGCGGGCGGTCGGCCAGGCAGCGACCAAGGACGAGTGCCTGGCCGACATCGAGACCCGGTGGACCGACATGCGGCCGCTGAGCCTGCGCCGGGCCATGGGGTCCTGACCGCCGCCGGCCGGTCGGGTCCCGTCCGGGAGCACGCCGACGTCTCGCAGGAACCGAGCCGACACACAAGGAGGGCGGATGCCCCAGGCAGCCCGAACGATCCCCCAGGCGTTCCGGGGTGCGGTCGCGCAATTCCCGGACAGGACAGCGGTCACCGCGCCGGACGGTGACCTCACCTACCGCCAACTGGACGCGCGCTCGGACGCGCTCGCCGAGGAACTCGTCCGGGCGGGCGCGCGCCGGGGCACGCTGGTGACCCTGCTGACACCGCGCCGCACGGACCTCGTCGTGGGAATGCTCGGCATCCTCAAGGCGGGCGCCGCCTACCTGCCGATCGACCCGGAGTACCCGCCGGCCCGCATCGCCTGGACGGTCCGCGACAGCGGCTCGGGACTGGCCGTCGTCACCACCGCCACCGCACACCTGCTGACGGGCGCCCGGCAGCCCCCCGAGGTGCGCCTCGTCACCCTCGACCACCTGCCCGCCGAGCCGGCCGGAACCACCGCCCCGGACACCGCAGGGGACGGCGCCGACCTCGCCTACGTCATCTACACCTCCGGCTCCACCGGCGACCCCAAGGGCGTCCTCGTGGAACAGCACAGTGTGCTGCGCCTGTTCGACGCCGTGCGGGAGCAGCTCGCCTTCGACGAGCACGACGTGTGGTCGATGTTCCACTCCGCCGCGTTCGACTTCTCCGTGTGGGAGATCTGGGGCCCGCTGCTCTCGGGCGGGCGCCTGCTGGTCGTCCCCCGCGAGGCCGCCCGGGCGCCGGAGCGCTTCCGCGCTCTGCTGCGCACCGAGGGCGTCACCGTGCTCAGCCAGACACCGTCGGCGTTCCACGGGCTCATGGCGGCCGACCTGCGGGCCGCGGCCGGCCCGGGCGCGCTGCGGCTGGTCGTCCTCGGCGGCGAGGCACTGGACGTCGCGACGCTGCGCCCCTGGACGGACCGCTACGGCACCGACCGCCCCCGACTGGTCAACATGTACGGCATCACGGAGGCGACGGTCCACGCCTCCTGCCGGCCGCTGGACCGCGCCGACCTGGACCGGCGCGGACCCAGCCCCATCGGCACCCCGCTCGCCGACCTCGCCTTCCACCTGCTCGGCGACGACGGCAGGCCCCCCGCCGACGGCGAGCCCGGCGAACTGTTCATCGAGGGACCCGGCCTGGCCCGCGGCTATCTCGGCCGCCCGGAACTGGAGGCGGAGCGGTTCGTCGTCCACGTCGGGGCCGACGGCGCACGGCACCGCCTGCTGCGCACCGGAGACCGGGTCGTCGCCCTGCCCGAGGGCGGCTACGGCTATCTGGGCCGCGTCGACGACCAGCTCAAGATCCGGGGCCACCGCGTCGAACCGGGCGAGATCGAGGCGGCGCTGGCCGGTCACGACGAGGTCCGGCGGGCCGTCGTCGTCCCCCGCGACCACGGCGACGGCGACGTCCGGCTCATCGCGTACGTGCAGTCCGCCGCGGCCCCGGAACCCCTCGCCGCCGAACTGGCCAAGCGCGCCGAGGAACTGCTGCCCGCGTACATGTGCCCGTCCCGGTACGTCGCGCTGACCGAACTGCCGCTCACCGGCAACGGCAAGGTGGACAAGGCCCGGCTGCCCGCACCGCCGGGCGCGGCCGCACCCGCCGGCCCAGCGGCCTGCGCCACCCCCGGCACCACCCCCGGTACCGCCCCCGGCACCGCGGAACGGATCGCCGCGATCTGGCGGTCCGTGCTGGACGTGCCGCACGTGGGAGACGACGAGGACTTCTTCTCCCTGGGCGGCACGTCCCTGACCCTCGTGCGGATGTTCACCCGGGTCAACGAGGAATTCCAGACCGATCTCGACATCACCGTCCTGATCGGCGGGGCGACGGTGGGCGCGCTCACCCCGCACGTCGACGCCGCGCTGGCACAGCGGGCCGGACACCTTACGGAGACACCATGACGGCGCAGACCACCGACTTCTCCCTCACCCCCGAGGAACTGGCGGCCTTCCACCGCGACGGCTTCGCGGGACCCTTCACCCTCTACGAACCCGAGGAGATCGCCGAGGAGTGGGGCCGGACCCGGCTGGAACTGCTCGACCGCAGCCACGCCGTCTACCGTGACGAGGCCGCCGTCTCGGGCGGCAACAACATCGCCAACTACGACCGCCACCTCGACCACCGGTTCCTGGCCCGGCACATCACCCGCCCGGAGATCGTGGACCGCGTCGCCGGCATCCTCGGCCCCGACGTGCTGTGCTGGCGCACCGAGTTCTTCCCCAAGAACCCGGGCGACGAGGGCACCGACTGGCACCAGGCCGACACCTTCGCCAACGCCTCGGGCGCCCCGCAGATCCAGTGGCCCGGCGACTCCCGGTTCGGCGGCACCATCACCGTGTGGTGCGCCTTCAGCGAGGCCACCGTCGACATGGGCTGCCTGCAGTTCATCCCCGGCACCCACGAGTCCATGAACTACGACGAGACCAAGCGCATGCACTACGCCCCCGAACGCAACGCGTCGGTGGTGAAGGACGGCGTGCGGCGCGGCTTCTTCGGATACGACTACCGGGAACTGCAGATCGACCCGGACTTCAAGCCCGACGAGTCGAAGGCCGTGTCCATGGAGATGCGCGCCGGGCAGTTCATCGTCTTCTGGTCGACCCTCATGCACGCCTCCCACCCCCACGCCGGCACGAGCAAGCAGATGAGGATGGGCTACGCCGCCCGGTACGTCCCGGCATCGGTGCGGATCTACCCGGACACCCAGGTCATCGAGGAGTACGGCGGCACGGTGAGCCTGGACCGCTACGGCGCGGTGCTGGTCAGCGGCGAGGACCGGTACGGCCACAACACGCTCGCCGAACGCACCACCCGCGGCGTCCCGTTCCAGCGCCGGTCCCGGCCGGCGGCGCGGTGATGGACGCGTCGGGGCGCCGGCTTCCGGGGGTCGCGGAGGCACTCCTCGACGCGGACGCCCTCGTCCGCGCCGTGCCGGGCCTGCGGATCGCCTCGACGGGCCGCGCCCCGCTGTCCCAGGAGCGGCTGGACGCCGTCACCGGCCCCCTGGGGCTGCCCCGGCTGGAGGTGGTCACGGATCCCGCCGGCCTCTGGTCCGTGGAACTGGCACTGAGCCGGCACCTGGCGCGGGCGAGCGTCGGGGAGGGCACGGGCGCCGGGCCCGACGGGGTGGGTGCCGGGCCGGACGGGGGGCCACCGGCACGCCCCGCGGCGGCACGGTGGGGCGAGGGCCCGGTACCGGTCCGGGCCGGCGACGGCACCGCGCTGCGCTGCTGGTCGGCCGGGCCCCCGGGCGCCCCCGCCGTCGTCCTGGTGACGGCGTGCGGCATGCCGGCGGGGCTCGCCGCGGGATGGATGCGGGCGCTGGCCGGACCGTTCCGGGTGGTGACCTGGGAGAGCCGCGGCATGTTCGCCGCACCGGGCGGGCACACCCCCGCCCCGCTCGCCGGGTACGACGTCGCCTCCCAGGCCGGCGACCTGACCGCCGTACTCGACGCGCTGGACATCCCCAGCGCCCATGTCATGGGGCTGTGCGGCGGAGCGGTCGTCGCCCTGGCCGCGGCGGCCACCGCCGGCCCACGGGTCGGCTCGCTGAGCCTGTGGCACGGCGACTACGACCTCGGCGACGCGGCCCCCCGGACCGAACACCAGCGGGACATGCAGGCCATGATGGCGATGACCGCCCGCAGCGAGGAGAAGGCGACGGGCGTGCACCGGCTGATGCGCCGGCCGGCGGCGCTGGACTCGATGCGCCCCGACATCGCCCACCACCTCGTCTACCCCTACGCGACACCGCTGTTGCTCCACCGCTACGGCCTGCTCAACGGAGCCATCATGTCCCACGACTCCCGCCCGTACCTGTCGGCCGCCCAGCCCGCCCTCGTGGTGACCAGCCGGGACGACGTCACCGCCCACCCCGCCGGATCGCGGTACGTCGCCGCCCGTCTGCCCCGGGCCCGGCTGGTCACCCGGCCGTCCGGCGACCACCTCACCGCGTTCGACGCGAGCCCCGAGGTGGTCCGCATCGCCGAGCGGTTCCTGAACGACGTCCTGGAGGACGCATGAGGCAGTTCGAGGACCCCGACCGGAGCGGCCGGCTCGTGGCGGTGCTGTGCGAGCACGACGCCGTGGCCGACGCCGCCGTGGAGATACCGGACGGCGGCGGGGCGAGCGTCGTCCGCCTGGTCCCCGACCCCGAGCGGGCGCCGCTGCTGTACCGCTCGGCGGCCGTGGAGGCGGCCGGCCGCCTCGGCAGCCTCAGCTGGCACGAACCCGCCGCCGACCTGCGGGTGGCCGGAGTCAACCGCGGCGAGAGCGACTTCCTGCACCGCGAGATCTTCGTGGACGACGTCTACTTCCGGCACGGCGTCGAGCTGCCCCCCGGCGCCGTCGTCGTCGACGTCGGGGCCAACATCGGCATGTTCACCCTGTGCGCGGCCCGCCGCAGCCCCGGAGCGCGCATCATCGCCTGCGAACCGCTCGCCGAACTCGCCGCCGCGGTGGCCGTCAACGCCGAGCTGCACGCGGCGGACGTCACCGTCGTCGGCAAGGCCGTCGGGGCCGCGGAGGGGGAGACGGACTTCACCTTCTACCCGCACAACAGCGTGATGTCCGGGGTGTTCGCCGACGCCGACGACGACCGGCGGACCCTGCGCGGCTATCTGCTCACCGGGGCCGACAGCGAGGGCGTGGAACCGAAGGACCGGTTCATGGCCGACCGGCTCGCCGCCGACCTGCTGGCCACCGAGCGGCGGCGGGTCGCCGTCACCACGCTCGCGCGGATCGCCGCCGACCACGCGCTGACCCGGATCGACCTGCTCAAGATCGATGTGGAGAAGGCCGAGGAGGACGTGCTGCGGGGCATCGCCCCCGGGCAGTGGGCGGGCATCCGGCAGATCGTGATGGAGGTCCACGACACCGGGGGACGCCTGGCGTCCGTCACCAAGACCCTGGAGCACCGGGGTTTCACCGTCGTCCACGAACAGGACCCCCGGCTGGCCGACACCGCCTGCGTCAACGTCTACGCCCGGCGTCCCGGCACACCCGCACCCACCGGTACCGCCTCGCCCGCGACCGCGCACCACCCGGACCTCGGGCCGGTGATGTGGCGGCTGGAGGCGGAACTCCTGGACCTGCTGGCGCGCAGGCTCCCCGGCAGCCCGGCCCCGGGCCGCTTCGAACTCACCACGGACCTCGGCTCGGCTCCGGCCCGGCCGGAAGCGGTGGCCCCGGTCACCGTCCCCCGCACGGCCCGCGTCGAGGTCTTCACCCGGATCTGGGCGGGCATCTTCGGCGCGGAGGCGGTCCGTCCGGACGCGGACTTCTTCGACCTCGGCGGCGACTCGCTGATCGCGATGCGTCTGCTGTCCCGGCTGGAGGAACAGCTCGGCGAGGACGTGCTGGAACCGGACATGATCTTCACCGAGAGCACCTTCGGCGCGCTGGCCGCCGCCGTCCAGGCCTCCGCCGAGCCCCCTTCCGGACCGGCCCGGTCCCGATGACGTCCGCCGGCCGGTGGTTCCACCGCCCCCTCGCCCGGCCCGCCGCCCGGATCCGGCTGGTGGGCCTGCCGTACGCGGGCGGTGGCGCCGCAGTCTTCCGGCACTGGACGAAGGCGCTGTCCCCCGACGTGGAGCCGGTGTGGGTACGGCTGCCCGGCCGGGAGAGCCGGCTGCGGGAGACGCCGCCAGCCGACTGGGACGCGCTGGTCGGCGCGTTCGGCCGCGCACTGATGCGGCACGTGCCCTCCCCGTACGTCCTCTTCGGGCACAGCATGGGCGGCATGCTGGCGTACGAGACGGCGACCGCCGCGCTGAGCCGTCCGCCGGAGCGTGTCGTCATCTCCGCCTGCCGGGCCCCGGACGTCGCCCGGGCGCTGCCGGCCATCCACCACCTGCCCGGACCGGAGTTCGCCGCCGGCCTGCGGGACCTCGGCGGCGCACCGGAGGAAGTCCTGGCCGATGCCGGCCTGTTCCGGCTGCTCGAACCCGCCCTGCGCGCCGATGTACGGCTGGCCGAGACCTGGCCGGCGCACCCGCCGCGTCCCGTCCCCGTCCCGGTCACCGTGCTGTGGGGCGACGCCGACCGGGTCGCCCCGCGCGGCGCCGTACAAGCGTGGCGGCGTCTGGCGTCCGCCGGATTCCGGGGCCACGAGGTGAGCGGGGGCCACTTCTTCCTGTCCGACCCGTCCGCCGGTGTGGTGGACCTGCTCAATCTCGAACTCGGAGCCGCCGGATGACACGATCCGTCTATCTCACCGAACGGCACGAGGAGTTCCGCACCCGGGTCCGCGCGGTGCTGGACGCGCTCGTCCCGCCGGCCGCGGAGTCCTGGGAACGGGACGGCGCACTCCCGCGTACGGCGTGGAAGACCCTCGGCGACGAGGGCCTGCTGGGACTGCTGCACCCGCGGCGGGTGGGCGGAACCGAGCAGGACCTGTTCACGTCCGTGGTGTTCCTGGAGGAACTCGGGCGCACCGGGTTCGGCGGCTTCCGCGCGGCGGTCTCGGTGCACGCCTACATGGCCACGCACTATCTGGCGCAGGCCCGCGACCTGGGCCTGGACCGCGACTACCTCGCGCCCGCGGTCCGCGGCGAACGCGTGGCCGCGCTGGCGATCACCGAGCCCGGCGCGGGCGCGGACCTGTCCGGGATCGTCACCACGGCGGAGGCGGACGGGGACCACTACGTGGTGCGCGGGGTGAAGTCCATGGTCAGCAACGGCACGACCGCCGACTTCCACGTGGCCGCCGTCCGCACCTCGCCCCCCGCGGACTCCGGGCCGCGCGGTACGACGGGACTCTCGCTCCTGCTGGTCGACGCCCGGCTGCCCGGCATCACCACCGAGCCGGTCGCGACGCTCGGCTGGCGCTGTGCCGGGACGGCCACGGTGACCTACGACGGGGTACGGGTACCGGCCGGCTGCCTGCTCGGGCGGCCCGGCAGCGGGTTCTACCAACTCATGCGGGGGCTGCAGCTGGAGCGTCTCGTGGCGGCAGCGGCGGCGCTGGGCGGCATGGACCGCTGTCTGGAGGACACCCGGCGGTTCCTGACCGGACGCCGCGCCTTCGGCGGGCACTTGGCCGACCTGCAGGCCCCCGCCCACCGCATCGCCGACCTCGCGACCGACCTCGCGGCGGCCCGCCAGCTCGTCCATCACGCCGCCTGGCTCTACGAGCGGGGCGAGATTCCGGCCACCGAGTGCTCGATGGCCAAGCTGCACACGACGGAACTGGCGTGCCGGCTGGCCGAGACCGCCCTCCAACTCCAGGGCTCGGCAGGCTATCTGGACTCCTCGACGGTCTCCCGGATCCACCGCGACGCCCGCGCGGCGACCATCGCCGCCGGCCCGAGCGAGGTGATGCGCGACCTCATCGCACGGTCGGTGCTGCGGCCTCCGGCGTCCTGAGGACCGGCGCGCTGCTCAGCCTCCGGCGTCCTGAGGACCGGAGCCTCGCTCAGCCGGCCAGACCCGCCTCCATCCCCACGAGCGCGGCCAGCTGGGCCCGTGAGCACAGCGCGAGCTTCTTGAACACCCGGGCGAGATACGTCTCCACCGTCTTGGGACTCAGTGCCAGCGCCCGCGCGATCTGCTGGTTGGTCCGGCCCTTGCTGACCAGCACGGAGATCTCCCGCTCCCGTTCGCTGAGCCGGCCGAGTCCGGTCGAGGGGTCGGCGGGACGGCTCTGGGGCACCGGCTGCGGAGCCTGGCCGGTGCCGTCCTTCGGCCCGGGCCCGGCGGAGTCCTGCGCGGCGGGGGCGGGCGGCGGGCAGAGGGGACCGGCCCGGTCGATGCGCGCGCGGAGCCGGCCGGCCGCGTCGGCCTGGAAGCCGCTCCGGATGCGCTCGGCGGCCCCTTTCGCGTGGTCGGCATGGAGCAGGGCGGCGGCCGTGTCCCCCCGCGCGAGCAGGATGCGGCCCGCTTCGGTGGCCAGCTGGGGGACGACGTAGCGCAGCCGGTGCCGCAGCGCGAGGTCGAGCGCGCGCTCCAGACGCCCGAGTGCCGCGGTGTCCCTGCCCAGGGCGCTCTCCGCCCGGGCCACCCAGTAGAGGGTGTCCAGGGAGCGGCGGGCCGGCTCGTCGCCCAGCCCGTCCGCCAGGCGCGCCGCCCGCTGGACCAGCTCGGCCGGCCCGCCGCCCGCGGTGCCGTCGACTCCGGACGCCAGCGAGCGCAGCGCCAGCAGCAGGGCCTGGAGTGCCTGGTCGGCCTCCGTGACGGCGCCGGCGTCCTCGACCAGGGCCGCACGGGGTCGTTCACCCGCCTCCAGACAGGTCGCCAGCAGCGCCCCCGCCGTACGCGCCCGCACCTCGCAGGCGTCCGGCGCCAGGTTGGCGGCCGTCTTCTCCAGCAGGTCCGCCGCGTCGCCGTGCCGCCCGAGCAGGCACAGCACCCGGGCCCGCCACAGCTCGGCGTCCGGATGCGCCACCGAGCCCTTGGCCAGCGTGCCGTCGAACAGGGCCAGACTCTCGGTCAGTTCTCCGCTCAGCGCCAGCGCGGTCGCGAGCCGCAGCCGCTGTCGTGGATCGCCGGTCCCGGAGCGCGGCGCGAGCGTCGCCCGGAGCCAGCCGGCCGCCCGGTCGGGGCGCTGCCACAGGACGGTGTGCGCCGCCTCCTGGAGGATGCGGACGCCGTCACCGTCCTGACCGGTGGGGGCGCCGTGGCCGAGGTGCCAGGCGATGCGTGCCGGGGAGGCCGCACGGTCGCGCAGTGCCGCGGCGGCGCGCGCGTGCGCGCCGAGCTGCCAGGCGGCGCCCGCCGTGTCGTGGGCGGTACGGCGGACCAGCGGATCGCGGAACCGGAAGGTGCCCCTGAGGGTGGCGGGGCGCAGGATGTCCCGCCGGACCAGCTCGTCCACGCCGGCCCGGGCCTCGTCCTCCCCGGCCTGCGCGGCCCGCGCCAGGAGCCCGGTGTCGAAGGGCTCCTGGAGCACCGCCGCCGCGTGCGCCACCGTCCGTCCCAGCGGGGACAGTCCGCGGAACTCGCGCAGCAGCGGCATCGAGGGGTCGGCGGGGGAGTGGGGTGCGTCCGGCGCGTGCTCGGGCCAGGGGGCGCTCAGGGCGAGGGCGCGGAGCAGTCCCGGGCGGCCCTGCGAGGCGTGGAGCAGGCTGCGCAGCCGGGCGGGCGGCAGGGGCCGGGGCAGGACACCCCGCATGTCCTCGTCGGGCAGCGGCGGCAGTTCCAGCCGGGCGGACCGGCCGGCCGCCGCGGCCTCGCCGAGCAGGATGCGCAGGCTCTGCTGGTTCTGCCGGGGGCGGTGCGCCAGGGCCAGCGCCACCCGCGGGGCGGGATGCCGCAGCAGGTGCTGCAGGAGCAGGACCGACGCCTCGTCGGCCAGGTGCATGTCGTCGAGGACCAGCAGCAGGCGGTTGCGGGAGCCGAGGCGGCCGAGCAGGCCGCGGACCGCGTGCAGGACATGGTGACGTTCCGTCGGGTTGGCGGGGAGCGCGACGGCCGGGGCGTGCCAGGACAGGGCCGGGAAGATGCCGGCGAGCCAGGACAGGTGGTGCGGGCAGAGCCAGGACACGCTCTGTTCGCCGACGGACGACAGCAACTCGTCCAGGGCGTCGGCGAAGACGCCGAAAGGAAGCCCCTCGGGGACCGATCCGCCCGCGGCGGCGGCCACCGTCCACCCCTGCTCCCGGGCGCGTTCGCCCAGGGCGTCCAGGAGCGCCGACTTGCCCATCCACGGGTCGCCCCGCACCTCGATGAGCGGCACGCCGGGGTCGTCCTGGTCGAGGATCCTTTCCAGCGCGGTCAGTTCCCGCGCTCTGCCGTGCGGGGCGCGCGCGGGCCCGTCGGCCGGCGTCGGCCGGCTGCCGGAGGGGCCCCGGGGGGCTGCTGTGTGGTCGGCTTGCCGAGTGTCCTCACGGGTGGGCACGTAAGCGCACCTCTTTCATCTGAGCACGGGTGGGTGAGCCCGAGGAAGCCGGAGAAATACCGGGAGGCCGGTGACGCTCGTCAACGCGTGGCTTTTGCCCGCGGCACGATCCCAGAGTAACGAGTTGACGGCCGGATTCGGTAGTGCGGTGAAACCGCGCACCGAACCCGCCTTGCCGAATCGCGATGCCGGTGCGCGTGATGAAAAGAATTTAAAAAGGTTCGGTATCCGGCCACCGCGAACGGACATCAACCGGATGGTAACCGCCTCTTCCGGTCAACCATGGCCGGAAAGGGTCAGAACAACGCGCTAAATAAGGTGCAACAGGGGTATTTCGCGCCCGTACGAATCCCGTCGCCCGCATGTCCGATTCTCACTCTGGCTGCCCGGGCGAGGCGCGGCGAGGATTGGAGTCGCATCCCTTCTCAGCCTTTTCCGGGCAGCCTCTCTTTTTCTTCGGCCAGAAGAACGAAACGAACCCGAACCATTTTCATCCGCACCTATTCAAAGGGGAGCGATGGTTCAGCTGGCGCCTGACGTGCCCAAGGACACCGGAGACGGCCACGACAAGACCCCCGTCGTATGGGTGGTGGACGCTCCAGGCGGTGGATACGTCGAGAGCCCTGACATCGAAGGACGCGTCGTCGGCCCGCACGGCACCGTACGCCTGGTCATCGTGCCGGACGACGAACGCGACCGGCTGCTGCGGGCCGAGTGCGACTACATGATCCTCTGGCACCGGGTCTCGCTCGACGCCGCCTACTTCGCACACAACACCCGGTGCCGCGCCGTCATCTGCGCCAGCACGGGATACGACCACGTCGCCGTCGAGGCCGCGCGCGCCGCCGGCACCAGCGTGTTCCACATCCCGCACTACGGGACCGAGGAGGTCGCCGACCACACGCTCGCCCTTTTCCTCGCCCAGGTCCGCAGGCTCCCCGACCTCCGCGAGCACGTACGCGACGGAGGCTGGGACTGGCGCGCCATCACCGACGCCCCGCGCGTGCGCGGCATGACCTGGGGGATCGTCGGACTGGGCCGCATAGGCACGGCCGTCGCCCAGCGGGCCCGCGCCTTCGGCATACGGGTCCGCTTCTACGACCCCTGCAACCACCCCGGTATCGAGAAGTCCCTCGGTATCGAGCGCAGGCACTCCCTGGAGGAACTGCTGGCGGACGCCGACGTGGTGAGCGTGCACGTCCCGCTCGACTCCGCCACCCACCACCTGCTGGGCGCGGCCGAACTGGACCGGATGAAGCCCGGCTCCCTGCTGATCAACACGGCACGCGGCGCCGTCGTCGACGTCTCCGCGCTGCCCAAGGCGCTGGCCGCGGGCCGCCCCGGACGCGTCGCCCTCGACGTCGTCGAGGGCGAACCCGAGCTGCCGCACTGGCTGCGCGATCACCCCCGGGTGCTGCTCACCCCGCACGCCGCCTTCTACTCCGTGGAATCGCTGACCGAACTGCGCACCCGGGCCGCCGAGGCGGTCCGGCAGCTGATCGTCGCGGCACCGGTCACCTCGGCCGTACGCGTGACCTGAACGTGCCGGCACCGACTCCCTGACCTCACCGCCTCTGAACCCGAAGGATCGGAATGGCTGTGGAAACCCTGTCCCCCGACGCCGCGAGGCAAGCGTGGACGGACTGGAAGTGGCAGCAGCGCAACGCCGTGCGCACCGCCGCCCAGTTGAAAGGTCACTTCCCCAACTGCGACCAGCGCCTGCTGGAGAGAATCGACCGGCACAACCAGACGAAGCGGTTCCAGGCGACGCCCTACTTCCTCAGCCTTGTCGAGACGGACCCCGACACGGGCAACCCGCTGACCGACGACCCGCTGTGGAAGCAGGTCGTCCCGCTCGACACCGACGAGACGGGCGACGGGGAGGACCCCTACACGTACGACGGGAAGACCGAGAACTGGGAGCTGCCCAGCGAGATGGTCACCCCGATCGCCCAGCACAAGTACGACAACCGCGTGATCGTCCGCTACGCCAACGTGTGCCACGCCTACTGTCAGTTCTGTTACGAGGCGCTGCGCACCCTGGACCGGGACTCCACCAAGGTCTCCTTCGACCGCGGCCACTGGCAGGCCACGCTCGACTTCCTGCGCGCCAACCCGCAGGTGGAGGAGATGATCCTCAGCGGCGGCGAACCGCTCATGCACAGCAACGACCAGATCGACCAGGTGCTGACGGAGGCCCGCGACGCCCGGCCCGACCTGATCGTGCGCATACACACCCGGTCGCTGACGTTCAACCCGTACCGCGTCGACCCCGGTCTCGTCTCCGTGCTGGCCCGGCACCAGGTCACCGCGGTGGGCCTGCACATCACCCACCCCCGCGAACTCAGCCCGGACTTCGACGCGGCGCTGCGCCGGCTGCAGAGCGCGGTCCCCATCCTGTTCGCCAACGTGCCGCTCCTCGGCGGCGTCAACGACGACACCGCCACCATGCGGGACCTGTGCATGGGCCTGTACCGGCGCGGCGTCCACGCCGGCTATCTGTACCACTTCATGCCGCACAGCCCCGAGGCCGGCGCCTTCCGCGTGCCCGTCCGCCGCGGGGTGGAGATCGTACGAGCCCTCAAGCGGCACATCTCCAACCCCGCCGTGCCCGAGTACGTCCTGCCGCACGCCACGGGCAAGTACACCGTCCCGCTGATCGACTCGCCGGACGCGTATCCGCGGCACGCCGTCGACGCCAACGGCGTCCGCGTCCTGCGCGCCCTCAACTGGCAGCAGGAGCCCATCGAATACCCCGACCCGGAGATCGCGTGAGAAGCCGGACCCGGCTTTCCCGCACAGCGCGTCATCACACGCAACGACAGCGACGGAGGACAGGCGAGTGAGCAGGGATCTGAGCCTGGAGCGGATGCCGGCTCGGGGCGGAGTGCTGCGCAGCACGGACGAGACCCCGGCGGAATCGGTGGAACGCAGGCTGAACCAGTGCCTCCTCGGCCCCGAGACGACGATGGAGCACCTCCCGCTCCACGACGATCTGCTGACCGCGCTCGACCGAAGGCTGGAGGAGGGACTGGCCGGGGACGGCGACGCCCTGCTCGACGTCCACCGCAGCGCCTACACCGTCTACGAGACACTGCTGGGACACCCGCTGAGCCCGGCCGCCCGCCACGAACGCAGCGCCTGGTTCAACGCGTTCCGCGCCCGGTACGAGGAGAGCGTCCTCGCCGCGGACGTCAAGGAGATCGCCGACCGGCTGCCGTCCGAGGCCGACGCCCGGCGCCCCGGGTTCGTCCGCGCGTGGTTCCTGGCGGCGGCGAAGGAACGCAACGACCTCGACCGCGCGGTGGAGACCTACCTGGCCGAGAAGGCCACGATCGAGCAGCTCGCCGCCTTCATCCAGGCGGACGGCTACCTCAACTACCGGTTCTACGACGCGCTCGTGCTGGCCCAGCCCCACTTCCTCGAGGGCGTGAAGCACGAGATCAGCAAGCACATGTGGGACGAGTGCGGGGAAGGCCGGGCCGACTCCGCGCACACCCTGCAGTTCACCCGCAGCCTGCGCCGGCTCGGCCTCGAACTGCCCGCCGTTCCGCCCTGGGAGGATTGGCGCCCGTACGCCGGGCACAACCTGTACTTCCTGCTGGCCTGCAACCGGCGCCACTACTTCAAGGCGCTGGGCAGCCTGGCCATGCCCGAGCTGTTCGACGTGGACCGCGACGCGGCGGTGGTCAAGGGCCTGGAACGCAACGGCTTCACCGCCCAGCAGGACTTCGAGTTCTTCTTCAACCACATGGAGGGCGACGCCGAACACGGCCCCGAGTGGCTGGACGGAGTGGTGCTGCCCGTCGTCGAGGCCGAGCCGGACGCCAGCATGGAACTGATCACCGGCGGCGTGCTGCGGATGCTCGCGATGCGGCGGTACAACGAGTACCTCGCCGAACGCCTCGGCCTCGCCGACGTGCCGGACCGGGACACCGCCCGCCCGATGGAGGGCAGCTGGTGACCGGCGGGGAGGACAACCCGTTCCCCTCCCTGGAGATGACCGAACGCGCCACCGGCCTGCGGGCGCGTGAACGGCTGAGCACCAACGAGAACGAGTTCGGACCGGCCCCCGAGGTCGTGCACGCCATCGGCGTCGCGGCCCGGGAGTGCCACCGCTACCCCGACTGCGACCACCACGAGCTGCGCCGGCGGCTCGGACACACGCTCGGTGTCCCCCGGGACAGCGTGCACATCGGCTCCGGCATCGACGGACTGCTCGGCGTGATCGCCCGCGCCTTCCTCGGACCGGGGCGCACCGCCGTGACCAGCGACGCCACCTACCCGACCTTCGCCTACTTCGCCCGCGCCCGCGGAGCGACCGTCCACCTCGTGCCGTACCGGGACACAGCCGCCGACACCGAGGCACTCGTACGGGGGGCCGCCGACTCCGGCGCGGACGTCGTCTACCTCGCCGACCCCGACAACCCCACGGGCGGTTCGCTCGGCGGCCCGGCCCTGCTGCGGCTGGCGGACCGGCTGCCGGAGCGCACCCTGCTGGTGGTCGACGGCGCCTACACCGAATACCAGCCGTCCGCCGACCGGTTGCGGGCCGGTGAGGTCACCGTCCGGCGCATGCTCTGGCTGCGCACCTTCTCCAAGGCCCACGCCCTGGCCGGTCTGCGGATCGGCTACGCGGTCGGTGCGCCCGGACTCCTGTCCGCACTGCGCCGGGGCGGCGAACACTACGTCGTCGGCCGGGTCGCCGAGGCGGCCGCGCTCGCCGCGCTCGACGCCACCGGACACCTCACCGACACCGTCCGGCGCACCGCCGAGGGCAGGGCGCACTACGGCCGGCGGCTGACCGAACTGGGCTACACCGTGCTGGAGGGGACGACGAACTTCGTGACCTTCCGGTGCGCCGACCCCGAGACCGCCGGGGCCGTCGCCAAACGACTCGCGCAGTCAGGGGTGTTCGTGCGGCACCTGGCCGCGCCCGGCCTGACCGACTGCCTCCGGATGAGCATCGGTCCCACGGCCCAGCGCGAAGCGGTCCTCACCGAACTGTCCAGGACGGCGTGAGCCGTCCGCCGCCCCGCGGACGCCGCACGAGCACGACCCCCTCCTCGCACTGAGCCTCCCCCTGCATCGAGACAAGGAGCCCTCATGGCCGTACCGCTGAGCTTCCGGTCCGGATCGCAGATCGCCGAATCGGTGTGTGCCGGACACCCCGACAAGGTCGCGGACCGGATCTCGGACGCCGTGCTCGACGCCTTCCTGACGATCGACCCCTACGCCCGGGTCAACTGCGAGACCCTGGTCACCCGGGACACCGTGGTCACCACCGGTCAGATCACCGCCGACGCCGAGGTGGACGTCGACGCGACGGTCCGCTCCGTGCTGCGCGAGATCGGCTACCACGACGTGGAGCGGCACGGCCTGAGCGCCGACACCTCGACCGTACGGGTGCTCCTCGACCGCCAGTCCCGGGAGATCGCCGACGGAGTCGACCGGGGCGGCGCCGGCGACTCCGGCATCGTCTACGGATTCGCCTGCGACGAGACCCCGGAACGGCTCCCGCTGAGCTGTGTACTCGCCCACGACATCGCCCGCCGGGTCGGCGCCACGGGCGCCGACAGCCTGCCGGCACTCGGGCCGGACGGCAAGGTCCAGGTGGACCTGGCCCGCGAGGACGGCGCCGACCGCGCGATCGTCGTCGTCTCCGCCCAGCACCCGGCCGACCTGTCACTGGACGAACTGGCCGACCTGGTGGCCGGGAAGATCGTGACCCCGGCGCTGGAGGACCGCGGTGTCGTACCCACCGACATCCACGTCAACCCCGCGGGCACCTTCGTCGTGGGCGGCACCTCCGCCGACGCCGGCCTCACCGGACGCAAGCTCATGGTCGACGCCTACGGCGGCCTGGTCCGGCACGGCGGCGGCTGCTGCTCCGGCAAGGACGCCACGAAGGTGGACCGGTCCGGCGCCTACGTCGCCCGCTACCTGGCCGCCAACGTCGTGGCCGCCGGACTCGCCGGACGCTGCCGCGTCGGCCTGGGCTACGCCATCGGCCGCCCGCTGCCGGTCTGGCTCGATGTGGAGTGCTTCGGCACGGCCACGGCCGCCCCCGAACGCATCGCCGCCGCCCTGACGGACCTGGTGGACCTGCGGGTGGAGGCCGTGATCGAACGCCTCTCGCTGCGCACCGCCGCCTACCAGCCGACGGCCGCCTACGGCCACTTCGGCCGCCCCGAGTTCTCCTGGGAACGGCTCGACCTGGCCGACGACCTGCGCACCCGGCTCGGCGACGGGAAGACCGCCTCCGCGTGACCGGGCACGAGCACCCCGGAGCCTCCTGACGCGCCCCCTCCTGACGAGAAGAGAGCGAGCCCCCGAAGCCATGGCCCCCGCGCACATCCGGCAGGAAGACCCCCCGGTCCTGGAAGAGTGGTACCGCAGGCACCTGGCCGCCTGCCGGTACGACATCAGCTCCAGCGGAGTCCACCCCTACACCTTCGCGGAGGTCAGGGAGTTGTGCGGCCTGCGCGTCGAGGACCTGGACGGGGTCGTCATGGACGACAGCGTCTCCGAGGGAGGGGCCGGCATCCGCCGGGCGATCGCGGACCGGTACTGCGCCGGTGACGCCGACCGGGTCCTGGTCACGCACGGTTCCAGCGAGGCGATCGCCCTCACCCTCGACGCCCTGCTGCGGCCCGGTGACCGGGTGGTGGTGCAGGAGAGCATCTACCACTCACTGGGGTACTTCCCGCGTCGGACGGGATGCCAGGTGGTGACCCTGCCGGCCGACCGCGTCCGGGACGGCGCCATCGACCCGGACACCCTGGCCGGCCTGGTCACCCCGGACACGGCGGCCGTCATCGTCAACTTCCCGCACAACCCGAGCGGCAGGACCCTGAGCCCGCGGGGCCTGGACGCCCTGCTCGCCCGGGTGGAGGCCGTCGGCGCCGTCCTCGTCTGGGACGGGGCGACGGCGGAGATCGCCCACCGGTGGGAGCCGCTGCCCGACCCCGCGACCCGCTACGAGCGGACCGTGACCTACGGCACCTTCTCCAAGACCTTCGGCCTGCCCGGCCTGCGCGTCGGCTGGGCGATCACCTCCCCCGAACTGCTGCGGGCCACCTTCCCGTCGCGCGACCGCACCACCCTGTTCCTGTCACCCCTGGTCGAACTCGTCGCCGAGCACGCCATGCGCCACGCCGGCCGGCTCATCGACCGGCGTGCCGCGGAAGCCCGGCGCAACCTCGGCCACCTCACCGAGTGGGCGGCCCGGCACCGCGAACTCGTCGACTGGACCCCGCCCGAAGGCGGGGTCTGCTGCCTGCTGGGGATCCGCGAACCGGCCATCGCGCCGGACGGCACCGACGGCACCGCGGTCGAGGACTTCTGCCGCGACCTGCTCGCGGAACACAAGACCCTCCTCGTACCCGGCACCGCCTTCGACGCCCCCCGGGCGGTGCGGCTCGGCTTCGGCGGCCCCGAAGCCGACTTCCGCGCCGGTCTGGAACACCTCTCGCGGTTCCTGAGGTCACGTTCGGCGCGTGCCGGCGCTCAGGGTGTGTAGACGCTGGGCCGGGGCGGGGTGGGCATGCCGTCCCCGAGGAAGAAGCCGGGGTGCGGAGGCTGGTTGTAGCCGGTGTTCTGCCAGGCCAGCGCGGTGCGGTACTGGGGGTCCTGGAGCAGCGTGGTGATGCGTGTGCCCGTCTGGTGGGGCGTGCTGTAGATCCGCAGGGCACGGTTGTCGCTCGTCGGCCATACGACCTCCTCGCGCCAGTCGCCGAGGATGTCCCCGGAGAGCGAGGGCGTCGCCTTCGTGCTGTTGTTGGAGTGGACTCCGGCCCCGGTCAGCAGCCGGGTGTCGCCGCCGGTGCCGTACTTGTCGATGTGGGTGCCGTCCAGCAGTTCGCGGACGGTGTCCCCGTCCCACCACGACAGGAAGTTGACGGAGGAGGGCTTGCGGCCGATGTTCCGCCCCCGGACGTCGTACAGGCCGCTCACACCGGCGGACCACGACTCGGCGCCCGGGCTGCCGGCGTAGATGTCGGCGGCGGCCCCGCGGCCGTTGTCACAGGCGCAGTCGGGCTGGCGCCACAGGATCTGGCCGGTGCGGGCGTCGGCGAACCAGGCGGAGTACTTGCTGGTGCTCTCGTCCACCTTGAACTCCTCCAGGCCCGGCCGGGAGGGGGCCAGGTCGCCGACGTGCATGGCGTCCCCGTGGCCCTGGCCGGTGTTCCACAGCCGGGCTCCGTTGTCGTCCACGGCCATGGCGCCGTAGACGATCTCGTCCCGGCCGTCACCGTCCACGTCGGCTACCGACAACTGGTGGTTGCCCTGGCCCGCGTAGGCGCTGTTGCCGGAGTCGTCGGTGTCGAAGCGCCAGCGCTCGGTGAGGGTGCCGCCCCGCCAGTCCCAGGCGGTGATGACCGTACGGGTGTAGTAACCGCGCGCCATGATCAGGGACGGCCGCTGGCCGTCGAGATAGGCGGTGGCGGCCAGGAAGCGGTCCACCCGGTTGCCGTAGGAGTCACCCCACGAGGAGACGGTGCCGCGCGGCGGATCGTAGCCGGCGGTCTTCAGGGCGGCGCCGGTCGGCCCGCTGAAGACGGTCAGGTACTCCGGCCCCGACAGCACGTAACCCGACGAGTTCCGGTGATCGGCACTCGCGCTGCCGATGACCTTCCCGACGCCGTCCACCGCCCCGTCGGCGGTCTTGACCGCCACCTCGGCCCTGCCGTCACCGTCGTAGTCGTACACCTGGAACTGCGTGTAGTGCGCGCCGGACCGGATGTTCCGGCCCAGATCGATGCGCCACAGCCGGGTGCCGTCCAGCCGGATGCCGTCCAGGTAGGTGTCGCCGGTGTACCCGGACTGCGAGTTGTCCTTGGCGTTGGTCGGCTGCCATTTGAGCACCAGATCCGGTTGCCCGTCGCCGTCGAGGTCCCCGACGGAGGCGTCGTTCGCCTCGTACGTGTACGACACCCCGTCCGGAGTGGTGCCGCCGCCGGGCGGAGTGAGGGGAACGTCCTTGTACCCGGCGCGGAACTGGATCGCATGCCCGGACGCAGCCTGCTCGACGCCGCCCACGACCGCGCGCACCGTGTAGTCGGCCGAGTCCGGAGCGCCGGAGTCGAAGAAGTTGGTCGAGCCGGTGATCGGCGAGGAGTTGAGCCTGCCGCTGCCCCGGTAGACGTTGAACGCCACATCGGACGGATCCCCGGCCAGCCACCGCCACGACACGAGGTTCCCGCTGCTGGTGTGCACGCTCGTCAGCCCACGATCGAGCCTCTCCACCTGCCGCGCGCTCGCGGCGTACGCCGTCTGCGGCAACGCGGTCGACACGGAGAACGCCAGCGCGGCGGCCCCCACGACCCCGCCTATCGCCCGGCCGACGGCGGGCCGTGGGGTGAGTCGCCGTGGGGGAGGTGCCGTACGCGGACGCCGGTGCGAGTCGGTCACGATGACCTCCGGTGTGGGGGGTGTGGGAACGCTCCCATGCCGGTGCGAGGGTAGGAACGCCGCTGACGCCTCGTCAAGGATTCTGTCGGAATCGGTGTTGGAGCTTGTTGGGATCCGAGGGCCTGGTCTTTCTTGCTGGAGTCGAGTTCGCAGGTCTTGTGCTCGCGACTCTTACTATTCAACAATGCACCTAGGTGGTGAGGTGCGCAGTCGAGAGGCGGTCGGTCGGTGTCGGGTGGGGATTGTCTGCGCTATGTCGCCCTGGGGGACAGTCAGACCGAGGGGCTCGGGGACGGCGACGACGCGCAGGGGCTGCGTGGCTGGGCGGACCGGCTCGCCGAGCGGATCGCCCTGCACAGTCCCGGTCTGCTCTACGCCAACCTCGCCGTGCGCGGTCGCCGGGCCGGTGAGGTGCACGGCGAGCAGCTCGCTCCGGCTCTCGCCCTGCGGCCCGACCTCGCCACCGTGGTCGCGGGGGTGAACGACCTGCTGCGCCCCGGCTTCGACGCGGACGACGTGGCCGGCCACCTGGAGGCGATGTTCGCCGCCCTCACCGCCCAGGGTGCCACCGTCGCCACCCTCACGTTCCCCGACGTCGGCCGCATCACACCGCTCGCCCGTCCGATCGCCCCCCGGGTCCACGCGCTCAACGAGCGCATCAGGGAGGCGGCCGCGCGGCACGGCGTGGTGGTGGCGGAGACGTCCGCGCACCCGGTGGTGACGGACCCGTGGTTGTGGAGCACCGACCGGTTGCACGCCAGTCCGCTCGGGCACGCCCGTATCGCGGCCGCCGTCGCCCACGCCCTCGGCCTGCCCGGCAGCGACGACAGCTGGACCCGGCCCCTGCCGGCGGACGGCGCCAAAACCTCCTGGCCGCGCACCGTCGCCACCGAACTGCGCTGGGCCGGCACCTTCCTGGGGCCCTGGATCCTGCGCCGCCTGCGGGGCCGATCCTCCGGTGACGGCCGCCGGGCCAAGCGCCCCGCCCTCCTTCCGGTGACCCCGCTCGCCGCGGACACCTCCTCGCCGGTGGCGTGAACCCGGCCGCGCCGGCGTGGGCCGTAGGCCGGCGGCCGAGTCAGCCGGCGGCGCGGAGAGCCGCGATGCGCTGGTCGAGCCGGCGCAGCGCCATGTCGCCCCACTGGAGGTTCTCCCGCTCGAACGCCATCCCGCGCATCAAGGTGAGGTACGGGCCGATGCGCTCGGCCTCCGCGAAGAACGCCTCCTCCGAGCGCCCGTCGAGCAGCCGCTGCCGGATCCGTTCGTAGCGGTCCAGCTTGGCCATGGCCCAGTCCATGCGTTCGGCGATGGCCGCCCGTACCGCCTCGATGTCGCCGGCGTCCAGGGACTGCACCTTGACCATCAGCTCGTCCCGGATCACCGAAGGCCGGCCCGCAGGCTCGGCCGTGTAGGCGCGTACGGCCTCCCGTCCGGCGTCGGTCAGCGAGAACAGCCGCTTGTTGGGGCGGCGCTCCTGCTGGACGACGCGCGCCGAGACCAGCCCCTCGGCCTCCATGCGCTCCAGCTCCCGGTAGAGCTGCTGGGGCGTCGTCATCCAGAAGTTGGCGACCGTCGCGTCGAAGCCCTTCGCGAGGTCGTAGCCGGATGCGTCGCCCTCCAGAAGGGCGGCCATCACCGCGTTCCGCAAAGCCATGGGCCACAAGCTAGCACCGTGGTGACTAGTCAACGGAGTGATGGTCTGGCGATCCAGCCCGCTCCACCCGTGGACATTCCCTTCACCGCCGACGTAGCCTGCCATCCTTACCTAGGCAATTTGTTGAGTATCCGAGGTGGCGCATGCATTCCTTCCGCGAGGCCGTCGAGAGCGGCGACATGGACGCCGCCGCCGGCCTGCTGGCCGACGACGTCGTCTTCACCAGTCCGGTCGCCTTCAAGCCGTACGCGGGCAAGGCGATCACCGCGGCGATCCTGCGCGGTGTGTCCCGTGTCTTCGAGGACTTCACCTACGTCCGTGAGATCGCGAACCCCGACGGCCGTGACCACGCCCTCGTCTTCACCGCCACCGTCGCCGGCAAGCAGCTCCAGGGCTGCGACTTCCTGCACCTGGACGAGAACGGCAAGATCGACGAGTTCACGGTCATGGTGCGTCCGCTGTCCGCCGCGCAGGCGCTGGCCGAGGCCATGGGCGCCGAGTTCGAGCGGATCGCGCGGGAGGCAGCCGGGCAGTGACGCGGCTCAGCAGGCCGGGCGCGTGCTCTGTGCCGGGTCCAGGGCGTTGAGGACCAGACGGGCCGCGACCGGGTCGTAGCTGATGTCGATGTGGTCGCTGGTGTTGCTGAGGCAGTACGTCTGCACGGTCCGATTGCTGACGTTGGCGGCCGGCCCGAGGTAGGACGAGGTGAAGGGCGTGACCACCTGGTCGTGGACCGTGGTGATGACGGCGTAGTCGACGTCCGGGGCCACGCCGCCACCGGAGTTGAGGTCCTTGAGGAAGTCCGAGCCCACGACCTGCTGCTCGCAGGAGGTACAGGAGCCTTCGAGGAGCGCGCCGGCCCCGGGCATCGCGCGGGCCATGAGGCCCAGGCCCTGGAAGGTGGTGCCGTGGTTGGGCGGGGTCAGTGCGACAAGCTTGGCCACCTTGGCCGCGCCGCCGAGTCTGTCGACGTAGTAGCGGGGCATCATCCCGCCCTGGGAGTGGCCCACCAGGTCCACTTTGGCCGCGCCGGTCGCCGTACGCACCCGGTCCACGAAGGTGGCGAGCTGTCCGGCGGAGGCGGCGATGTCGCCCGTGCCCTTCAGCGGGGCGAGGTCCGGGGCGCCGTAGTTGAGCGCGTAGACGCAGTACCCGGCGCGCTTCAGGCGGGGCGCGAGCGCGGCCCAGTTGGCGTAGCGGTTCTCGAAGGTGCCGTGCACCAGGACGACCGGGTTCGGATGGGCCTGGCCGGGACGGCAGGACCAGTCGTTCACGCCGGCGGGCGCGGCCGTGGGGTGGGCGAGGGAGTAACCGAACGCGGAGGTGAAGTCGCTCTGTTCGGGGCCCTGCGCGTCGGTGGCGGTGGACGTCGTGCCGGTGGTCTGGGCGTACGTGCCCGCGGTGTGGCGCGCGCCGCCCGCGTCCGCCGGGTCCTGCGCGGCCTCGGCGTGGCCGCGGGCCAGGGAGGTCAGGCCCAGGCCGAGGGCGACCGCGAGGCCCGTGGCACCCGCGGTCAGTCCGCGTCGGCGCCGTGCGCGCCGGCGGTCGCGCGGACGGAGGGGTGTGGTCCCGTTGCCGTTCATGCTGGATCTCCTTGTCCCAGGGCGCCGGTGCGGCCCGCGGTACGACGGGGCCACGGGAGTTACCGGCGCGTAGCATCGGGATCACGCTGGACTCAGGGCCTCGGCCGGCACCAGCGATGCGGCGCGGACCACGGAAAAGATGTCATTCGCATGACACTTCTGCGTGACGGCGGCGCAACACGGCGACACCGCCGGGCACGCTGGCGGGCGGGGAAAGGAGGCGATGTCGATGCAGGTGCCGGACGAGGTGTTCACCCGTCGCCCCTGGCACGAACTTCCGCCGGGGCTCGCCGTGGTGCTGCGGCCGAGGATGGACGCGATCGCCACGGACATGATCGACGTCATCAGGGACGAGGTGCCCGCCTACCGGAGGCCGCTCGACTCCGCGCTCGGACGGGACCTGGCCGGTTCCGTACGCCGGGCGATCGGTCAGTTCGTGGAGCTGACGGCGGAACCGCACAGCCGGCAGGAGCACCACGTACGGCACTTCCGCACGCTGGGCCGGCTGGAGTTCCTCAACGGGCGCACCACCGACGCCCTCCAGGCCGCCTTCCGGGTGGGCGCGCGCGTCGGCGCCCGGCTCTACGCCGAGACCGCGCAGTCCGCCTCGCTGCCGCTGGAGGTGGTGATGCCGCTGCACGAGGCGGTGCTGACCCATATCAACGTCCTGTCGAACGAGTCGGTGAAGGGCTACGCCGCCGCCCAGGCCATGGCGGAGGGCGGGCTCCAGCGCAGCCGCCGGACGCTGGCCGCGTGCCTGCTGGACCAGCAGCGCGCGACCCGGCGGGACGTGGTGGAGAGCCTCGCCCGGCAGGCGCGGTGGCCCGTGCCGGACGCGGTCGCCTGCCTGCTGGTGCGCGAAGGCGCCGGCGGAGGGCGGCTGTCCGGGCTGGGACAGGAGCGCGGCGCGGACGTCCTCGCGCTGACCCACGGCGCCGATCTGGTACTGATCGTCCCCGACCCGGAGAGCGACGGCACGGTGGAGCGGCTGCGGACGGCCGTACGCGGGCGCACGGCGGCGCTGGGCCCGTCGGTGCCGCCCCGGGACGCATGGGTGTCCCTGCACTGCGCCCGCCTGATGCTGGCCGGCCACGCCTCCACCGCGACCAAGGACGCGGCGGCCGACGGCGGCGCGTTCGTCAGGGCGGGCGACGGGCTGGCGGAGGCACATCTGCGCCACGGCGTCCACATCGGGCGGCTGCTCGGCGACCGGACGCTCGGCGTGCTGCGCGACCTCCCGCCCGGGCGGGCCGCACGGCTGGCGGAGACCCTCGACGCCCTGCTGATGTCGTGGAGCCGTACGGCCCCGGAGGTGGCACGGGCGCTGGACATCCACCCGCAGACGGCACGCAAGCGGCTGCGGCGGCTGGAGGAACTGTTCGGGGACCGGCTGAGCGACCCCGCCTTCCGTTTCGAGGCGCTGCTGGCGCTGCGCACACGGGCGTTGACCGCACCCCGTGCTTGACCGGTGTCACGGCAGGGCAGGAGGGCCCCATGACTGTCCTCCCCAAGGAGATCCGCGAACGGATCGAAGCCCCGGAGATCTGGTACGTCGCCACGGTGGACGCCGACGGGGCGCCGCATGTCAGCCCGATGTGGGTCGGGCTCGACGGCGACCTCGTCTTCTTCAACACCGCGGTCGGGCGCGTCAAGGAGCGCAACCTCCGCCGTGACCCGCGGGTCTGCCTGTCCCACGCCGACCGCGCCGACCCGTACGACCGTGTCCAGATACGCGGACGTGTGGTCCGGTTCGTGGAGGGCCCGGAGGCGGACCGGAACATGGACCGGCTGGCGGCCACCTACGTCGGCACCGAGCGGTTCGAGTGGGGGATCCCGGGCGAACGCCGTGTCGTCGCCTACGTCGAGCCGACGAGGGTACGGCACGTGGTCGGCGTCGAACCCATGCCGCCGGGTGCACCCGGAGCCGTGTGACGCTCACCGCCTCACCCGGAACGGACCGGTGAGGCGGTGAGTCCGGCACACCTCAGGTGGTGCAGCCGATCGAACCGGCGGGGACGTTGTTGCCGGTCGAGGTGGCGGTGAAGCCGAAGGTGACGCTGCCGTCGGCGGGTACGACCCGGTTGTGGTCCGCGTTGCGGACCGTGACCGTGCCGTCGGCGGCGGTGGACTGCGTGCCGTTCCACAGGCTGCTGATCCTGGTGCCCGCTCCCGGCTGCCAGGACACGGCCCAGCCGTCGAGCGGCTCCGTGCCGTGGTTCATGACCTCGACGGATGCCTGGAAGCCACCGTTCCAGGAGTTCACCACGGAGTAGACGGCCATGCAGGACCCGGTGTGCGGATCCGAAGGCGTCGGCGTCGGGGTCGGGGTGGGCGTGGGCGTCGGTGTGCCGCCGGAGCCGCGGATGCCCGTGACCTCACCGTGGCCGCCGTCGAAGACGATGTCCGAGCAGGAGAAGAAGTTCTCCTGGCTGTCCGAGCGGACCCACTGGATGAAGACCAGGGCGTCACCGGAGCGGCCGGCGGGGAGCTTCAGGTCCCAGTAGTAGTGGCCGCCGTCGGTGCCCGGCGACCCCTGCTGCGGCGGGTTGCTGACCGTCTGGATCAGTTCCAGGTCGGCCCAGCGCAGGGCGGAGGTGGGTGACCAGCCCTGTTTGGTGACGTAGACCCGGAAGTCCCCCGGATGCGCCGCCCAGTTGCTGTACTGGGCCTGGATCGTGGCCCCGCTGGTCAGATGGGTCCGCGGCCAGTCCGAGCGGGCCGCGTTGTAGGCGCGGAAGTCGTACGGGGACCGGTCGCCCGCACTGCACAGCGTGCCGTCCGGGACGTAACCGGCGCCCCGGCCCCCGGCGTTCGAGTCGAGCACGGCGAACCAGTTGTACAGCGCCGTCGCACCGCTCTTGGCCAGCGCGTCCTTGCACGCCGGGTTGGTCGGGTCCAGCCCGCCCGTCGTCGTGTGCGCGTCCAGGTAGCACAGGTAGGTGCGGGACCCGGGCAGCATCGCCACCCCGTGCGCCTGCGCGCTGGTCTGCCCCAGCAGGGTCAGGGCGAGCGCCGCCAGCAGCGTCGACAGGGCCGCTGCCGCCGACATGAGCTTGTTGCGTCGAGCCACGTTCTGCTCCTCTCGGTTCGGATCAGGCGGGCGGTGCGCCCCAGGCGGTCGTCGTACCGAGGTACGCGGGGATCGCCGGGGCGTCGGTGTACGTCGTGGCGGTGCCGTGACTGTGGTCGTCGGTCTCGTCGAAGGCCGACCAGTCGGACTTGGCCAGCCGCAGTTGCAGGTCTCCCGTGCTCTGGGCGGCGGCGAGGGTGCCGCTCGCGAAGCCCACTTCGAGGTAGGCGTCGGCGCCCGCGACCGGCGTGGTGAGGGGGACGACCTTCAGCTTCACGGTGCCGCAGCCGACGGCCGCGTAGTCGCACCAGGCGTTGACGGTGGAGGAGCCGCCGTCGCGGGTGAAGTAGTAGCGGGCCGTGACCTTGGTCAGGTCGACGGAGGAGGTACCGGTGTTCACGATCCGGAGGCCGGGCCGGATCGCGTTGTCGGTGGCCGAGGAGTCGTTGTTCTTGTAGCGGACCTTGAGCCCGCCCGACGGGGCGGGCGTGCCACCGGAGGTGGTGACGCTCAGCGCGGCCGAGGACGCGGAGACGTTCCCGGCGGCGTCGCGGGCGCGCACGGTGTAGCTGTACGACGTCCCGGCGCTGAGCCCGGTGTCCGTGAAGGCGGTGCCGGTCACGGCCGTGACCTTCGTGCCGTCGCGGTAGACGTCGTACCCGCTCACACCGGTGTCGTCGGTGGACGCGGTCCAGGACAGGGAGACGCTGGTCGCGGTCGTGGTGGTGGCCTTCAGACCGGTCGGCGCGGTGGGCGCGGTGGTGTCACCGCCCGGGGTGCCGCCGTCGTCCGCGGGCACGGCAGGGTAGGCGTTGCGCACGAGCATCGCGAACTGCTCGGGGAACCAGTGCCCGGCCAGCGGGGCGCCGGGCAGCGCGCCGGTCTTGTTGTTGCCCGCGTTGGGTGCCGTGTACGTCGGGTCGCACATGGGGTCCAGGCGCTTGCCCTCGTCGTTGGGGATGTCGGTGCTCGCACCGTCCGACTCGCCCGGCGGCTTGACCCACAGGAACGCGTCGAGGTGGGAGTCCGGGTGACCGGCGGGCGCCGCCTGCGGGGGCTGCCCCAGTCCGGCACCGCTGACGTTGCACCACAGGCCCCGGTGGACCCGGCGGTCGACGCGGGACTCGGTGACATAGGTGTCGAGGGTGGTGCTGGTGCTCTCCGCCGTCGGACGCCCGGCGCCGCCCCACCCGTTGCGGGAGGTGTCGATCACCATGCCGGTCGACGCGGGCCAGCCGGCCGCGACGAGCGCCCGGTGGACGTTCCTGGTGAAGTCCGACTCGTCGAAATTCGGGTTCCACTCGTAGAACTTCCCGGACTTGACCATGTTCCCGCCGACCGTCTTGTCGGGGTCGGTCAGGAAGGGCTCCTCCAGCGGGGTGTAGTTGGAGACGTTGGTGACCAGCCCGTCGACGCTGGACAGCCCGGCGGCGGTGCCCTTGGCGACGTCCGTGTACAACTGCACGGTCTGGGTCAGGTTGGTGTCCCAGCCGAGCCAGCCGGAGTGCGCGAAGTCCAGGTAGGTGTAGACGTTGGGGAGCGCGTGCAGCCGGTCCAGGGCGTACTGGATGCCCTGGACGTAGATCCCGCTGCTCTTGGCCTGGGCGCACTCGGGGTCGGCGGTGTTCGTCACCAGGTTGGGCAGGCCGTCCGGCTCGATCACCGTCGTGATGCGGATGTCCTGGTACTTCGGGTTCTTGAAGACGTTCGCGATGGCGTCGATGTACTCGCTCTTGTAGCGGGCGAGACCGGCCTGGGTGAGCGGGAGTTCGCCGTTGGAGGCGAGGGCCGCGCAGTCCCGGCCGGGCAGGTCGTACACCACGAACGTCGCGGTGATCGGCTGTCCGGGTTTCTTCTGGGCCAGCGCCAGGTCGAGGTGGTCGGCGAGGCTCTTGCGGCCGGCGTTGGCGTCCCCGCCGCCGATGGCGGCGATCCGGTCCAGCCACACGGCGGTGGGATAGCCGCCCACCTTCCGCATCCTCGCCTTGAGCGTGGCGTCGGAGGTCTGTGCCGCCGAGGTGCCGACGAGATCGGTGTAGTCGGGGTTGACGTAGAACGAGGCGCCGGCGAACGGGTTGTCGACGTGGGTCTCCGCGGCGGCCGCGGGGTGTGCGGTGAACTGGCCGGTCAGGCCCAGGGCCAGGGCGGCGAGCGCCGCGCCCAGCGAGGCCGCCCGGCGCCGTCGGCGCCCTGGTCCGGGCCGGTGTGCCGGCGGTTCGTGGGTGGCGGGTGTCATGTGTCCTCCTCGTGGGTGCGGGTGGTACGAGGCGGTGCTGCCGGTGGCGCGCGCTCAGCTGCCGGCGCAGTGGAGGCCGGGGGTGCCGGCGGTGCCGTCCGCGGTGAAGCCGAACGAGGTGGTGCCGCCCGGCTGCAGGGAGCCGTTGAACGCGGCGTTGCGGACGGTGGCCCGGCCGCCGGCCGTGGTCAGCGAACCGTTCCAGAGGCTGGTGACGCGGGAGCCGCCCAGGTCCCAGTCCACCGACCAGCCCGTCAGCGCGGCGGAGCCGGTGTTCTCGACGGTGACCTCCGCCTGGTAGCCGCCCTGCCAGGACGACGTGGTGCGGAACCGCGCGGTGCACGCCCCCGGCGCCGGCGTGGGCGTTGGCGTGGGGTCGGCACCGGAGTAGGTCAGCCCGTACCCGTACGGGAACAGCGGGTCCTTGCCGTCGCCGTCGTTGACGGGCTCCTGGGCGGACGTCCGCGGCCAGCTCACCGGCAGCTTCCCGGTGGGGGCGTGGTCGCCGAAGAGGACGTCGGACACACCGGCGCCCTCCGTCCCGGGCAGCCAGGCGGCCAGCAGCGCCTTCCAGTCGGGCAGTTGGGCGGAGACGTCCAGCGGACGGCCGGAGACCAGGACCACGACGACCGGCACCCCGCTCGCCCTCAGCCGGGCGAGGGTCCCCAGGTCCTCCTGGTCCAGCCCGAGGCCGCCCGGCCGGTCGCCCCGGCCCTCGGCGTACGGGGTCTCGCCGACCACGGCGACGGCGGCCCGGTAACTGGAGTCGATGCCGTTGCCGTACCGGTCGTAGGTGACCCGGGACGGGTCGGTGACGGCGGCCCGGATACCCTGCAGGACCGTGGTGCCGTCGGTGACGGGACCGCTGCGGCCCTGCCAGCCGACGGTCCAGCCCCCGCTCTGGTTGCCGATCTCGTCGGCGGACTTGCCGGCGACGAACAGCTTGGCCGACTTCGGCAGGGGCAGCACACCGCCCTCGTTCTTCAGCAGCACCTGCGAGGCGCGCACCGCCTGCCGGGCCAGCTCCCGGTGCGCGGCCGAGCCGACCGTGGCGGTGTACGAGCGGTCGGTGAACGGCCGCTCGAACAAGCCGAGTTGGAACTTCTTGGTGAGGATGCGCCGGTTGGCGTCGTCGATCCGGGACTGCGGGACGCGGCCCGCGGTGACCTCGCCGCGCAGCAGGGTGAGGAACTTCTTGTAGTCGTGCGGGACCATCACCATGTCGACGCCCGCGTTGACGGCCGTGGTGATCTCGGCGCCGGTGAAGCCGCTCTGCCCGTCGAGCTGGTCGACCGCGGCCCAGTCGGACACGACGAACCCGCTGAAGGCGAGTTCGCCCTTCAGTACGTCGGTCACCAGGTACGTGTTGGCGTGTGACCGCACCCCGTTCCAGCTGCTGTACGACAGCATCACCGCGCCCACCCCGCGGCGCACCGCCTCCTTGAACGGCGGAAGGTGGACGGCGCGCAGCTCGGCCTCGGACAGCCTGGTGTCGCCCTGGTCCACGCCGCCCGCGGTGCCGCCGTCGCCGAGGTAGTGCTTGGCGGTGGCGAGCACGGGCGCCGGCCCCGCGCCGAGGGTGTCGCCCTGCAGGCCGGTGATGAACGTGGTGAGGGCGGCGGGCAGTTCGGGCGTCTCGCCGTACGACTCGTAGGTACGGCCCCAGCGGTCGTCGCGGGCCACGCACAGGCACGGTGCGAAGTCCCAGTCGATGCCGGTGCCCGACACCTCCTCGGCCACCGCCCGCCCGATCCGCTGGACGAGCGCGGGATCGCGGGTGGCGCCGAGGCCGATGTTGTGCGGGAACAGGGTGGCCCCGCGGACCGCGTTGTGGCCGTGCACGGCGTCGATCCCGTAGATCATCGGGATGCCGAGCGGTGTGGTCAGTGCGGTGCGCTGCAGTGAGTCGTAGGTGTCGGCCCAGGTCTGGGCGTTGTTGGGGCTGACGGTCGAGTCGCCGCCGGACAGGACGGATCCGATGCGGTAGGCGGCGAGGTCGGACTGCGGGACGAGGGCGTCCTTCTCGATCTGCGTCATCTGGCCGAGCTTGTCGTCCAGGGTCATGCGCGACAGCAGGTCGGTGACGCGGTCCGGCACGGGTAAGGACGCGTCCTGGTAGGGGAGGACCGCGGCCGGTGCGGTCACGGGCTCCGGTGCGGCCGCGGCCGGCGCGGTGAGGGCCAGGGCCGCGGCACACGCGGCCAGGGCCGTCAGCGGGCGGCGGGGGGCGGGCAGGCGGCTCATGGGGGTGGGCCTTTCCTGGAAGGGGCCGGGAGCGGGGCGCCTGTGGAACCGGGACCCGCCCGATCGGCGGGGCGGGACGAGCGGGTCCCGGGGCTGGTGGGGTGCGCGGTGCGGTGCCGGTACGGTGCGCCGCGCTGGGCGGCGCGGTGGGTGCGGCGGGTCACCCGGTGGCGCAGGCGGTCCCGTTCAGGCTGAACCCGGAGGGCTTGGCGAAGCTGCCGGCGTAGCTGCCCTGGAACCCGAAGGACACCTGGCCGCCGGGTGCGATCTGCGCGTTGTAGGCGAGGGCGCTCGCCGTGACCGCGCCCGAGGACGGCGTCACTCCGGCCCCCCAGGCGCTGGTGATCCGCTGCCCCGAGGGCAGGGTGAAGGCCAGCTTCCAGCCGCTGACGGGGGAGGAGCCGGTGTTGGTGATGGTGACGTCGGCGGTGAAACCGCCCTGCCAGACGTTCGTCGCGTACGCCACCTTGCAGGCCGCCGGACTGCCGGAGCCGCCGCTGCCGGTCTCGACCGTGGAGGAGAACGAGTTCACGGCGAGGCCGGCGCCGTTCTGCCAGGGTTCGAAGCCCGCCTGCACACTGGTCAGATACCAGCTGTCCTGCGCCAGCCCCCGGGAGACGGCCTGCCGGACGAAGTCCATGACGTCGAAGCTCCAGCTGGTGATCGCCGACGGCGCGACGAAGGACAGGACGTCGTTGGAGCCGTTGTTGCCGGACCACACCTGCCATGAGCGCCCGGCGACGGTGGCGGTGCCGACCTGCGAGCCCACCGGCTGGATGGAGCCGACCTTGTTGAACCACACCATGATCTCGGTCTTGTTGACGCCGTCGGTGCGGGGCGTGGGGTCGAGCCAGATGTCGTAGGCGGCGTCGTACACCGCGTTGCTCACGTAGCTGTACGAGATGCTGGTGGGCGCGCCGGCGATGGTGTCGAGCCGCGCCGGGAGCTTGGTTCCGGGCGAGCAGTTGGTGTAGTGGCAGCCGTTGAAGACGGACGGGTACGACTTCGGGGCGCCGTTCGTCGGGACCGAGCCGTCGGCCTGGGTGACGCGGAATCCGGAGTCGGTGACGGTGATGCACTGGGCGTCGCTGGTGCCCCAGCGGTTGTTCTGGACGACGTAGCGGTCCTGGATCGTCGCCGACCCGAACTGTTCGCAGATCGTGGTGTCGGCCTGGGCCGCCGGGGCGACGGTGAGCAGCGCCGCGACGGCTGCCAGGGCGGTGAGGAGCGCGCCGAACAGGCCGCGCGTTCCACGGACATGGTGCTTGGACGGTCGCATGCGGGTCCTCTCCATGACGGTGGGGAGGTTGCGGGAGCGCTCCCAGGGGCGTATGGATGGGAGCGCTCCCATTTCCTCCGTTGGGCAGGGACTGTAGGGAGAGTTCATGTCCCTGACAAGACTCGACGCGGAGGGAGTGTCGAAGAACTTTCGAAGCCGCAGCTCAGGCGGTGGGCGTGCGGCGGGCGGGAGCGTTTTGGGAGCGCTCCCGATGCCGGTCAGGCCGAGTCGCGCACCACCAGCTCGGTACGGAGGACCACGTGCCGCCATGCCACGGACGACTCCTCCAGCTCCTCCAGGAGCAGCCGCACCATGGCCCGCCCGATCTCCTCCAGCGGCTGCCGTACGGTGGTCAGCCGCGGCTCGGTCCGCTCGGCCAGCGGGAAGTCGTCGAAGCCGATGACGGCGACGTCCTCCGGGACCCTCCGGCCCGCCGCGCGCAGCGCCTCCAGGGCACCGGCGGCCGTGGTGTCGGAGGCGGCGAGGACGCCGTCGATCTCCGGGTGCCGCTCGATCAGCCGGGCCATGGCGCGCCGGCCGCTCTCCTCGGTGAAATCGCCCTCGGCGGCCCAGGACGGCCGCGCCTCGAGACCGGCCTGGGCCAGGGCCTCGCGGTAGCCGCGCAGCCGGCACTGGGTGACGTACATGTCGAGCGGCCCGGTGATCGTCGCGATCCTCCGCCGGCCCGACTCCAGCAGATGGGCGACCGCGCTGCGGGCGCCGCCGACGTTGTCCGCGTCGACGTAGCTGACATGCTCGTCGGCCGAGCGGCGGCCCAGCAGGACGGTGGGCAGCCGGGCCTCGGCGAGCATGTCGGGCAGCGGATCGTCGGCGTGCACGGACATCAGCAGCACCCCGTCGACCCGGCCGCCGCGGGCGAACTCCAGGAAACGCCGCCGCTCGGTGTCCGAGCGGACCAGTGTCAGCAGCAGCTGCATGCCGGTGTCCGTCAGGGCGTCGCCGATCGAGGTGACGATCTCGGAGAAGAAGGGCTCCGCGAAGTTCCGCCAGTCCGGCTCCGTCATGACGAGCGCGACCGCGTCGGCGCGTCGGCCGGCGAGCGAACGGGCCGCGAGATTCGGCACGTAACCCAGTTCCGCGATGGCCTGCTGTACGGCCCGGCGTGTCGACTCCTTCACGCCCGCTTCGTTGTTGACGACGCGGGAGACGGTGCCCCGGCCCACTCCGGCGTGAGCGGCCACCTCCTCCAGCGTCGGCGTGCCAGGGCGCCGCTTGCCCATGACCACCTCCCCCCACGAGATCACCGATATTACGGCTCCCGCGGCGGCGGGCCCACAGCGTGTCCCCCGCGGGGGACGCGGGCGGGACGCCACACCCGTACGGACCGGCCGGCGTCAGATGTCCAGGGCGTCGAGCAGGGCCGACGGGTCCGGTTCCGTGGTGCTGTCCAGGGTCTGTTCGGCCCAGATGACCTTGCCGCGCGCCGCGTAGCGGGTACCCCAGATGTCCGCGAACTGGGAGACCAGGAACAGACCGCGGCCGCCCTCGTCGGTGGTGGCCGCGCGGCGCAGCCGGGGAGAGGTGTTGCTGCCGTCCGACACCTCGCAGACCAGGGTCCGGCCCAGCAGCAGCCTGACCCGTACGGGCGGGGCGCCGTACCGGATCGCGTTGGTGAGGAGTTCGCTGAGGATCAGCTCCGTGGCGAACGCCGTCCCCTCCAGCTCCCAGTCGGCGAGCCGCCGGCTCACCTCCCTGCGCACCCGGGGCACGGCCTCGACATCGAACGGTACGTCCCAGGTCGCCACGCACGAGGGGGCGAGCCGCCGGGTCCGGGCGACCAGCAGCGCCACGTCGTCACTGGGGTGCGCGGGCAGCATCGTCTCCACGAGGGCGCGGCAGGTGTCCTCCGGTGCGAGGTCCGGACGGGCGATGGCCGAGGAGAGCAGCTCCAGGCCCTCGTCGATGTCCCGTCCCCGGTTCTCGATCAGTCCGTCGGTGAACAGGACGAGACGACTGCCCTCGGGCAGGTCCAGCTCCCCGGCCTCGAAGGGATGCCCGCCCACTCCCAGGGGCGGCGACAGGGGGAGGTCGGGGAAGGTCACCCTGCCCTGGGGATCCACCACGGCGGGCGCGAGGTGTCCGGCGCGGGACAGGGTGCAGTGGCCGCCGACCGGGTCGTAGATGACGTAGAGGCAAGTGGCCCCGGTCAGGGGTACCCGGTCGTCGTCGGCGGCGGTCGCGCCCTGCGCGTCCAGCCGGGTCACCATCTCGTCCAGGTGGCCGAGCAGTTCGTCCGGGGCCAGGTCCAGCGAGGAGAAGTTCAGTACGGCCGTGCGCAGCCGCCCCATGGTCACCGCGGCCTGCAGCCCGTGCCCCACGATGTCACCGACGACCAGCGCCACGCGGAAGCCGGGCAGCGGGATGACGTCGAACCAGTCACCGCCCACGCCGGACCGCGCCGGCAGATAGCGCGAGGCGATCTCCAGCGCGTCCTGGTCCGGCAGGCCCAGCGGCAGCAGATTGCGCTGCAGCGTCACCGCCAGCTCGTGTTCGCGGGAGTACCGGCGCGCGTTGTCGATCGCGACGGCGGCCCGGGCCACCAGCTCCTCGGCCACGGCGACGTCCTCGTCCTCGAACCGGGGAGAGCCCGCGCCCCGCCAGAAGTTGACCATGCCGAGGACCACCCCGCGCGCCCGCAGCGGCACCGTGATCAGCGAGCTGATGCCGTAGTCCAGCGCCCGCTGGGCCCCCTCGGGATCCTGCGCCCGCCAGTCCTGGGCGGTGTGCAGGTCGGACACCAGGACGGCCTTCCCCCGGCGCAGCGCCGCCACCATCGGCGTGTCGGCCATCACGAACCGGATCACATCACCCACCGGCTGCAGGGGGTGCCCGGTCTGCGAGGCCCGCAGCGCGGTACGGCGCATCTCGTGGACCGCGCTGGTGGGCTCCTGGCCGCGCAGCACGGAATCGAGGAGTTCCACGGTGACGAAGTCGGCCATACGGGGGACCGCCACCTCCGACAGCTCCTCCGCCGTACGCCGTACGTCGAGGGTGGTGCCGATCCGCACGCCCGCCTCGTACAGGAACGACAGCCGGCCCCGCGCGACCTCCGCCTGGCCGGAAAGGGCCCTCAGCTCCGTGGTGTCACGGAAGGTGGCCACCAGTCCTTGAGCGCCGCCGTACGGGGCGGTGGGCCGGACGTTCACCGCCAGCAGCCGGTCCCCGGCCGGGATGACCTCGTCGGTCGCGGTCGCCTCCGACTCCAGCAACCGGGTGAGACGCGGCCCCAGGCCCAGCTCCCGCACCTGCCGCTGGTCGGCTTTCCCGGGCAGGCCCAGCAGCCGGTGCGCCTCGTCGTTGGCGAGCAGGACACGGCCGTCGCCGTCGAGGATCAGCACCCCCTCGCGCACCGCGTGGAGCACGGCGTCGTGGTGTTCGTACATCCGGGTCATCTCGGCCGGGCCGAGTCCGTGGGTCTGGCGCAGCAGGCGGCGGCTGACCAGGGCCGCGCCGCCGGTCGCCAGGAGGAGCGCCCCCGCGGCCGCGCCGAGCAGCATCGGCAGCTGCTGGTTCAGCACCTCGCTGACGTTGGCGTACTCGATCCCGGCGGTGACCATGCCGACGACGCGCCTGCTGGCGTCCGTCACGGGGACGACCGCGCGGACGGCGTCGGTGGGCCGGCCGTGGAACGTCTCGGTGAACGTCTCGCCCGCGATGGCCCGGCCGACGCCCTGGGCCTTGGTACCGATGAGAGAGGTGTCGGGGTCGGTGAGCCGGACCCCGTGCCTGTCCAGGACGGTGATGAAGTCGACGCCGGAGCCCTTGCGGGCCTGCTCCGCCGCCGGTTGCAGCCGGTCCGTGGGATCGGGCGACCGCAGCGCGAGGGCCGTTCCGGGTGCGTGCGCGAAGGCCTCCGCCGCGGCCAGGGAGCGTTCCTCGGCGGTGCGCTGGGCGTCGTACCGGCCCTGCACCACCAGAGCGGCGGCGGCCACCGTGACCAGCACCAGCATGATCAGCGCCTGGAGCAGGAAGACCTGCGCGGCGAGCGTGCGGACGCTCAGGGACGACGAGAGGCGGCGTCCGCGTGACGGCCAGGGCCCTCGTCCACGGGACGGATCGGATGACCCACGTGTGCCGGGCGGCGGCGCCGCGCTTGCCGATGGCCAGCGGGAACGTCCGCTCATCTCCCTTTTCTAGCACTGGAACTCCGTGGGCGGCGACCGGTGTACCCACCGATGGCGCACGCCCACGGCAGATGGGCGACGCGCTCGACCGGGGGGGTCCTGGACGGGACGTACCGGGGGCGGAACGAACATGCCGTGGAGTGGAGCAATCACCGGCGCGCCGTGAGCCCGCGGACCAGGCTGGGCGTATGCCGAAGCCTGGACATACCGGTCGGGAGCCGGAGGACGGTGCCGGTGCGCGGACGCGGTTGCCGGCGCCCCCGGCATGGATGCGGTGGCTGCCGGTCCTGTACGTCGTGGCCCTTCTGCTGCTGGAGCCCGCGACCCCCGTGCAGTGGCCGGTGAGCTTCGTACTGATCGCCCTTCCCCTCGTGGCCGCCTTCGCCCACGGCCCGCTCGTCGTCGCCGGCGCCACGGTGTTCGCCATCGTCCTGGAGGGCGTCCTGGCCGGCACCCCGTGCTGTGCGGGCCGCTCGGTCGGCTATCTGTGGGACCGTCACTACGTCGCCGCCTACATCTGCACCGCCCTGGTCGGCGTCCTCGGCACGATCCTGGCCGCGCACCGCACGCGCCGGGAGCGCACCCTGGCCGACGTCCGGTTCGTGGCCGACATCGCCCAACGGGTCCTGCTCCGACCGGTTCCGCACCGGATCGGCACGCTCCAGCTGGAGAGCCTCTACCTGTCGGCCGCGGCGGAGGCCCGCATCGGCGGCGATCTCTACGAGGCCGTCCCCACCCGGTACGGGGTCCGGCTGCTCATCGGTGACGTCCGGGGCAAGGGCCTGCTCGCGGTGGAGACGGCCGCCGCGCTGCTCGGCGCGTTCCGCGAGGCGGCGTTCGACGAACCCGCTCTGCCCGCGCTGGCCGACCGGGTGGAGACGAGCATGAACCGCAGGGCGATGCTGCTGGGCGGGAGCGAGGTGGGCGAACGGTTCGTCACCGCCGTCTTCGCCGAGATTCCCCCGAAGGACCCGCTGATCCGCGTCGTCAACTGCGGCCACCCGCCCCCGGTCCTCCTGCGGGCCGGGGAGGTACGGGAACTGGACAGCGGCCGCTCGGCCCCGCCGCTCAACCTCGGCATGCTGGTCGGGGAGCCGTACCACGTCGACGACTACCCCCTGCGGCCCGGCGACCAGCTGCTGCTGTACACGGACGGCATCACGGAGACCCGCGACGCGGCCGGCTCCTTCTACCCCCTGCTGCGGCGCCTCGCTTCCTGGTGCTCCCTTCCGCCCCGGGAACTGCTGGAACGGCTCCACCACGATCTGCTGGACTACAGCGGCGACCGGCTGCAGGACGACATCGCGGCGCTCGCCGTCTGCCTCTGCGCCGACGCGCCGTCCGTACCGCCGCCGTCCTCGGCCGGCTGAGCGGAGCCGTGGCTCAGAAGGCCGTGTGGGCGAACCAGCGGTCGAGGACCGTGATGTCCCCCGAGACGTCGAAGGCGGGCTCCTGGTACGACCGCCGGCCGTAGAGCAGCAGCAGAAGGTCCTCCGCCCGCCCCTGCACCGCCACGGTGTGCGGCGCGGACGCCGTGTCGCCGCCGGTGCGCGGCAGCAACCGGAATCCGTCCGGGTCCAGGCGCACCCGCCACTCCTCGCCGGACGCGCCGTCGTCGCCCGCGCACCGGAACACGAGGGTCTCGCCGTCGCCGCGCAGCTTCGTCACACCGGGAGCGAAGATCCCCGCGTACGGCAGGTTGGCCAGGAACTCGTCCACCCCGTCCGCGGCGAGCACGGGATCCACGGCCGGTGCGTGGCCGACGGCACGCTCCGCGTCCACCCGGTGCACCAGCGTCTCGTAGAGCATCCGGCGGGCCCAGAACCGCGCGTGCCGGTCCTCGCCCCACGCCCACATCGCCGCACCGGGATCCGTGTCCCGCAGCACGGCCGCCACCTCGGGCACCCCCGCCGCCACCCAGTCGGCCAGCTCCCGCACGTCCTCGGGCATCCCCAGCTCCACGTCCCGGCTGCGCGGCGGCTCCTGCACCCGCCGGGTCAGCAGTGAGCAGAACCAGCGCTGCAGCGCCCCCACGTGCCGGGTGAGGTCGGCCAGCGCCCAGTCCGGGCAGGCGGGCACGGCGCTCGCGGGGTCGGCGTCCCGCACCACCCCGACGAACCGTCGCGTCTCCCGCTCGATCGCCTCACGGTAGGTGTCGTACGGCAGAGGATGCCCCGCCCCGCTCGTCGTCGCCATCTGCTGCCGCCGTTCCGTCCTGGGCATCGCTGCCCGCCTTCTCGTGACGACCAGTGTGGCCGCTGGAGTCCACTCGAAGGCAAGTCGGCCCGGCTAGGCACCGGTGACACCGGGGCTGCGGTACGCCGTCGGCGGCCGGCCGAGGAGTTTCCCGAAGGCCGCCGTGTACGCGGCGGGGTTGTCGTAGCCCAGCATGGCCGCGACGCGCGTGACGGGCGTGCCCGCTGCGAGGTGCGGCAGGGAGTGCAGGACGCAGGCGCGTTGCCGCCACTGCGAGAAGCTCAGGCCGGTGCCGCGCCGGAACAGACGGGCGAGGGTGCGTTCGCTGATGTTGAGGGCGGCGCACCACCGCGCGGGCGGGTCGTGGACGTCCGGCTGCCGCAGGAACGCCTCGCACAGGGCCCGCAGCCTCGGATCGGCCGGCAGCGGCACATCGAGCGGCAGCGGGGTGAGGCTCCTGAGCTCGTGCAGGATCAGCGCGGCGACCGCCGCGTCCCGGCTGTGCTCGGGGTAGCGCGGCTCCATCTCGACGGCCTCCAGGATCAGCGCCCGGAGCAGGGCGGAGACGTCGACGGCCTGGCAGCGGGCGGGAAACCACGGCACGGCGGCGGGTTCGATGTAGAGGCTGCGCGTGCTGACCCCCGTCATCGTGACCTGATGGCTGGTCCTGGGCGGGATCAGCACGGCACGGGCGGTGGGAATCGTCCAGCTGCCGTCCGCCGTCTCGACCCGCATGACACCGGTGGCCGCGTACAGGACCTGGGCGCGGCGGTGTTCGTGCCAGACGAGCAGGTGGTCAGAGGGGTAGTCGGTGCCGATGGCCAGCACGGCACGGTCGAGGTCGTCCACGTCCGCGACCGGGATGTTGCGCATGCCGTGAGATTACGTGCCACGGCCCGCCGTGTCTGCTCCGCGTAGGAACTCGGCACATCATCGATTGCCCGCCAGGCCGGCCGGTCCCTAGCGTCTCACCCGTGCTGACCTCGTTCCTCACCCTCCTGTTCTTCGGCTGCCTGACCGGCGTCACGACCGTGCTCTTCGGCTTCGGCGGCGGCTTCATCACGGTCCCCGTCGTGTACGGCGTCCTGACCGCCACGGCACGGCCGGCGGCGGACGCCATGCACATCGCGGTGGCCACCTCGGCGGCGGTCATGCTCGTGAACGCCGCGGCCGCGACGCTCGGCCAGTGGCGTCAGGGCCGGCTGCGCCGCGCGTACGTCTGGCCGCTGGCGGCGTACATCACGGTCGGCGCCGCAGCCGGGTCCTTCGCCGCCACCCTGGCCGGCGGTACGGCGCTGCGCCTGCTGTTCGCCGCCTATCTCCTGGTGACGATCGCCGACAGCCTGCTGCGGAAGGGCTTCCTCGCCCCGGCGCACCGGACGTGCCCCAGGCCCCTGGGCCGGGGCACCACCACCGTCGGCGGCATGGGCATCGGCCTGGTGGCCGCGGCCCTGGGAGTGGGCGGCAGTGTCATGACGGTTCCGCTGCTGCGCCGCAGGGGCCTGCCCATGGCCGACGCCGCCGCCATGGCCAACCCGCTGAGCGTCCCCGTCGCCGTGACCGGCACCCTGGTCTACGCCGTCGCCCCCACCGCCTCCGCCGGCCTCGGCCAGCTCGGCTACGTCGACCTCACCGCAGGCGCCGCCCTGCTCACCGGATCGCTCCCCACCATCGCCGTGGCCGGACGGCTCACCACGCGCGTCCCGGACCGCGTTCACTCCGTCGCGTACGTCGTGCTGCTCCTGGTCGTCCTGATCGTGATGGTGGCCGTGGGAGCCTGAGGGGCGGGCGCCTGCCGGCGTGAACGCCCGAGCTGTGCCGGGGTGTCATCCCGGGGCGACGGCGAGTTCGTCCACGACGGCCTGGAGACGGCCGCCGTGACGGTCCGCGATCCGCCGTTGGCGCGCCGAGCCGGTGCCCTGGCGCTGGACGTCGCTCAGCCAGTCGCCGACCCACCGGTCGTCGCCGTAGCGGCTGAGATGCGGCTCGACCCGTTTCCACAGTTCGTCCACCAGCCGGCCCACGGACGTGGGGGTGCAGTCGGGGGTGTGGGTGGCGGGCAGGGTGCCCTGTGTGCCGTGCCGGGCGGCCTGCCAGCACGCCGCCCTGAGCAGCAGGTCGGGGACGGCGGGTGCGGGTTCACCGGCGCGTACGGAGTCCACGGCGCAGCCGACGAGGGCGCGGACGAGGAGCGCGTAGGCCGTGGTGGCCGCGGGCTCCGGCAGCACGTCGGCGACGCGCACCTCCACGGTGGGAAGGTGCGGTGAGGGCCGGACGTGCCAGTAGACCATCGCCGGGTCCATCGCCGCCCCGGAGGCGACGAGCTGGCCGACGACCCGTTCGTGGTGGGCCGCGCTGTGCAGGAACGGCGGCGGGCCGGCCACGGGCCACCGGCCCCAGACCATGGAGCGCCAGCTGGCGTATCCGGTGTCCGTCCCGTCGCTGAACGGGGAGTTGCAGGTGACGGCCAGCAACAGGGGCATCCAGCCCCGGAGGTGGTTGACCGCTCCTACGGCCTCCTCCCGGTCGTCCACCCCGACATGCACGTGGCAGGCGTTCACCCCCTGATCGTGGGCCAGCGGCCCGAAGCGGCGGGCGAACGCGCGGTAGCGGGCCTTGTCCACGACGGGCGGCGGACCGGGCCTGCCGAGCACCGCGGTGCCGCTGGGCACCAGGAGGCAGTCGTACTCGGCCGCCGCCATGGCCGCGCCGCCGCGCAGCCGGACGATCTCCGCCGCCAGGTCCTCGGCGGTGCGGCACACCGCGCTGACCGTCTCCACCTGGGCCTGCGAGACCTCAGCCGTGGCATGCGGCGCGCCGAGGCGACCGCGCGCGGCACCCACCACGGCAGGGGCTCTGTGCACAGCCGCCCTGCTGTGCCGTCCGGCCAGGACGAACTCCTCCTCCACACCGACCGTCGGCGGCGCGGTCAGCCCCGCCGGGGACACGGGCGTACCGGCGGCGGCAGGGGTCACGGCATCAAGCGGCTCTGGCACGACCAGCCCTTCCGGGAGACACGGGGCACCGACGTCCGCACGGCGCTGGCTCTGCGCGGTCCTCGATCACTGCTGTCACGCTCGGAGACACGGGCCACTCCCTGTTCGAACAGCGGGTGGGCCCCTCATGGTCGCCCGGCCCCGAGGGCACGACAAGCGGCTACCCAGTCACCGTCAGGGCGCCCGCACCGCCCGCCCCCCGGGCCTGGCCGTGGACCGTGCCCCCCGGAGAAGGCGCAGGTCCGGCAGCGGTTCCCGTGCGGTGCGCCCCGGCGGACCGGTGCGCCGCGCTGCTCCACCGCGACGCACGCGCCCTGAGGGTCCTCCCCGTGTGGCCGAACTCCGACGCCGGGCCGGCGCCGCCGCCCACACGGCGCAGCGCGGCGCCTCCGCGTACCGGTGCGGTTCCCGCGGGCGGGGCCGTGTCGGCGAGCGCCGGCACGGCGAAGTGGCGTATTACTGGGAGGACTTGCTCAACTCCACCACCAGGGAGGCCGGATGCCGGGCCGTACGGAGTCGATCGAATCGATGGAGCAGCTCGCCGTGGTCTGGCGGGCCATGGTGCTCGACCGGGATCCCGGTGCCGACGTGCGGGACCTTCCGGGGATCGCCGTCCGCTGGGCCGACTGCCGGTTCTCCTTCTGGAACTGCGTCACGCTGACCGACGTCGACGCGGACGCGGCACTGGTCGAGCACCGGCTCGGTCAGGCGGCGGAGATCATGCGCTCCAAGCGGCACCCCGGGTTCCTGTGGCTCTTCGAGGACCTGCTCGGTGACGAGGCACGTGCCGGAGTGCGGACAGCGGCCGAGAAGGCGGGCCTGGAGTACGCGTTCCCGGGCACCGGCATGGCCGGCGACCTCCTGCCCGTCCCCGAGCCGTCCCACCCGGACCTGACCTTCGTACGCGTGACCACGGACGACCAGCTGCGGGCGTACGCGGACCTGAACTCCCGTGCCTACGGCTTCCCGCTGGAGGACGGCCGCGACGGGCTCCTCGGGTCCGTGCTGTGGAAGGACGAGGTCCACGCCTACCTGGGGCTGCGGGACGGTGACCCGGTGACGTGCGCGGCGACGGTGGAGGCGGACGGCCGCCTGTTCGTCGTGCTCGTCGCCACCGCCCCGGAATGGCAGCGCAGGGGCTACGGAGAGGCGGTGACCCGGAAGGCCCTGTACGAGGGCGCCCGAGCCACCGGCCTGACCCGGGCCACCCTGCACGCGACGGAGGCCGGGGCACCCGTGTATCCCCGCATCGGCTTCGAGCCGAACTCGCCGGTGCACTTCTACAGCCTCAAGGAGTGACACGACGGACCGGCCCGGTGCGACAGCCCCGGGCCGGTCCGTGATCGGCGGAAGCAGGCCCCTCAACTGAGGGACGGGGCCGGCGAGTCCCCCGGCCGCAGGCCCTGCCGGTCCGTCGGCAGCGCCTCCCCGGCGTCGGCCGTGTAGTCCTCCGGGCGCGTCGCGTCGATGCCCTCGGGAGCCTTCAGCGCCCTCAGGGCCCATGTGAGCACCACGGTGACGACGACGTTCAGGACGAACGCGGTGAGGCCGATGTAGCCGGTCTCGCCGATGCCGGGGATCTCCTTCGCCGAGCCGCCGAAGTGCTTCTGCGTCGGCGAGGCGACACCGTAGGCGGCGGCGGTGCCGTAGACCATGCCGGCGGCCCAGCCGGCCAGCAGGGCCCAGCGGTGGAACCAGCGGGTGAACAGACCGCCGACGAGGGCCGGGAAGGTCTGCAGGATCCAGATGCCGCCCAG
>NZ_JBVHVI010000007.1:0-2685 GCF_055564915.1 Streptomyces sp. NPDC028928
CCGGACTTCCTGTGGTTCGAGCGGCTGCTGGAGGACCAGGGCTCCGGGCTGAACAAGCCGGCCGCGGTGATCGTGGAGACCGTGCAGGGCGAGGGCGGCATCAACGTCGCCCGGCCCGAGTGGCTGCGGGCGCTGAAGGAGCTGTGCGAGCGGCAGGACATGCTGCTGATCGTCGACGACATCCAGATGGGCTGCGGCCGTACCGGTGCGTTCTTCTCGTTCGAGGAGGCCGGGATCGTGCCGGACATCGTCACCGTGTCGAAGTCGATCAGCGGTTACGGGCTGCCCATGTCCCTGTGCCTGTTCAAGCCGGAACTGGACGTGTGGGAGCCGGGCGAGCACAACGGCACCTTCCGCGGCAACAACCCCGCATTCGTCACCGCCACCGCCGCCCTGGAGACCTACTGGACCGACGGCTCCGCGATGGAGAAGCAGACCCGCACCCGCGGCGAACAGGTCGAGCGGGAACTCGTCGCCATCCGTGCGGAGAACCTCGCCGACGTCAAGGAGCACCGCGGGCGCGGGCTCGTGTGGGGCCTGGAGTTCCACGACAGGTCGCGGGCCTCCCGGGTCGCGCGGCGCGCCTTCGAACTCGGGCTGCTCATCGAGACGTCCGGCCCCGAGGGCGAGGTCGTCAAGCTGCTGCCCGCCCTCACCACGACCCCCGACGAGCTGGACGAGGGCCTCAGCGTCCTCGCCCGTGCCGTCCGGGAAACCGCCTGACCAGCTAGGAGGAAACGCACCCCGTGATCGTCCGATCGTTCAAGGACATCGAAGGCACCGACCGTCATGTGAAGGCGGCGTCCGGCACCTGGGAGAGCAAGCGGATCGTCCTCGCCAGGGAGCGGGTCGGCTTCTCCCTGCACGAGACGATTCTGTACGCCGGGACGGAGACGTCGATGTGGTACGCCAACCACATCGAGGCCGTGCTGTGCGTCGAAGGCGAGTCGGAGCTGACGAACGAGGAGACCGGCGAGAAGCACTGGATCACCCCCGGCACCATGTACCTCCTCGACGGGCACGAGCGGCACACGCTGCGCCCCAAGACCGACTCCCGCTACATCTGCGTGTTCAACCCGCCGGTCACCGGCCAGGAGGACCACGACGAGAACGGCGTCTACCCCCTGCTCACCGACGAGGAGGCGGCCTGAGATGGCGGGCGCCAAGGCCGTCTTCCGCACCCCGACACCCGAGGACGGGCTGAAGGTGTGGGAACTGGTCGACAGCACGCCCGGTCTGGACACCAACAGCCCGTACGCCTACGTCCTGTGGTTCCGCGACTTCGCCGACTGCTGCCTGGTGGCCACCGTGGACGACGAGATCGTGGGCTTCCTCACCGGCTACCGCCGCCCCGAGGAACCGGAGACCTACTTCGTGTGGCAGACCGCCGTCAGCCCGCGGCACGGCATCCCGTTCCTCGGCGTGAAGCTCTTCGAGGAGGCCGCCGAGCGGCAACGCGCACGCGGGGCACGCTTCGTGGAGGCCAGCGTGTCGGCCGAGAACCGCTCGATCCTCATGGTGCTCCGGCAGTACGCCCGCCGGCGGACGGCCGAGATCACCGAACAACTGCTCTTCCCCGCCGACCTGCTGGGAGAGGGCCACCACGACGAGATCCTCCAGCGCATCGGCCCCCTCGCCGCCCTCGACCCGGCAACGGACACCCCGACCGACACCACCACCTCACCCGTGAAGGAGACCGCCGCATGAGCACCACCCTCCGCCCCGACCTCTACCCCACCCGCGTCGCCGGGGAGGCCGTCCCGCAGCCGCGGGTCGACCCCACCGTGTGGGGCCAGGGCCCCGGTCCGCTCAGCCAGGAGCAGCTGGCGGCCTACGACTCCAGCGGCTACCTCGTCCTCGACGAACTGCTGACCCCGGACGAGGTGGAGACCTACCGCGCCGAGCTGCAGCGCCTGGGCCAGGACCCGGTGCTGCGCGCCGGCGAGCGTGTCGTGCTGGAGCCGGACTCCGACCGGGTCCGCTCGGTGTTCGAGGTCGAGAAGGTCAGCGAGGTCTTCGCCAAGCTGCTGTTCTCCTCCAAGCTCACCGACATCGCCCGGCAGGTCCTCGACTCGGACGTGTACATCCACCAGAGCCGCGTCAACTACAAGCCCGGCTTCGGCGGCGCCGAGTTCGACTGGCACTCCGACTTCGAGACCTGGCACGCCGAGGACGGCATGCCCCGGCCGCGCGCGTTCAGCGTCTCGATCGCGCTGAGCGAGAACCACCCGTTCAACGGGCCGCTGCTGGTCATGCCGGGCACGCACAAGACGTTCATCCCGTCGGTGGGCGAGACGCCGGTCGACTTCCACAAGGAGTCGCTGCGCGTGCACCGCATCACCGTCGGCTCCCCGGGCCAGGAGCACCTGACGCGGATGGCCGAGCAGCACGGCATCGAGCAGATCACCGGCCCCGCCGGCTCGGCGGTGATGTTCGACTCCAACCTGCTGCACGGCTCCAACGGGAACATCACGCCGTTCCCGCGCTCCAACATCTTCATCGTCTACAACAGCGTGGAGAACACGCTGGAGGAGCCGTTCGCCGCGCCCAAGCCGCGTCCGCAGCACCTCGGCAACCGGGAGTTCCGGCGCTGATCGTCCCCGAGGTCCCCGGCGTGGGGGGGGGCGGTCGCGGCCGCCCCACGCCGCGTCCGGCCGCGGTCACCGGGACACGGAAGGTGGCCCA
>NZ_JBVHVI010000007.1:2695-9754 GCF_055564915.1 Streptomyces sp. NPDC028928
CCAGCGGGGGGGGCCTTGTCGCCCGCCCCAGAGCCCCACAACCCCATTTGGAGAGGTTGATTTTCCCGGCGCTTTTTCCCCTTCGCTCCCTTGTGGGGGGGGGGCCCCCCCCCCCCCCCCCCACGCCGCGTCATGCCGCGGTACCCGGCCCGCGGAAGGTGGCCCGGTAGGCGCTGGGCGAGGTACCCAGCGCCGTGTGGAAGTGCTGCCGCAGATTGGCGGCCGTGCCCAGCCCCGACTGCTCGGCCACCTGCTCCACCGGCAGGTCCGACTCCTCCAGGAGTTCCCGGGCCCGTTCCAGGCGCTGCTGGGTCAGCCAGTTCATCGGGGTGGTGCCGACCTCGTCCCGGAAGCGACGGGTGAAGTTCCGTACGCTCATGGCCTCCTGGGCGGCCATCTGGCCCAGGGTGAGGGGCTCCGCGAGTCGTTGCAGGGCCCAGCCGCGCGCGGCGGCGGTGGACGGCGAGGAGGGCTCCGGCACGGGCCGGCGGACGTACTGCATCTGCCCGCCCTCGCGGTGCGGCGGTACGACGGTGCGGCGGGCGACGTCGCCCGCGACGGCCATGCCGAAGTCACGGCGGATCATGTGCAGGCACAGGTCGATCCCGGAGGCGCAGCCCGCCGACGTCAGAACGTCGCCGCCGTCGGTGTACAGCACGTCCGGATCCAGTTCCACCTGCGGGAACAGCCGGACGAACAGGTCGGCGTAGCGCCAGTGCGTGGTCGCCACCCGCCCGTCGAGGAGGCCGGCGGAGGCGAGGACGAAGGCGCCCGTGCAGATCGAGGCCACCCGGGTGCCCGGCCGTATCCGCGCGAACGCGTCGGCGAGCGGCCCCCGTAGACCGGGCCGCTCCTGCTCGTAGTCGTCGTAGGAGGACAGCACGATCACCGTGTCGGCCTGGGCCAGCGCCTCCGGGCCGTGCGCGACGTTGAGGGTGAAGTCCCCGTCGGTGCGCACCCGGCCGGGGTCCAGCGCGCAGGTGACGACCTCGTACAGGGGCTCGCCGTCCGGGGTCGCCCCGGAGCGGGCCTGACCGAACAACTGGTGCACGATGCCGAGTTCGATGGGCAGGGTCATCTGGCGGGCCAGTACGGCGACGCTGTGACGTGCGGGATGCGAGAAGACAGTCCGGTCCGTCATGGCCACATTCTTGCGCATCATGGCCATCGAGACACTCGCTGGGTGATCGCCGTCCCGGACAGGCTGGAGCCATGGCTCAGCAAGCGCAGACCCCCGTGACCCCACCCCCCGCCTCCGCACCGGACCGCCCCCGGCCCGCCGGGCACCGGGCGTGGGCCGTCGCCGTCGTCGCCGGCGCGGCCATCGTCACCGCCGGTGCCTTCACCACCGTCCCGGGCCTGCTGGTCACCCCCCTGCACCAGGAGTACGCCTGGGACCGCGGCCAGATCGCGCTGGCCGCCTCCGTCAACATGGTCCTCTTCGGCGCCACCGCACCCTTCGCCACCGCCCTGATGGAACGCGCCGGGATCCGCCGTGTGGCGGCCGGCGCCATGCTCCTCGTCGCCGCCGGTGCCCTGCTCACCAACGCGATGGCCTCGCCCTGGCAGTTGGTCCTGTACTGGGGCGTGCTCATCGGCCTGGGCAGCGGCTGTCTGACGATGACCTTCGCGGCCCTCGTCACCAGCCGCTGGTTCGTCCGCCGGCGCGGCCTGGTCACCGGTGCGCTCAGCGCCTCCAGCCACCTGGGCCAGCTTCTCTTCCTGCCGCTGCTCGCCTGGGCGGTCGACCGCTACGACTGGCAGCCCCCGGTGGTCACCCTCGCGCTCGTCGCGCTGACCGTGTCCGCCCTCGTCGCCCTGTTCCTGCGCGACCATCCGGCCGACGTCGGCGCCCTGCCGTACGGCAGCGAGGAGTTCGTCACCAAGCCCGCCCCCGCCGAGGGCGCCGCCCGCCGCACCGTGACCGTCCTCGTCCAGGCCATGCGCACCGGCACGTTCTGGCTGCTGGCCGGCATGTTCGTCATCTGCGGCGCCTCCACCAACGGCATCATGTGGAGCAACTGGGTGCCCGCCGCCCACGACCACGGCATGCACGCGACCGTCGCCGCGTCCATGCTGTCCCTGATCGGCGTCTTCTCCTCCCTGGGCGCGGCCGTCTCCGGCTGGCTCACCGACCGGTTCGACCCCCGGCGGCTGCTGGCCGTGTACTTCACCGTCCGCGCGCTCACCCTGCTCGCCCTGCCCCTGCTCTTCACCGCCTCGGCCCGCCCGTCCATGATCGCCTTCGCCGTCGTCTACGGCCTCGTCGACGTCGCGACCGTGCCCCCGGTCATCGCGCTCTGCCAGCGGACCTACGGGGACGACGGCCCCATCGTCTTCGGCTGGACCAACTCCGCCCACCAACTGGGCGCCGGCGCCTCGGCGTTCCTCGGCGCCACCGCTCGGGACGTCTTCGGCACCTACGACACGGTGTGGGTCACCCTCAGCGCGGTCTGCCTGGTGGCCGCTCTCCTGGCCACGGTGGTCCGCGTGTCCCCCGGCGAGGGCCGGCCGGCCTGAGGCCGGCTTCGCGTCAGGCGGCCCGCCGCCGTTCCTCCCGGCCCGGCAGCCCCGCCGCGAACTCCCGCGGCCAGGCGGTGAACTCGGGGCCGAAGAGCACCCCGCGCGGTGCCGCCCGCCGCCAGCTCCTGCCGGGCGTCGGTCAGCTGGATCTCGCCGCCGCGGCCCGGCGGGGTGCGCTCCAGGACGCCGAAGACGGCCGGGTCGAGGACGATGGGGGTCCCCCGCTCGAGCGAAGCCGAGAGCGGGGGAGGCCGAGGAGCACCGCGAAGGGCTGGTTCCCGACGTGGTGCCGGGCGCACAGCACGGCGTGGCCGAGCCCGAGCGGGCCGCCCTGGCGGATGTGGTGGATGTCGGCGAGCCGCGCCGGAGGCCCGTCACCGTCAGGATGTCGTCCAGTCCGGCCGCCTTGCGGACGGTACGCGGGGAGGCGGGCGTCGCTGTGGCGTGGGGGCGTGCCGGAAAGCCGGAGATTTGGTGTGCCATCCGGCTTTGAGGGTAGGGCAGTTGACCGCCGTTCAGCCGCCCGATCGGTGATACCGGCGGTAACCTTTCGTCAATTCACCGCCTCTGCCACCGGGGCCATTCCCACTGCTTGTTTCCTGTGAGCCGCGTGTGCCAAGGTGAGCGTCCCCATGGGAGGGCAAAGGCCGACGTCGACGTCAAGGCCGGGCCCTTTAGGTATGCACCAATCAGGCACTGCTTTCCGACAGGACGCCCTTGCGCATGCCCGTCCTGCGGCTGGAAAGGAAATGGTTCCGTGCAGTCCCCTTACCCCCCACGCCCGCCCTATCCGCCCCTGCCCGCCCCGACGGGCGAGTCCGACCGCGATCTCGTCGCCCGGCTGAACGGCCCGGACGACGGCCGCCACCACGCCGTCGCGCTGCTGCTCGCCCGGCACTGGCGGGCCACCCGCGACTACGCCGTGGTCTGTCTGGCCGCCGCCGGCCCCACCGCCCAGCTCGTGGCCACCGCGGCCTTCCACCAGGTGCTCGGCCGCATGACGGGCGGAGCCCTCGGCGGCGCCCTGCGCCCCCAACTGCTGGTCGCCGTACGCGACCTCGTCCGCGCCTGGGCCGCGGACGACGCGGCCTGCATCGCCCTGCCGGAATTGCGCAAAACCACCGGCGGTCGCGGGCTGCGCGCCACAAAGCCCGGCCCGCCGGAAAGCAGGCAGCTCGCAGCCCGCGCATTCCGGGCCCTTCCCGGCGCCTCCCAATGCCTTCTCTGGCACACCGAGGTCGAAGCCGAACCCATAAACATACCGGCTGGTCTGCTGGGCGTCGACACGGCCACCGCGGCGACCGCCCTGGAGCAGGCCCGCGAACAATTCCGCGCCGGTTGCGTCCGCGCCCACCGCGAACTCGCGCCCACCAAGGAATGCCGCTTCCACAACCGGCTCCTCGACGTCCCCCTCCGCCGCGGCGGCGCCCTGCTGCCGGACGTGCGCCGGCATCTGACGGGCTGCGCCCACTGCCGGCACGCCGCCGAACAACTCGGCCTCTTCGACGGCGGCCTGCCCCTGCTGCTCGCCGAGACCGTGCTCGGCTGGGGCGCCCGCCGCTACCTCGACTCGCGGCCCGGCCGCGCCGCCCCCGAGGAGTGGCCGCCCCCGCCGGTACCGCCGGCCGCACCCCCCGGCACCGGCGGCCGGCACCGCACCGCGGTGGGGCACCGCCACCGCAAGGCCGTCGCTCTCGGGGTCGGACTCACCTCCCTCGCCCTGCTCGCCACCGTCCTCGTGGCCAGGAGCTGGTCCGATGACAACGCTGTCCCCGGCCCCGGCGCCACCTGGGGCGCCCCCGCCGGAAGCGCCGCACGGCCGAGCGGCGCCGGCGGGCAAACCGGGCCGGGCGGTGCCGGCGCACGTCCCGCCGCCTCACCCTCCACCGCCTCCGTCGGCGAACCCGCCGAGGTCGCCCACGGCACCCTGCGCGACCTCGCCTCCGGGCTCTGCCTGGACGTGCGCGGCGACCGGATCGCGCCGGGCGCGGGCGTCCGGCTCGCACCCTGCTCGACGGCCCTGTCCCAGCAGTGGTCGTACCTGGACGACGGCCTGCTGCGCAGCGCCGCCGACCCCGCCCTCTGCCTCGCCGCCGACCCCGGCACCAGGACCGTCGCACTGGCCGGCTGCCGCACACCCGCCGGGGAGGTGTCCTACGACGTCACGGTGCGCGGAGAGATCCTGCTCCGCTGGGACCACGGTCTGGCCCTCGCCCCCGGATCCGGTCGCTCCGGCGCGCGGGTCGGGGTGGCGGAACGCGACGGGTCGGCCGGGCAACGGTGGGCGCTGGAGCCGGCGGCGGTCGGCGGACGGCCACGTTCCGGCACGGTGCCGGACGGGCGGGCGGAGCCGGACGCGCGGAGTGAGCGGGGCGGGTCCGGTGCCGGGCGGCCGGGGCCGTCCACCGGTGGGGCCGGGCGCCCTCCCGGTCACGAGGCGGGCAGCGGTGGCTCGCACGGGGAGCCGGGGCGCGCCGGTCAGGACACCGGGGAGCGGGCCGCGCCGCCTGTCGCGCAGATCCGCGCCGCCCGGACGGAGCGGCCGGCCGGGGGAACCGGGCTCGCGGGGAAGGCGGGGGACCTTGTGACGCCGGTCGTCGACACGCTCGACGCACTCGGCACTCCCGACACCCTGACCTCGCCGGTCGCCGGAAAGGACACCGGCAAGGGCGGTCCCGTGGCGGCGGCCGTACGGGGGCTGCTCGGCTGACGTGCGACGGGGCCGCTCCGTGCGGGGCGGCCCCGCTCGTGCGGCGCACGGCCCCCGGGCCGCCCTGTCCGTTTTCCGTCGGCCCGGTTCGAGCCACCGGGCCGGCGTCATCCGGAATTTACAGAAGCCCGCCGAATGTCCCGGCGCGCGGCGCCGAGGTGAGCGCGCGGTGCGGCGAGTGGACGGTTTGCCGGGGTTCGGTCCGGTGTGGCGCGCACGACCGGACGTCCCCGACTCCGCGTACGGGACGAGAATCGCTGGATTTACCGCCCCTTGCGGGGAATTCGGCGCGCTGGCCGAATCGGCGCCACCGCACAGGCAAAGGCTGCGGCGTTATTGACCCGCGAGTAATGACCTCGCTAGTTTCCGTTGCCCTCGCACCAGAGTGTCTCGCCGCGCGTACCCCCCACCGTGCTGTCCCCGCCGATCGTGCCGGAGCATCATGACCTCCCCTGTGCGTGCCCACGACCTGATCCTGTGCCTCACCCCGTTCGGAGAACCCGACGCCGGCCTGGCCGCCGCCGCCACCGCGGCCGGCGCGCTCGGCATCCTGGACCTGGGCACCGGTGACCGAAGATCCCGCGAACAGCTGTCCCGGCTGAGAAGGACCGCACCGGGCCCCTTCGGCATCCGTGTGACCCGGCGCTGCGCCCTCACCCCCGCGGAGGTCTGCGATGCCGTGGACACCGTGGTCCTGGCCCCGGACGCCCCCTGGACGGCAACGGAACTTCCTTCCTCCGTTCGGGTGTTGGCAGAGGTGACCGACCTCGGGCAGGCCCGTACGGCCGTCCGCGCCGGCGCGCGCGGGCTGATCGCCCGGGGCAGCGAGAGCGGCGGCCGGGTCGGCGAGCTGAGCACCTTCGTCCTCCTGCAACAGCTCCTGAGTGACGGCGAGTTGTGCGGCGAGCCGGACGACCTGCCGGTCTGGGCCTGCGGGGGCATCGGCCCGCGCACCGCGGCGGCAGCCGTGGCGGGCGGGGCGGCCGGTGTCGTCCTCGACAGCCAACTGGCCCTGCTGGCCGAGTCGGAGCTGCCCGAGGCGGTCCGGGCGGTGCTGCGGCCCCTGGACGGCTCGGAGACCATCGTGCTGGGCGGACACCGGGTCCTGCGGCGACGCGGCCCGGACGCGCCCCAGCCACCCGACGACCCCGACGCGGTCGCAGCGCTGCTGGGCGCCCGCGAGCCCCGCGGCCGACTGCTCCCGGTGGGCCAGGACGGCTTCCTCGCCACCCGGTTCGCCGAGCGCTGGCACGATGTGCGCGGCGTCGTACGCGCACTGTCGGCGGCGGTACACGAGGTGACCGGGACGGCACCGACGCCGCCGGCGGTACAGGGGGCGACCGGGGCGGTGCCGACGGCGTCGGCGGTGCAGGGGGTGACCGGGGCGGTACCGACGCCGCCGGCGGCTACGGCCGTGCAGTCCGGACCGGCAGTTGCGTCGACGTCATCGGCGGGTACGGCTTCGCCGCCCGGGTCGGTACCGGCGCCACCGCGACCGGCGGCCAGGGCCTTGCGTCCCGGGTCGGCCGTGGGGTCGCCGCCGGTGGTTGCGGAGCTGCGGCCCGGGTCACCCGTGGGCTCGGCGTCATTGGAGGCTAGGGACCTGCCGCCCGGGGCGGCCGTGGGGTCGCCGCTGGTGGCTACGGGCTTGCGGCCTGGGACCGCCATGGTGCCGACGTCATCGGAGGCGACGGCTCTGCCGCCCGGGCCGGCCGTGGGGTCGCCGCCGGTGGTTGCGGACCTGCGCCCCGGGTCACCCGTGGGCTCGGCGTCATTGGAGGCTACGGACCTGCCGCCCGGGTCGCCCGTGGCGTCGGCGGCATCGG